>JBFILZ010000028.1:0-24794 GCA_041611945.1 Bacillus sp. (in: firmicutes)
ATTCAATTGTCCCACACGGTGATACAGAACTTAAATTAGGAGACCGTCTGATCGTAACGGGATCTCGAGAATATGTAAATGAGTTGAAAATGGTCTTAGAGTTTGGACGTCGTATTGGATTTAAAAATTAATTGGATAAAAACAGTAAGAAAGACAGTAGAAAAAATTCTACTGTCTTTTTTACTGTTATATAGAGTATGTAGTACTTTACAATGAGTGTTGGTCGGACTACCGCACTGTGTTCTGCACTGAGCTAGTTGTGCTTAGTTATCACCCGTGGAAATCATATTCTTAGGTTACAATGGTCATAATTTTTTATTATTATTAATGAATCGCTCGCTTTTTAAATCTTCCACCACGAACTTCGGCTATGTCAGCAACAGCTAAGAATGCTAGCGGATCGATTTCTTCAACTATGTCTTTTAATTTTGCTTCCTCTAGACGAGTAATAACACAAAAGATGACTTTCTTATCATCACCAGAGTACGCACCTTCACCATTGAGATACGTAACACCACGGCCGAGACGGTCAAGGACGGCATCTCCGATATCAATCGACTTATCACTAATTATCCAAACCGATTTTGACTCGTCAAGTCCTGTTATCGTAACATCTATAGTCTTAAAGGCTACGAAATATGCAATAAGTGAATACATGGCTCGATCCCAACCAAATACAAAACCTGCACTACCTAAAATGAAAATATTGAAAAACATAATGACTTCACCGACTGAAAAAGGGACACTTTTATTAAAAATAATAGCAAGAATTTCAGTTCCATCGAGTGAACCACCATACCGAATAACAATTCCGACCCCAACTCCTAAGATGATCCCACCAAATACAGTCGCAAGTAATAAATCTTGAGTAAATGGAGGGACTGGATGGAGTAATGTGGTAGAAATTGATAAAATAGTTATTCCATAAACGGTAGAAATAGCAAATGTCTTCCCAATAAGTTTATACCCTAAGTAACAGAATGGGAGATTTAATGTGAATAAAAATAGTCCTAATTTCCATCCAGTTAAATAAGAAAGAATAATGGAAATCCCAACAATCCCTCCATCAATAACTTTATTTGGAACGAGGAAAATTTCAAGACCAACCGCCATTAAAATTGCCCCAAGAGTAATGAGTAGTGTCCGACGTATAATTTTGGCTTTAGTTAATTTACGATGACTTGTTTTTTTTGTGGTACTTATTGTTGTATCAATGATTCATGACCTCCTCATAAATTATCTTATTTACATTATATAATTTTTTTCGGTTCAACAGTATTATTTTGTACAATGGATTTGAAAAGAAAGTACATATAGTAATTAATACTATAAATATGTTATACTATGACTAGGTACTAATAACTCGTGTTAATATAGGAGGAAACAACGATGAATTTATCGTTAACAAATCGTACATATGTAGTAATGGGTGTTGCAAATAAAAGAAGTATCGCTTGGGGAATTGCTAAGTCGTTACATGATGCTGGGGCACGTCTAGTCTTTACTTATGCTGGTGAGCGTTTAGAAGCCGGCGTACGCGAGCTAGCCGAGTCATTGGAAAGAAATGATTCTTTAGTTTTACCATGTGATGTAACGAACGATGATGCAATTGAAAAGTGTTTTGCAAGTATAAAAGAGCACGTAGGATTAATTCATGGAATTGCCCACTGTATCGCTTTTGCAAATAAAGAAGAATTAAGTGGAGATTATATGAATACAACTCGTGAAGGCTTTTTATTAGCTCACAATATAAGTTCTTACTCATTAACTGCTGTGGCAAAAGCTGCAAAAGGTTTAATGACAGAAGGTGGAAGTATAGTGACCCTGACCTACCTTGGTGGTGAGCGTGTTGTTGGAAACTACAATGTTATGGGTGTTGCAAAAGCTTCCTTAGATGCAAGTGTGATGTATTTAGCTAATGACCTAGGTAAGCATGGAATTCGAGTGAACTCCATATCTGCAGGTCCAATACGTACATTGTCAGCTAAAGGAATAAGTGACTTCAACTCAATATTGAAGGAAATCGAAGAGCGTTCTCCACTACGACGTATCACCACTCAAGAGGAAGTTGGGGATACAGCGTTATTCCTATTCAGTGATTTATCGAGAGGAATTACAGGTGAGAGAATTCATGTGGATTCTGGGTATCATATATTAGGAAACTAAGTAAAGGGTGTGCAGACTGCACGCCCTTTTGTTATTTATTAAGTCTGTTTGATTAGTTGTAGTAGAGCATTTGACTTAATTCTCTCATACTCAAAACCTTCAATCAATTCTTCTACCAAAAGTGGTGATTTTCTGACATATTTCTCACGGATAATATCATAAAGTTCATAGGGGAAAAGCATGTCAATGAACATTATTTTCTTTTGATCGGGAGTTAAGGGAGCGACAGATTCATAGGCATTAATCATAATATTAAACTTCTCAGTATCCCAAATTCCAGTCGTATCAAGTAATGGTATAATCATTTTTCGTAAATCTCGAATAGGTAGGTCAAATGAAACAGTATCAAGATCTATGACCCAAATTTCTCCGTCAGGTCCTAGTAAGGAATTTCCTGTTCCATAATCTTGATGACAAAGATTAGGTGTTTTCTTGATTGTAGATACCCACTCCTCATACCCGGAATTACGTAATAATTTAAGGGTTTCTTTACCTTCTGCAATAAATGGATCTATCTCAGCTAAATACAATTGGGAAAATGGATCATCAGGCATTGTCTGTGCGACGACCTTCCAAGTCTCCATTTGTTGACATCTTTTAATATAATGATTTGGCCATCTACCTAATTTCGTAAAGATAGGGACACCTGGTGGTGGCTGATAGCCAATTGAGGATTGATGAAATTCTGCTAGCCCTTTCATAATAAATTCTAGGTCTTGGGTAACTGTTAATTCAAAGGGTCTACCTTCTAGCCATTCGTATACAACAAATAAAAATGGTCCATGCTTTGTGTACAATTCTCCATATTTATTAGGAATAATACTTGGGACCCTGGTTCCTTTTTTCGCTAAATAGTCTTGAGCAAATATTGAAAAAAGGGCTTTTTTCTCAGGTCTATGAATCCTCTTTAAACAGATTGAACCACCATCAGAAGTGTAAACCTTCCATACAATAGCCATCTGTCCACCTTGTACAATTTCAACCCTGTCTACATTTACATCCCAATGTCCAACCATCGCTTCAGCAAGTTTTATTAACTTTAATTCTTCCTCAGGGGATAGCACGTATTCTTCAATTTCATTTTCATTCAATTTCATTTCATTCCTATGCGCTTCCATCACTTTACCCCTTTCACAAAGGCTTTCTTATTTAATGTATGGCTAACAATCTATTAATGACATAGTCTTGTGTCTCCAAGCGTAAAAATAGGCAAATTCACCAGAGGTTTTCGCCCTTTTTTATTTTAGGAATCGTATAAAGGAACAATGGTCTGTCAGACCTCGTATCATAGGTTAAAGGGGATTTCCCCTATGTTATATGTCTATGAATGGAGGTCGCATATGAGAATTGCCTTAATTGCAACAGAAAAGCTGCCTGTACCTGCTATCCGTGGAGGTGCTATTCAAATTTATTTAGATGCTGTTGCACCCATAATCGCAAAAAAACACGATGTTACAGTCATTTCAATTACGGATAAAGATTTGCCGGATTCAGAAACGAAAAATGGAGTAAAGTATCTTCGGTTTAATGAAGATGATTATGTTCAATCTCTTTCATATCATATTAAAGAAGCTCAATATGATGTGGTACACCTATGTAATCGGCCAAATTGGATAGAAATCCTACACGAATCTTCACCGAACACTAAATTTGTGCTAAGTGTTCATAATGAAATGTTTTCATTAGATAAAATGAGTGACGAACAAGGTAATCAATGTATTAATAAGGTATCAAAAATAATTACCGTAAGTGATTATATTGGAACAACAATCACATCTCGCTTCCCTAGTGCAAAAGGTAAAACCTCCACTGTTTATTCAGGAGTAGACCTAGAAGGTTATAATCCTAGCTGGACTTCACAAGGTCAAAGTGCGCGAAATCGAGTTAGAGGTGAATTAGGATTACGTGATAAAAAAGTAGTCTTGTTTGTAGGACGACTTAGTAAAGTAAAAGGCCCACATATATTGTTACATGCTATTCCTAAAATTATTGAACAGCATCCAGATATCATGATGGTGTTTATTGGGTCTAAATGGTTTGGTGATGATGACTTGAATAATTATGTGAAACATCTTTATTCTCTTGGTGCAATGTATCAGGATAATGTTACTTTTATAAAATTTGTGAAACCAAAAGATATTCCAGATCTATTTGTTATGTCGGATGTTTTTGTTTGTTCTTCACAATGGCAAGAACCATTGGCAAGGGTACATTATGAGGCAATGGCAGCGGGACTTCCATTGATTACAAGTAACCGTGGTGGAAATCCAGAGGTAATTGAAGAAGGTAAAAATGGATATGTCATTCAGGATTTTGAAAACCCTGATGAATATGCCCGTATGATTAATAATTTGTTAAATGAAAAAGGAAAATGCGAAAAGTTAGGGAGATATGGACGTCAAAAAGTTGAACGTGATTTTGGCTGGAATCAAGTTGCTACAAATTTATTGAGAGTATATGGGGGATAGAAAGGATGATAACAATTGGAACAAGAAAAAAAGGAACAACAAAATGATCTCCGTCGTATCCTTGATATGTACCCTTTTGAAATAAAAGATGTAATCTTACTGTCAACGAAGAGTGGAAGGGATACTTGGGAAGTCGACACAGATCAAGGTGTTAAAATCTTAAAAAAGACAGATGTACATCCTAAGAGAATGCTATTTATTGCTGAAGCACACGAGCATCTCCATCAACAAGGGCTCCCAATTACGACTATTCATCGCACTAAAAATGGTGCCATATGTATTGGTGCAGGCAATCAAGGTTATGTTCTCTATGACAAAATTGTAGGTAAAGAACTTATCTACTACGATAAAGAAAATATGTTAAAGGTCATGCAATTCATGGGAAAATTCCATGTAGCTTCAAAAGGATTTAATCGTACAGAAGGTAGCAGAAAACGTAGTAGATTAGAAAAATGGCAGAAGCTTTATAGGTGGAAATTACAAGAATTAGAAGGGAATAGACACATTGCTTTAAGAAATAGTAATGATCCATTTTCACAACTTTTTTTAGAAAACTTTGATAAAATGATGCAAAGAGGAAAAGAGGCTCTTCAAGAATTAGATAAAGAACCTTTTAAAAAATGGACAAAGGAAACAATTAATAATGGTGGATTTTGTCAACAAGATTTTACCTTAGCTAGATTAATAGAAGTGGGAGAAGAACCATTTATGAAAGAACTTCACTCTATTACGTATGATATCCCATCTAGAGATTTACGCATTATCTTAAATAAATTAATGAAAAAACTTTCTTTTTGGGATAACAATGTTGCTATTCAATTATTGAGTTCCTATGATTCAATTCATCCTTTATCCGAAGAAGAATACCAAATCCTCTGGCATGATATCAAGTTTCCACATTTGTTCTGTTCGATTATTCATAAGTATTATTTAGCACAAAAACGTGCATGGTCGAATGAAAAGTATATATGGGCTATACAAAATATTATTGCAGTAGAAAATTCAAAAGATGACTTCCTTAAAGATTTCCCGAAAATGTACCAAGAAATTAAAAAAGGAGGAACTCTTTATGACTAATTCATCTAAAGAAAATGCTCCAATACCAAAACTCCAACTTGAAAATTTCACTTTTTCCCCTCCTGGTCCAATGGGATGGAGTATGTCTGAGTATGAAAAAATAGTAAATGAAGGTGGAGAAATTGTTTCAACAGCTAATAATCGGTACTATCCAGAAGTGAATTTGGATGGTAAACAGCTAGTTGAATTAGGCCTTAATAATAGTGAAAATGGGAGTACGATTAAAAATCATCCAACTGAAACAATAAAAAGTGAGAAGTCCAATTCTCAGAATGAAGATGAGAAGAATATTCCTCAAATAATTAATGAGAATGAAGTTGGTTCAGAATATGTTGAGATAGAGAAAAGTTCTGAGAAAGAACTTGATGTAATTGAGGAAGCCGAAGCCGAAGAAGAAGAAGAAGTCTTGGTTCAAGAACCAGTTAGACCAAAAAATAAAGTAACCATTATTATCGAGGAACAAAGCTTAAGAAAACCATGGATTTCATCAAGTGTTCGTATAAAAGAGTGAAAATAAAACCCCTACAAGGCAATGTATGCCTGTAGAGGTTTGTTTTTTTTACTAACTTTCTCTGGGACTAATTCTATGATCGTAGAATTCTTAAGTGGTGGGTAGTTCGTAATTTTCACTTGAATTTATTCCTTTTGCATTGAAAGCTTGTAAATATACTTTTTCATATCGGTCTGATACATGATGATATTCAAAATTAGATTCAACGAATTTTCTGCCGTTTTTAGCCATCCAATTTGCTAATTCTGGGTATAAAACCAGTTCATGAATTGCCTTTGCAAAGGCAGATGGCTTGTTATAATGATTTATGACAACCCCGTTATGTCCATATTCCACTACCTCTGCATTTCCTCCTCTATTAGTGGTTATTATCGGAGTCCCAGCAGCCATGGCTTCATAATGGACTCTGGCAAGGGGCTCGTTCCATTGAGAACTACAAACGAAAATGTCACCCATTAAAAACATGTTAGGAATTTCATTAGGGGGTATGAAATTTGTAAAGATGACCTTCTCTCCAAGTGGCTTTGCTAATTTATATAGAAATTTAACGTAGGCGTTCATTCCATTATCACTAAACCATTTTCCTCCAACAATCATGAGTACTATATTATCATGATGCTTAAGAAGACCTTCTAAAGCTCGAATGAGCAAATGGGGACCTTTTGTTTTACTTAATCGACCAATAAAAAGAATTACCTTCTTATCTTGTACGCCATACTTTTCTTTATAAGTCTTTTTAATTTGTTGGCCTTTTTCTGTCCAAACAGGAGGATAAATAGATAAATCAACTCCAGAATAAACTACATTTATTTTATTTTTAGCTTCAGGAAACCGGTTAATAACCTGTTGTTTAATATAGTCACTGACTGTTGTTATGTTTGAAACGAGTTTGATGGCTTCATGACCTTGTTCACTAGTTATTTTTTTTTCGGAGAACATATCATTGTGCAAACTTAGAACTAGTTGACTAGTTGGTGATGCAGTTTTATATAATTCAATATTTTTAGGACGATTGAACACATGAATTACATCAAATTGGTGTCTCTTTAATTCTTCTGCAACCTTAAAGCGATAGTTTTCTCGTGTATTTCGTATATATTCAACATCACCTTGGATTTCATAATCAGGTAATTCAGGATCTGAAACAGAGAATATGGTTAACTCATGTTTTTTTCCTATAAAAGGGGAGATTCCATCAATCATCATTTGTATAGCTCCCCCTTTTACAGCTGGTGATGGAAGTTTCTCTGTACAAATATATGCTAATTTCATGGTTTTTCACCTCCATAAATTTGAGATAAAAAGTCCCATTCTTTTCTCAAACCTTCCTCTAAGCTAACGACTGGAGAATAATTTAATAGATCACTAGCTTTAGAGATATCTGCCCATGTATGTTTTGGTTCACCATCAATTTGATCCGAGAATTCAATTTTTGCTTCTTTCCCAGAAACCTGTTCTAGTAAAGAAATAACTTCAAGAACTGAAGCCCTCTCTTTCCCCCCAATATTGATAGTTTCACCGATAGCTTTTTTATTTAATAAGACAGCAACAACACCCTTAACACAATCACTTATGAATGTGAAATCCCTTGATTGTTTGCCGTCACCAAAGACTGTAATCATATTATTTTCTTGGATTTCCTTAATGAACTTGTGAAAGGCCATATCTGGACGTTGTCTGGGTCCGAATACAGTGAAAAACCTTAGAATTGTTAGGGGAATCCCATGGTACTTGCTGTATACAGTACATAAATGTTCTCCTGTTAGTTTTGTAATTCCGTATGGAGATAGGGGTTCTGGTTTTTTTTCTTCTGACACTTTCCCATTAATTTCACCATAAATAGATGAAGTAGATGCATAGATGAATTGTTTAATTGAAACATTCTTACATGCCTCTAAAAGACGTTGTGTTGCTAAAATATTATTATGAACATATGGGATGAAATCTGTCCCCCAGCTTGAACGAACACCAGGTATTGCAGCTAAGTGGTAAATAACGTCTATGTTAGCAAGGAGTTGAGAGAAATTGACCTTCATCAAATCTTTTTTTATTAGCTTAAAACGAGGATGATTAGTAAGAGACCGCATATTAATATGTTTAATGGTAGATGGTGTAGGACCAATAAAATGATCTACACCAAAGATAAAGTTCTCTTCATTTTTAAGAAGCTCTTCACAGAGATGAGAACCTATAAATCCTGCTGCTCCTGTCACTAGAATATTCATGTTCGACCAACTCCTAGATAGCTCAATCCATGAGTTCTGACTAAAATTGGATCGATGCAATTTCTCCCATCAACTACGAGTTCACCTTTCATGCAATCTTTAACTTTACTCCAGTCTATTGTAGTAAACTCATCCCAATCTGTTCCAATGAACACGCAATCTGATGCAAACAGTGCTGTATATAAGTTCTGGTGTTGTGTGATATTTGATAATCCCAATTCTGGTAAATAAGCTTTCGGGTCATAAGTGTGAACTTCACAACCGATTGCCGCTAATTGTTTTACTAATTCGACTGATGGAGAGCAGCGTATGTCATCTGTTTTTGCCTTAAACGCAATGCCTAAAACTGTTATTTTTTTCGTTGATAAGTTTGGAATAATGCTGCTTAATTTATTTATATATATATTAATTTGGCTTGAATTCACCTTTTGTACAGCTGAAAGAATATCCGTTTTTACTCCTCTTACGTTGGCACAGTACTTCAATGAAGCTATATCCTTTGGAAAACAAGATCCTCCGTATCCAATACCTGCTTGTAGGAAATGTGGACCAATTCTCGGATCGGCCCCTATACCTTTTGAGACACTTTGAATGTCTACACCATAAGCATCACATATCCTTGCCATCTCATTAATAAAGGATATTTTTGTAGCTAGAAATGCGTTATTTGCATATTTAATAAATTCTGCACCAGCTAAATTCGTTGTGATGAAAACAGAATTGATACCTTTATATAATTCTTTCATGACTTCAAGCGATGTAACATCATTTTCATCTAAACCAATGACTGTTTTATCTGGATGGAACATATCAAATACAGCAGAACCTTCTCTAAGAAATTCTGGGTTTGAAACGACTTGAAACATAGAACGTTCAATTCCAATTTCACAAAGAGATTTTATAATAGCTTTGTTGGTTCCTAAGGGAACAGTACTTTTTGTTACTATTGTTTTATAAGAATTTATATATTTGGAAATATCTGAAACGACGGAATTGATGAATCCAAGGTCACTACTTCCATCTTGCAATTGAGGGGTTCCAACAGCAATTAGTAGTAGTTGAGCATTTTCGATGGCGTCTTTGCTATTTGTTGTAAAGGTAAGTTGGGATTTATTTTTTTTCAATAACTCCTGTAAACCTGGTTCATAGATCGGCACTTCTTTATTGTTTAATTTTGTGATTTTTGTTTTATCTTTATCAACACAAGTTACGAAATGCCCTAATTCAGCTAAAACTGCAGATGTAGTTAAACCAACGTAACCTGCCCCTATGACACATACATTCATAAAAAAATTCTCCCTTCAACACCTAGTACTTTTATATCGTATTAGTTTAAATAATATTAGGGTACAGAATTAACGCCCATTTTAAAAAAACAGATATAAAATTAACTTTAAGAAAAACGTTTTTGTTAATTTCCGGTGAAGTATGCTCGCTGTGTGGTTAGACGCTTAGTCGCACTTGTGCCTGCTGGTTCTCAGATGGCCAGCTATTTAAATAGGGTTCAGTGAATTCTCATCTCAAGCATGAAGTGCGATTGCAATTACGAGGAGTGTTGCACATCTGCTACAATTGACATCGTTTTTTTAAGGTGTCTTAACAAAAACTTTTTAAAAAAGTATAGTAAAGTTTCGATGAAGATAAAGATGCAAGTGAGGGGATTGTGTAATGAGGTTCATTGCTTATAAGCGGATAGAAATAAACGAAAGAAGATAATATTTAATGCCCATTTTCTATATAGTTAATCTCTTTTTTTTGCTTTTGTGAATAAGTTATCACTAAGAGTGTAAAGGGGCGATTATATGATAAAAAAGGCAATCATACCTGCAGCAGGATATGGTACACGAAGTCTTCCGATTACAAAGGTACTTCCAAAGGAAATGTTTCCAATTGGGGTAAAACCGGCAATCCACTATGTTGTTGAAGAAGCAGAAAAGGCAGGGATTGAACAAGTACTGATTATTGTTTCTAAAAAAAAGAATATGATTGTTGATTATTTTGATGATTCGCTAAGTCTTGAAGCATTTTTGGAACGTGAAAATAAACAACATTTGTTATCCAAACATATCATGCCAAAAGTGCAAATTTACTACACGAGACAGCCATACTCAAATGGTTTGGGTGATGCAATTCGACTTGGGAAAACATTTATTGGAAATGATCCATTTGCGGTATTGTTACCAGATGATATTATTATTTCAAATGAAACACCTGCCTTAAAACAATTAATAGATGTATATAAGGTGCTGAAGTGTAATGTCATTGGATTAAACTATGTAAAAGATGAATTTTTAGAGAATTATGGTGTTGTAAAGGGCAAGGAAAATAAGTCTGAGTTAATAGAGATTGAAGATGTGGTTGAAAAGCCGAAAGAAAATCCACCATCTAATTTAGCCATTATTGGTCGATATATATTCACACCGGAGATTTTTCATTACTTAGATAATTTAAAACAAGGTGCTGGTGGTGAGTATCAACTTACTGATGCCATAAAAGATATGCTTAGCGACCATTCCGTATTTGGAAAAGTGTTAAAAGGAAAAAGATACGATATTGGTAAGATAAATGAATACATTGAGTTGTTAAATTTTATTTTAAAGGATGAAAAATAGTGGAATCTGTCAAGAATTTTTGGCAGTTTTTTCTTTTATATGGACAAATAAACAAAGTGAGAGCATACATATTAAATAGAAAGCTTAAGGAGGGAATTTTTTGAATAAAAAATCACAACAAAACCAACCTTTAATGTATATAACACTAAATTTGGCCAAAAAAGCCACTTGTGATATGCAAAGTGAGTACCGGATAAAATTAAATACAAATCCAAAAAAGAACAATGCGATAGAAAATTCGGATCAAGAACCAGTTCAAATTGAAGAAACCAATAAAATCGAAGAAAAAACAGAAGAAATTAAAGATGAGAACGAATTACTCAAAAAAGCTAGTGAGGTGCTAGATTCAAAACTATTACATGATCATGCAAGTTCAGTAGTCGAGGAAACTGATTCGAAATTAGTAGCAAAAGCAAAAGCAGAAGCAGAAGCAGAAGCAGAAGCAGTAGTAGAATCAGTAAAAGAAGTAGAAGAAGAGGAAAAACACCCTGATGTGATAAAAGAAATACAGGGTGTTGTTATGGAAAAGGATGAAATTTTATCAAGCGTTAATATTTCCGATAGTGAAATTCAACAAGAAGTAGAAAAATTAATACCTAAATCCTATGGTGTTGTTAGAAAAGAATTGTTTTCTCCTTTTTTCTATGATTTAAATACTTTGGATAAAATTAAGTATTTAACAACACTTCCTAAGTTTATTAATCAAGTTATGGTTGAAATAAAACTCAATAGTCGACTCTATATTGGAAAAATATATTCGTATCAACGAGACGAAAATACAATAATGCTCCTAAATACGAACAACTTAAAAATGATAAAGCTTGATATAAATGAGATTATTACAATAAAAGTAATTAGTTTATAAACATTACACAACAAGTTCTGGACTTAAAATTTGGATTCCGCCGAACATATGGATATCAACATCAACACAAAATGAAGTCTTTTCGATTTGACTCACATCTGTAATTCCATGATTATTTACAGAAGGGTTATTTATACATTTTAGTAACATGAGTGTAGCATATCCACCTTGAATATCTTCAACTCTAAAAAAGGGTGTAGTGAAACATTCTTTACCTTTTAGTTTTCCAATATTACCATATGCGTAGTAAGGGTGACCACTTTTTAAATAAAGAATGAAAGGTATAGTATCTTTAACAGGTTTAATTAGAAACAACTTTTTTATCCAATCAGGCTCTTTTACAGTTTTTTGAATGATTATGATCTCTTGAAGTGTATTGGTTAAATAATTTTGCTCATTTCGCTCCATTATTATCACCTCTTTTTTTGTTGTTACTTATATCTATGTAGAAAAATGAGTCCATGAACAAAAACAGGTATAGATAATTCTATACCTGTTTAAATTTGTGAAAAATAATCTAGAAATATATTAACTATAGATAATTATGCTCTTTGTAAGGACATTGCAGGTAAGCAGACAATTCCACAGAAGCATGTGCAATCAATTGTGATACAGATACCTGTTCTTAAAAAGACTACATCAAAATCTTCAGGGCAAGCACCATTTCCATTACCGTTTCCGTTATCTTCACCGTTTTCAGGTCCTTGTTTTTTAGCCTTGCCTTTACCGCCGGCTACATCAGCACATAATAACTCTAAAACTGCGCAACCTCTTTCTACGTCAATTGAGTCTACTCTGAAAAATGTAGATGTAGCTCTTTCTAGCATGTTTGGCATAGTTGGATTTCTTCTGTAACCTGTTGCTTGAAAAACAGTGCCACAAGTGCTTGGACTTGGGGGACCTGGTGGGAAGTTATCACTACTTGTATTACAAATAAGTTGAACTGGTACTGTATTAAAGTTAGATGGTGCAACCCCACCCATTAATTCCCGGATTGATTGTGAACAGCTTCCGAGACAATCTGTAGTATGATCAGTTTGTTCAGCAGCTATTTGCGCTAATACATCACATACGCAACTACCGCTATCAAAGTGTTTTCCACAACTCATTCTATTTTCCTCCTTAAGATATGTTATGACTTATCGTCTCTAACAGAGTATGTATCTTGTCATGTTTAGTGTGGGTATTCCGCCTAGACACACAAAAAAATAGACGCTTTAGTTTTAATAGGAAATCAATGACTATATCTCCATGTTGATTTTTTCATATGAGTTTTATCCAATTGGATGGTATGAGACACCGGCGGTAGCAGTGGGACAAGTAAGACAACGAAGTCTCAAGTGCCTAGTTCGCTCACTGCTCGTACAGCGGAATACGAGCGTCCTGTAGCTGATTTCAACAAAAATGGTAGCAGAGCCATTAATGATAAAGTATTAACATAATTTTTTGTAGCGCATAATCTATCGCATGAATGTCAAGTGAAGTTGTAAAGAAAGTGGGGAATAGTCACAAAAATAAAAGTTACTAGAACACTATACTTGTCAATATAATAAAGGAGAGATCAAGTTGCTAGAGGTTAAAGATAGTTTTGGAAAAGGAAGAGGTGTATTTGCAACAAAACCTATTGAAGAGGGGGTCTGTTTCGAATGCTCACCTATCATTGAAATTCCAATGAAAGAAATTTCTCAAATTAGGAGAACTGTAATTGGAAATTACTATTTTAAATGGTTTAATCATAATATCGGAGGAGCCATTGCCCTAGGATTTGGCTCATTATACAACCATTCTTACAAACCCAACGCTAATTTTAGCATTAATTTCGAAAAAAATACCATTGATTTCTATTCATTAAGGTTAATTTCCCAAGGAGAAGAGATTACGATAAATTACAAAGGTAGTCCAGATAGTAAAGAAAAACTATGGTTTAGTCCAGTTTAATAAAGCCTTTGTTAAAGCTCAATGTTGATTTTTCAAACGAAGTTGATTGAAATTGCGGTGTGAAACTCCTCTGGAAAGCTACGGTCAGTTAATGGAATTCAACAACCCAGTTTAACACAGACCCAAATTAAAAAGGAATTCCAAAGGGGATTAAACACGAACGAAAAAAACGAATCCAAATTGAATATTCGTTTTTTTTGTGGTAGTATATTTTTACATATAACCATAAAAAAATCGCAGTGACTGACGACAATGTGGAAGAGACCACAAGGAAGCTGCGTCTTGGAAAAGCCGGTCGTCTGGGCGAAGGTGGTTTTTTACCTTTAACCAATTAAGGGGGCATGCACAATTGAATTCAACATTAATATTAGATGGAAATGTGGTCGCACAGCATATTAAGTCACAGCTTAATGAAAGAGTATTAAAGCTTAGATTAAGCGGAATTACTCCTTGTTTAGCCACGATATTAGTTGGAGATGATCCTTCCTCGGCTACATATGTGAGAATGAAGGGAAATACATGTGAAAAATTAGGGGTTGGATCCAAACGGATTCATTTGCCTAAAGAAACGACTACTGAGGAATTGATTAATTGCATAAATGACCTTAATCAAGATGAGAATATTGACGGGATTTTGTTACAACACCCTGTCCCATCTCACATAGACGAACGAGAAGCATTTGATGCGATTGATATAAAAAAAGATGTTGATGGTGTTACGAGTTACGGATTTGGCCAACTTGCATTTGGATTTGGAGATTTTCCTTGTTGTACACCAGCCGCAATTATGGCCATTCTTGACTATTATAACCTTCCAATAAAAGGGAAACACGCTGTTGTGGTCGGAAGAAGTCCTATTCTTGGAAAACCTGCATCTATGTTGTTATTAAATCGAGACGCTACTGTTACAACATGTCATTCCAAGACAACAAATTTACCGGAAATCATAAGACAAGCTGATATCATTGTAGCAGCTGTTGGTAAAGCAAACTTTATTAAAGGAGATTGGATCAAGGACGGAACGGTTATTCTTGATGCGGGTTACAATGATGGGAATCTTGGAGATGTTGATTATCATGCTTGTTTTGACAAGGCAAGTGCGATAACACCAGTACCTGGTGGAGTAGGACCGGTTACAATCTCAATGTTAATTAAACATACCATTGAAGCAGCTGAATTGAGAGCGAAGGACAAAATATAAAGAATTAATAGGAAGATAGTTAGTTTTACATACTGTTTGGATAATTACCTGTTACATATGATTGGTTTTAGAATCAAACGGTATTTTACATGACTCATGAAAAATTTCGAATTAGACATTCAATGCATAGCTATTTAAGTGGGAAAAAATGAGCATATTCAATTACAATTATATAAAAGGGTTAAAAATGAGGCATTTCTCGATAGAGGAATGCCTCATTTTTTTAACATTTAAACATAAGATTCCGTATGATAAATGAAAAGTGTATCAATGTTTTTACGCTAGTTTGATTTGTAAAGGAGTGAGTTTGGATGACACTATTTAATTTTTTCCTTTTTAGCCTAGCAAGCTTTAGGTTAACGAGGTTAGTAGTTTTTGATGATATAACCTTTTTTCTTCGTAAACCATTCCATGAAGAATTTAAAGAAACTTTAGAGGATGGAAGTAGTTCTACCTATATCCTGATAAAGGGAACAGGAATAAGGAAGTGGATAGGTGAACTGATGAGTTGCTATTGGTGTATGGGCATTTGGTGTACGGCCATATTGTATAGTTCATGGATTGTGTGGCCTCTATGGATGGAACCAATAATTATGATTCTAGCTATAGCGGGGAGTGCGGCAATAATTGAAACAATTGTTATAAAATTTATAAATGAAGAGTAAGGAGCATCGTTTTTCTTTATTAAGAACGATTTAGCATCTTCAAACATAGGATATGGAATAGTTGAAATAATACTAGGGGGGAAGAAAATGCTGAAGAAGAATACCTCCTCAAAGGAAAAAAAAGTGGAAGTAATGAATAAACCTGAAATCAAAAAGAAAAAAGACTGCGGTTGTAGTAGTGGGAAAAAGCGACGGAAATAGTAATAATATTGTATGTTTTGCTTTCAAACATCAACGTAGAACTACGCAAATAGAAAAATAAAGATAATAATTACAACCAACCATATATTTGTGAAGATTAATAGGATTAATCCTTTATACAGGATTAATCCTATTAATTTCCCTTGAATTTCTATAAGTTCAGAATGGTGTAAATGATTTTATAATTGGCTACCCTGAAAATAAGGGGATCTTCGTTCCAGAACACTCGCTTTCCGTGGGGCGGGCGGTGAGCCAACTCGGCACTTGCGCCTTCGGTGTCTCACCTGTCTCGCTGCTCCAACTGGAGTCGCGCATCCTTCCACTTCAATCAACATCGTTTGAAAAATCAACATTGAGCTTTAACAGAGCCTTTTAATTTAAGTGTTTATTTTTTGGAGGAGTATGCAAATTACATTTTAAAATGTTGCAAAAGTTTTGATGACTTATTTTTACCAATACAATTGCTGCTACTGGTCACTTTGATAAAAAGGCGTTGTTATATGTAAAGAGGGGAAGATTGCTCCTCTCTTAAAGATAAAGTTTTGGCACAGTATCATTATAATATTCATTCTCTTTTTTTGAATGTTCATTAATTTCGTCTTTTACTTTAGAACTACAATGTGAAGGGAAATTATAAGGGATCGCTTGCTGTTTTAGATTAGGATTTATTTTAGCGTTTTTTGTTCGGTAAAAAGGCCTATCAATCGGACGGAGATGCCCATTTGTTTGTTGGCTTAACTCACGTACTATTATTTTTCCAATTTGACGCCCTAGACGGAGTCCTTCTGAATTATCAATAGGGAAATGTACTAGAGCATATAATCGGGATTCAGCGCAATCTTCGGCAAGCTTCCGGATTTTTTTTCTTTCAGCAGGAAAAAAATAACGGATAATCTCTTCTGAGCAGCCTGCAATCACAGAATGACCAGACGGATAGGTAGGGTGCTTAGGTGTACACAAAACAGTGCTTAACTGAGGATCAAGTTGGTTAGGTCTTGCTACATCCCACTTATATTTTAAATCCCAAGCCACAATAAATGCATCATTTATTGCAGAATGTAAGGCGGCTAACATTCTCCCGGCATGAGGAGCAGAAACATCATACGTATCAATTAATATATCCATAATAGGTGTAATCTGTTTCGTTGGCACTCCAGTTCCCCAATAAGTAGCTAGGAGCTTTTCATCTTCAGTTAAATTTTGCTCTGCTCTATGAACCGCTTTTAGTTGATGATTCCAGTTAACTGTCTCTGGATCTTTGATCGCAAATCTAATTTTCTTTTTATTAGGTCCTAGAATATCCCCTGAATCATTTCGATTTAAATAGGATAAAGACCAACTCCCTGCTTCTGGATCTACTCCATGACGTGGTGGTCTCTTCTCACCAGCATATGGTAATTCTGACCATTTCTTGTAAGACATGAAATTACCTCCATACATCGTTTTATAACATACTTATGGAAAATAATAATAATTGCATCAGCGAATAACCTAATATTGGAAAAAAATACACTCATAATTAAGTGATTTATACACAATCTAGAATGAATACTTATAACAACTTAAGTCTATAGCATGAAGGATGATACAAGATGAAACAGTTTTTTTTCATAACAATGGTTTTTTTGTGTATATCAGCTTGTACCAATCAGGCTGGTCAAAATATAACGGATGAAAGGAAGGATCAGCCACTAAAAATCGCTACAAATAATTCCACTTCTCAAAATAAAACACTAACAAACAGTTTAATTGCCAAGCAATCTAAAGAAATGATTTTAAATTATAAAGAAATTAATGAGGTTATTGCCATTCATTTTGACAAACAGCTGTTTGTTGGATTCAATGTGAAGAAATTTCAAGAATTTAATGTAGTGAAAATTGAAAAGAGAGTTCATAAAGATTTAAAGAAAACATTTCCTCAAGTAGATCTTATTGTCTCTCACGATCGAAAGATCTTAATTGAGCTTGAAAAATTAGCAAATAATGAAGGTAATCTATCGGATCGTGAGTTAAAGAAACGACTTAGAAAAATAAAAGAACTATCAAAAGAAAAAACTTAAATCAATAGAAAGAGGCATAAGCTATGGCAACCGACCAAAAGAAAGATTTAACACCTACTCAGGAAGAGTACCAGCAGTTTCAAAAAGATCGTGAATTGAAGCGTCCTGTTTTGAAAAACTGCATAAAAGCATTTTTGGTAGGAGGTTTTATTTGTTGTATTGGACAATTGATTTCTCTTTTTTATATTACATATTTTGACTTTACAGAGGTTACAGTTGGAAATCCTACAGTAGCAACTTTAATTTTCATCTCCATGCTCTTAACTGGTTTTGGTGTCTATGACCACATTGCTCAGTTTGGAGGAGCTGGAAGTGCAGTCCCAGTTACTGGTTTTGGGAATGCGGTGATTTCTGCAGCGATAGAGCATCGAACAGAAGGATTTGTATTAGGTGTCGGTGGGAACTTATTTAAATTAGCAGGTTCTGTCGTATTATTTGGAACGTTCTCTGCATTTATAGTAGCGTTAATAAAAACAATCTTAACTATTTGGGGTGTTATTTAATGAGTCAAATGAAACGTACATGGGTGTATGAAAACCAGCCTGTAATTGTTTCATCTGCAGCCATTGGTGGTCCATTCGAAGCAATGGGAAACTTGCAAGAGGATTTTGATTTACTACATCAAGATCTTTGGTTGGGACAAGACACTTATGAAAAGGCTCATCGAGTTCTTCTAGAAGATTCCATAAAAATGTCGATAGAGAAAGCCAATTTGAAAAATAATGATATTCAATTCCTTTTAGCTGGTGACTTAATCAATCAAATTACACCTACTAGCTTTGCGGCACGGGGATTTGGGATACCCTATTTCGGTATTTTCAGTGCCTGCGCGACTTCGATGGAAGGCCTTGCTCTAGGTGCTTTTATTATTAATCATGGTGGAGCGAACCATATTGTAACAGCTGCTTCGAGTCATAATGCCGCAGTGGAAAAACAGTTTCGTTATCCTACGGAGTATGGCGGTCAAAAGCCACCAACCTCTCAGTGGACGGTTACTGGAGCGGGTGCTTGTGTATTAGCCAGAACTGGTAATGGTCCGAGGGTAACCTCAGCAACTATTGGAAAAGTAATTGATATGGCATTAACAGATCCTTTTAATATGGGGGGAGCAATGGCACCTGCAGCTGTCGATACAATCAAAACGCATTTAACTGAACGAAACCTGGATGCATCCTATTACGATTTAATTATTACGGGTGATCTAGGTGAAGTTGGCCGTAAGGTGGCTTTAGATTTAATGACAGAACTTGATTTAGGAATAAGTGCAGACCAATTTCAGGATTGTGGAATTCTCATTTATAAAGAGGAGCAGCCTGTCTTTTCAGGCGGTAGTGGTGCAGGTTGCTCCGCATCTGTTCTATATGGACATTTGTTAAATAGGATGAGAAATGGGGAGTTGAAAAAGATTCTTGTTGTTGCAACAGGAGCCTTACTTTCTCCTTTAACCTACCAGCAAAAAGAATCTATACCATGTATTGCACATGCAGTTTCAATTGAATTTGGGGGTGAATAATAATGCTGAGTACATTTTTTTGGGCTTTCGTTGTAGGGGGGGGAATATGTGTTATTGGGCAAATTATGTTTGATGTTTTAAAACTTACTCCAGCTCACACATTAAGCACTCTAGTTGTAATAGGGGCTATTTTAGATGGGTTTGGACTATATGAACCCTTAATTGCTTTTGCAGGTGCTGGGGCTACTGTTCCAATCACAAGTTTCGGAAATTCTTTAGTTCATGGGGCTTTAGAGGAAGCAGAGAAGCATGGGTTAGTAGGAGTTCTGACAGGGATGTTTGAAGTGACTAGTTCTGGTATCTCAGCGGCTATCATTTTTGCTTTTATTGGAGCACTTTTATTCAAGCCCAAAGGCTAGTTTAGATTCAGATTTTTTTCGCCATCCTTCATTAAAATAATAACTCTCAAAACTAATATCTATAATACTTTATAAAAAGATAAAGGTACTTGATGCCTTTATAATTATTTGAGTAACGCAGTGGGGGACAGTCCCCCACTGCGTTAATGCGTTACAGAAGAGTCTGACATGCATTTATCTCAAACGTTTATTCTTGAGTTTACTTCTTTTATTTTTGTGACATGTTCTAACATTTTTTTTATGAATCTCCCTTTATAATACTTGAACAAGTATAAAAGCAATTTAATAAGTTAAGACATATATTAATCATAGATCAAAAGGGTTAAATGGTCTAATTGCGGGTATTAATTAATAAGGAGGAATAAACAATGGGCTATATACTTCCAATCACTCACTATCAATACACTCAATACGCTAATCGTACTTTGAGAACAGTAAAATCTCCCTTTGTTTTGCAACCAGTTAATAAAAGTTCTTTAGAAAATAAATTGCATCACAAGGCTAATCATGAATTACTTGATTTTAGTGACCGAGAAGAAACCCATCATAATGAATCTTTTAGAAATAAGAATACCCAAATAAAAGCACATGTTAAAATAGATTATCAACTAGTTTCAGAAATAACAGGTAAGGGTGTAAAATTTAACGAATATATTTAAATCGGAAAGTAAATTAATATGGATCTGATTTCGCATTAGTATGATTATCATACATTTATTGATAGAGGTGAGTTTTCAATAATTTCTTAATGAATCAGAAAAATACTTGAGCTATTAAAGAGCCAATCGAAAGGAAATGTAATGGAACTAATTAAACTTAATGATCATCATTTTTATTTTCATGGATCGGTCAATATTGGATATGTTCGGCAAAATAACTTTGGGTTATTAATTGACGCTGGATTGGATGCTCAAACCATGAAAAAGGTAATAAAAAAGCTGGATCAACTTGGAATGCCTCTTTCACATTTATTCATTACTCATGCACATACTGATCATTTTGGCGGGGCAGCTTATTTACAAAAGGTGAAGAAGGTTTATACAATTGCTCCAGTATTTGAAGAAGCTATCATGAGATATCCCATCTTAGAACCGCTATATCTTTTCCAAGGAAATAAGCCAATTGAAGAATTGCGAAATAAATTTTTAGAAGGTGAAGCGATTTCGATAGATGAAATTGTCAGAGAAGGGGTACATGAAATTGAAAATTACTCAATGGAGTTCGTGGCACTTCCTGGTCATAGTGAATACCAATTAGGGTTAATAATTGGAAACACATTATTTGCAGCAGATTCCTATTTTAGTAAACAGGCACTACATAAGCATAAGATCCCTTTTATTATCGACCTTCAAGATACATTAAAATCACTAGAAAAGTTAAAAACCATCCTTGTAAGAGGATCAGTTCCAGGACATGGTGAATATGAAGAAAACTTCAAAAAAACGGTTCAAGAAAACATTGATTATCACTTCACCATTTCCCAATCAATGATGACGATAATATCGAACTATCAAGAGGGACTTAGCCATGAAGAATTAATTAGGCAAATGTGTATACATTGGGACATCAATCTTGCACATATTTCAGCATGGACACTTTATAGGACAGCAATCACTGCTTATTTAACAGCATTACTTAAAGATAATGAAATAAGTTTATCTATCAAAAACTACTCTTTGTGGATACAAAAACGTGAGGGAGAAGCCTAGTATTTTATTACATGTAGGTCTTCTCCTTCTTCCCATTCAGCATATAGGCATTCAGATACTTTATTACAACCATGAGCTTGAAGTTTACTTTTAAGCCATTCTTCATCTAGATTGGCTTCCTTCAGATTTTCTACTACGATTTCACCATCACTTACTAACGCTAGAGGTATGTAGACAGCTTTCTCTTTTAAGTTTAAATCATTTCTTTTAGGAGTATCAAAGAAAGACTTCTTAAGTACACTTGCTGTTCCATCTGATTCTAGAATTGCGTATTCTACTTCCTTTATTGAAAATACATCTTTCTTTCTTAATAAATTGAGAAGTTGATTTAAATCTAGTTTATTTGATTTTAAGGCCTCAAAACTAATTTTCCCTTTATTGATTACGATTGCCGGTCTGCCTTCTAATAGAGTGCGGGTCTTAGCGTACTTTTGGGTAATAAATTCTGTAATGTAAATAAGTAATCCCCAAACTAACACAACAAAAATAATTTGGAAAACATTAATATCTTTATCGTGAATAGCTCCTCCAACCAACTCCCCTAAAACTAATGCCGAAATAAAATCAAAAGGAGTCAATTGATTAATTTGTGTCTTCCCCAATACTTTTGTCGTGACCATAAGAGCAATGTAACCAACAACTAATTTTAGGACAAGCTCAGTATAATTCATTATTGATCACCATCCCAATAATCTATTACTAGGGTGTACAAAAAAGGAGTTTTTATGAGGATTTTCAAGTGCACAAAAAAACAGGATGCTTAGCATCCTGTTGCATTAAATATGTTTAATCATCGTAACATGAGGAATCCCTGCATCCATAAAGATATCTGATATGGTTTCATATCCAAGCTTTTTGTAAAAGTCTTCAGCGTGGGTTTGAGAATTAAGCTTAAGTTTTTCAATTCCTTTTGATTTGGCAAGCGATTCTAATTTCTCCATCACAAGCTTACCGACTCCATATTTACGGTGTGAAGCTAGGACGCAAATTCTCTCCATTTTGGCGAGACCCTCTAGCTCACGTAACCTTCCTGCAGCTATTGGTTGGTCTTGGTCATAGATAACTACATGTGTACATTCGTCTTCATATTGGTCTATCTCTTCTTCTTCTGGTACATGTTGTTCTTCAATGAAGACCACTCGTCTTACATGAAGGGCATCTTCAAACTCTTTTTGTGTCGATACTACTTGGATTTTCAACTGTTTAACATTCCTTTCCTAAATGGAATGTTTCATAAACAGTCCAAGATCCGTTCTCTAATTGATAGAGGAGTTGAAATCGGTCAATCATTTCTTCGTGTTTAGTATCCTTCATCTTTAAGGAACTTAATACATCAGAATGTTCATCATCCGATAGGTCTTGGCCAATAGTTATATGTGGGACATATGCAAATTCACTTTCACTTGGAAGTAAACCTGTATGCATTCTTCTATGAAGATCTTCTAGTTCGGGAGTTGATTCAACACCAAGATAGATTACATTATTTACAGGATGGAAGGAGCTTACCTTATAGACATTTAGTCTAAATGGTTGTACTTCTGATGCGATTTTATGTAATTCTAGAGCGATGTCTTTTATCGCTTCCTCTGAGGCTTCAAACGCACTTTTCAAGGTGACATGAGGTGGAATCAATGCATAACTTGGGTCATATCTCTTACGATATGAGTTCGCTTTATCCTGCAGTTTTTTTGATGGAAATAAGGCAATTCCATATTTCATTGGTTATCCTCCTTCAAATTATAATACTATTTTTAGAATTGAATTCTGGAATCATAGTAAGTTACATTATACCAAATTTTCAAAATATAAAACACTAATCATTGAGGATATAGGTTAAAGCTCTTTTTAAATCAGGTTGCCAGTAAGTCCAAGTATGATTTCCTTCAAATTCTTCATAAAAGGATTCAAATCCTTTGCCCTTTACAATGGCAGCTAACTCCCTATTCGGTGCTAAGAAATCTTTGACTTTTCCGTTTGTGGTCTCTACAGCAGTTTCCTTTGTGCCAATAACCTGGTATAGCTGCAATAAATGCGGATGTTGAAATTGACTGACCTTTTTTAGAATGCCTTCACTTATGAATGGGGATTGCATGGCTATTTTACCAAAAGTATTTGGATATTGTAAGCCGGCAAGTAATGAAATACTTCCACCCAAAGAATCACCAATTAACACTCGCCCTCGTCCCATTTGGTATGTAGGAAATTGTTCATCTAAGAAAGGAGCGAGTTCATGTGCTAAAAAACGAATATATGCATTATGATTTTGACCTTCTGGGTGATATTTTTCACGTCGATCCCGCACATTTTTATAAGGTATTCCTACAAGAATAGTATTTGGGATACTCTTTTCAGATAGAAGCTCTTCAATAACTCGTGAAATTCGACCTAAGGTAAAATAATCTTGACCATCTTGCGCAATAACAAGATGATACTTATATAAAGGAGAGTAATTTGCAGGTTTATAAATGAGCAAAGATACCTCTTCGCCTAATGATTTACTGAAGATTGAGATTTCCTCCGTTGTACCTTTTTGAATTTCCATTGCGTTTTTCCTCCAATAGTATAAATAAAATAGCTTTAAAAAGTTTAAATACATTAAAATAAATTAAGCTGACTTGAAATGTAGGGTTACATTATTTTAGCACAAAGAAACGAGGATTTCTTGTGAGGAGAATTTTGATCCAACAGTAGTAAAAAAATTCATCAAATTGAAGATAAGTGAGGGAAATAAAAATTATATTTTGACATATGTTTATACTGTATATATAATATTTTATATGACTTTTTTAACATTTTACGACTTGTTAGCTCAGTGGGAGAGCACTTCCTTGACAGGGAAGGGGTCGTGGGTTCGAATCCCTCACAGGTCATCAAACTAGCATTATCAAGGGTTTATCTGATTACTTCTTTCTTTCAAGAGAAGTGGTTACAGGTAGACTCTTTTTTTATTGGTGTTAACCACTTACCTACTGAATGATGTCGCACTTCTAATATGCGCCTATTGGTACCTATTTAGATCAAATCACGCGATTAACGTATATATGCATTTGGTTTCACCAAGGATGGCGTATAAGCATAATAGTAGAGCCCATTGAGATATGCTTCAGCATAGCACTATTAAGATGTCTTGATAGATTTGGAGTATAATGGATGATTAATAATTGTAAGCATTTTAGAACTTACCTAAGCGTATAAAAAGTTAGTAATTCACAATCTTTACATAG
>JBFILZ010000029.1:0-24506 GCA_041611945.1 Bacillus sp. (in: firmicutes)
CTCAAACCACTTTAAATGTTCAATCTTTTGAATACGGTAATCATGTACGCGCTGGGTTCTTTTATCACAACTAGGACATCTGTGAACTTTACGCTCCATCTCTACATAAATCCTAATAACTTCATCTGCTTCTTCAATCTTCCTAACTTTCACTTCTTTTAATCCAGGTAAGTTCATGATAAAATTCATATACACGCAAGCTCCATTCTCTACTTGTTTCTCGACAATTCAAGTATAAAAGAATTGGATGTTTGCGTGTTATTTTTTTTGCAAACAATTGGGGTTACCCCAACAAATATTATAGAGCCAATTTTTATATAATTGAAAACTAGTTTCTTCATAAAGAGCAAAAAAAAGATCGAATAGGCTATACGCCCATTCGATCTTTCATTTGAAGTAATATTTTCTTTTCAAGTCTAGATACTTGAACCTGTGAAATCCCTAATCTAGATGCCACTTCAGATTGAGTTTGATCCTTAAAATAACGCAAGTAAACAATTAGCCTTTCTCGTTCATCTAAGTCTCTAATTGCTTCTTTTAAGGCAATTTTATCAAACCAGCCCGTCTCAGACTCATCTGCAATCTGATCTAAAAGTGTAATAGGATCCCCATCATTTTCAAACACAGTTTCATGTATAGAGGATGGAGTTCGACTTGCTTCCTGTGCTAGCACCACATCTTCTGGTGAAATTTCAAGTTTTTCTGCAATTTCCGATATTGTTGGTACTCGCCCTAATATCTTTGATAGTTCATCTCTGGCTTTTCTAATTTTATTACCCATTTCTTTTAAAGAACGACTTACTTTTACTGTTCCATCATCACGAATAAAGCGTTGGATTTCTCCAATTATCATTGGTACTGCATACGTAGAGAATTTTACGTCATACGATAAATCGAATTTATCAACCGATTTTAATAATCCTATACAACCGATTTGAAATAAATCATCAGGTTCATATCCTCTATTTAAAAAACGTTGAACAACTGACCATACAAGACGCATGTTTTTTTGAATGATTAAATCTCTAGCTGCTTGTTCACCTGTCTGACTCCTTTTAATTAACTCTTTAACCTCATGATCTTTTAAGTATGTTTCACTCTTCTCTTTTTTTACCTCCACATCCATATACAGTTCTCCCTTAATTACAAAGCGTTTTGCTCTTCGTTAGATGTTTACTTAGACGGATGGTGGTTCCATTTATTTCATTGGATTCAACAGTACAATGGTCCATAAAATTCTCCATAATCGTAAAACCCATTCCAGATCGTTCTAATTCAGGCTTCGTGGTAAACAATGGCTGTCTCGCTTCTTCTATATCTACTATTCCTGTTCCTTCATCACGAATGGTAAGATGAACAGTTCCGTCATCCAAAGTAACTGAAATATATACAATGCCATTTGGATTATTTTCGTATCCATGAATAATAGCATTTGTTACTGCTTCTGAAACCACTGTTTTAATTTCAGTAAGTTCATCCATTGTAGGGTCTAATTGAGCAACAAATGAGGCTACAGTTACACGTGCAAATGACTCATTTTGACTCAAGGCTGAAAATTGAAGGTGCATCTCATTTTTCATGTTACGCCACCCCCAATGTCTCAAGAGCGTATTCTTCGCTTTCAACTAATCGAATAATTTTAAATAATCCTGACATATCAAATAATCGTTTTACAGAAGGTGATATAGAGCATACAACCATTTCCCCACCACTGTTTTTGATTTGCTTATATCTTCCTAAAATAACCCCTAGGCCTGAGCTATCCATAAAGGATAAATGCTCTAAATTCAACAAGATATGGTTGATTTTATTTTTTTCTAATGAAGCTGTTACCTTGGAACGCAAATCTTCTGCAGTATGATGATCAAGTTCACCTGCAAGCCGAATGCAAAGTACACTAAATTTTATTTCTAAATCAATGGAAAGACTCACCGCTATTCCTCCTTAATCTTTAGAGCTAGTGAGTCATTTCTCTATTTGAGTTTTAAAATCCTTCTATGCTGACAAAACTAGTGTTAATTCGTGTAAATTAGTCATCATATTTCAGGAAACTTTTGTGAAATATCCAAAAGAACGTTTAAACAACTGCCACCAATTGGCCATTTCCACATCTTCTGCTGCTATAATTGGACTTTCAACAATAGTACTATTGTTTTTCTTGAGGAGGATTTTCCCCACTTCATCCCCTTTTTTCACTGGGGCATTGACAGGATTATTTAATACAACCTCTTGTGTAACATCTTCAATTGTCTCACCTTTTTTCGTTAGTACAGAGAGACTTTCCGATGTAACTACATCAACATATTTCATCTTACCCTTGCTGACTTTGACCTTTCCAACCACTGCAGAACGATCAAGCAATGGATGTGTTTTATAATGACTAAATGCATAATCTAACATTTTGGTTATTTGGCCATTTCGTTCCTTTGGCGTTGGTGCCCCCATTACAACTGCAACAATACGCATATTATCTTTTTTAGCTGTTGCCGTTAAACAATACATGGCTTCTCTAGTAAATCCTGTCTTTAGTCCATCAACACCAGGATAAAACTTTACTAAGCGATTCGTATTAACGAGCCAAAACTTTTTATCTGTATCCTCACGAAGATAGTCTTCATATAAGCTTGTATATTTTGTAATCAATTCATATTTTAAAAGTTCCTTTGCCATAATAGCCATATCGTAGGCAGTTGTGTAATGATTCTTGGCCGGCAGACCAGTCGGATTAACGAAATTGGTGTTCTTTAATCCTAAATCCTTTAATTTTTGATTCATTGCCTTAACAAAAGCATCTTCGGATCCTGAAATTCTTTCTGCCATTGCGACTGAAGCATCATTCCCTGATGCAATTGCAATTCCTTTTAATAATTGCTCCACAGTCATCTCTTCGCCTTCCTCAAGAAATATTTGAGAACCCCCCATAGAAGCTGCATATTCACTCGTTCTTACTTTTTCATCTAATGTCAGACTACCGTTATCAATGGCCTCCATTATCAAAATTAATGTCATAATCTTAGTCATACTTGCTGGTGGTAACTTTTCGGCACTATTCTTATCATAGAGAATAGTTCCCGTATCACGCTCAATTAAAATAGCAGACTTTGCATTCTCTGCAAGATTTGCTTGTGATTCTTCAGCAAATGTCAAATTGGGTAACAGCAGTGAAAAGACAAAAGTAATATATACAACTTTACGTAAAGATTGTTTGAACATTACAGAACCCCTCCATTCTTTATAACTGCCATTTTTTCCAATAAGAGAACATTTATTCAATAATATTGGAAATTTAGGATATTTTTGTTAAAAAACATAAAGTTCGAGTCCTATTTTTTAGGCTCTGTTAAAGTTCAATGTTGAATTTTCAAAGATGTTGATTGAAGTGGAAGGATGCGCGACTCCTCGAATGCTTCGGCAGAGCTATAGAGGGATAACCGTTTCTTGTATGACGAAATTGTGATATTTAGTAACAAACCTCCCGATTTCACCGAAGCATACTCAAAGTCCTGCGGGAGAAGCGGGACAGGTGAGACACCGAAGGCGCAAGTGCGGAGTTAGCTCACCGCCCGCCCCGCGGAAAACGAGCATCCTGCAGCTGAAATCAACAGCAAAGTTTAACAGGTGAATGATCGGTATGTTTATTTACTTTTGGTTTTATAAAAAGGATATTTTCTTACTAGAGGAACGACTAATATATTAGTTTTCATTGATGAGAGGAATTGACTTTCTAATGATTATTGACAGATGGGGACTTTCATATCATTACATTTATAATATCGAACCAAATGAGATAGCAGAACTTCTGTTGTATCTTAATGACAATGCGATAAGTCCGTTTCTGCAACAACTTTCTTGTCGATTGAGTATTTTTGAAAGACCAATTGTGACTGCTTGTAAGGATGGAAAAAGTTATATTTACGATTGTATGAGGAATTGATATGCTTTTTGAATATGTGAAAAATTATGAGACTTATACATAGGTAATGCGTAGTAGTTAATGAGGGGTTGAGATATATGAAAGTTTGGAATTCAAGTATTATTCATTTAATCCTGAGAATATTGGTTGTATCTTCTGTAATTATTTTATTTGTAGGTTGTAGTTCTAGCAGTGATGACAATGTGAAAACAATCAGAACTTATTTGGAAAATGAGCTTACAGGACCTAGTGATGAACTAATTAATGCACTTGATAACGGACTATATCCTCCTGAATTATTAGCGTACCTAGAAGAAAACTATAACCCGCTTGTTGCAGACTTAGATAAATTGCTTAATTCTAATCTCGTATTGATTTGGTTAAGAATAGCAGCTGCAAATGGCTATCAATTGCGACCAACAAATATTGACATACAAAAGATAGACAACATCCAAAATGATGCATACAATTTCGAAGTTTACGTGGAGTACAGTAAAGACGGACAAACTAAAACTGATACCATTACTGGAATAATGAATCTTAATGACGATGGGAAGATAATCACAATCCGAAATATTCATGGCTTTGAATTGATAGAAAAAATGAAATAGTAAAGAAGTAAGACACTTGTACACCATTCTTTAACTAAAAGGAGCCTTAGTGGAAGACAGGTCATTACACTATAAAAAACGCAGAGGATACTGAACCTCTGCGTTTTATTGTGTGATTTTGTTGTCTAAAAAGTATGCGATTTTCCTTAAGACCTTGTGAATTCAGTTTTTCTACTTCACAACCGAACTACTTAGATATTCCAAACTCCTTTTATATAACCTGATTTGTTGCTTTTAAAGTGGCTAATTTTCGAATAAGAGCTTAGTTGTTTCAATTGTTTTTTAACCCGTTATCTACCAAATCATTCGTCTTTGCAATTAATATTTAAGATTTTATGGTATCGTAAATCAATGTTGGAGTTGGTACAGGTTCGTCTGATATCGAAATAGAAGAATAAATCCTTTCTATGATATCTTCTACTTGTTGTTTATTGCTGTGAATTGTTACAAGAGATTCTCCCTTTTTTACAGCATCTCCTATTTTTTTATTTAAAACTAACCCTACAGCCAAATCAATTGTTGATTCCTTCGTCGCTCTACCTGCTCCTAGTATCATGGCAGCTGTACCAATTTCATCAGCTATGATTTCGGAAACATATCCATCTTTTTTCGCTTCTACTTTTGTGATAAAAGCAGCTTGGGGAAGTTTGCTTAGGTCATCCACAACTGAATCATCACCACCCTGACTGCGTAAAAAGGTTTTAAATGTATCAAGTGCCTTACCATTATTCATTACTTCAATTAGTAACTCTCTAGCTTGTTCGAGCGAGTCAGCTTTTCCCGCTAAGTAAACCATATAACTACCAAGAACAAGGCACAGCTCCTCGAGATCTTTCGGTCCTTTTCCTTGTAATGTTTCAATTGCTTCTTTTACCTCAAGAGCATTTCCTATTGCAAATCCGAGAGGTTGACTCATGTCTGAAATAATCGCCATCGTATTTCGGCCAACATTGTTTCCGATTTCGACCATGGCTTTAGCTAATGTCTTTGCCTCATTTATATCCTTCATAAATGCTCCAGCACCTGTTTTCACGTCTAAAACAATGGCATCTGCACCCGCTGCGATTTTTTTACTCATAATCGAACTTGCGATAAGTGGTATCGTATTCACAGTAGCTGTTACATCTCTGAGAGAGTAAAGCTTTTTATCTGCAGGAGTCAGATTTCCACTTTGCCCAATCACGGCGATTTTATTTAAGTTCACTAATCTGACAAACTCAGCACTTGTCATTTCAACTGTAAAACCAGGTACTGCTTCAAGCTTATCAATCGTCCCTCCTGTATGGCCAAGTCCCCTTCCGGACATCTTAGCTACAGGTACTCCAACAGATGCCACAAGAGGACCTACTACTAGCGTGGTCGTATCTCCAACTCCACCTGTACTATGCTTATCAACCTTTAACCCCTCAATCATTGAAAGATTAATCTGATCCCCAGACTCCACCATTGCCATCGTTAAGTGAGCTCTTTCTTCATTATTCATGTCCTGAAAATATATTGCCATTGCAAAGGCACTCATTTGATAGTCAGGAATTTCACCATTTGTATATCCTTTTATTACATGATGGATCTCTTCTTTCGTTAAAGAACCGCCATCTCTCTTTTTTTGAATTAAATCAACCATTCTCATTTGAAACACCTTCTCTTAATAAATTTCGTATCTATACGAAAAAAAGGGCTCCTTAAATAAAGGCCCTTCTATATTTAAACCGCCGAAACGAATTCTTTCACAAGCTCAATAAACTTTGGTTTTGCACGGTTCGCTACTTCCACTACTTGAGCATGGGTAAGTGGTTCAAGTTCTTCTCCAATTGCCATATCGGTTACGCATGAAATACCAAGAACCTTAAGTCCCATATGACTTGCTACAATAACTTCTGGAACAGTTGACATCCCAATTGTATCTGCACCTAGATTTCTTACCATTATTAGCTCGGCAGGTGTCATATAGGTTGGACCTGTAATTCCAGCATATACTCCTTCTTGTACGTTTAAATTGATTGAATCAGCAACTTTTTTTGCCGTATTAATATAGGAAGGAGTATAAGCACGACTCATATCAGGAAAACGTGGTCCCAATTCAGCCTCATTTGGACCAATCAAAGGATTTTCTCCAGTCATATTTAAATGGTCCGTAATCAACATCAAATCACCTGGCTCGAAATCCTTATTCATTCCACCACAAGCATTTGTCACAACTATGGAGTGTACCCCTAATCCCTTCATGACTCTTACAGGAAAGGTAACCTCTTGCATCGAATAGCCTTCATAGAAATGAAAACGTCCTTGCATCGCGATCACGGACTTGCCTTTAAGTTTTCCTATGACTAGCTTCCCAGCATGACCTTCAACTGTTGAGACAGGGAAATTGGGAATATCACTATAATCGATCTTAACTGCTTCTTCAATCTCGTCAGCAAGTTCACCAAGACCTGATCCTAAAATTAAACCGAATTCTGGTTTTACTTCTGTTTGGCTTTCAATGTATGATACTGCCTGCTTCATTTTATCTAATAAATTTTTCAAGTTTATTTTCCTCCGATTTCTTTTACAATTCCTTTTACAAGTCCTAGGAAACTTGATTTTGCCATATCCGTTGTCTCGATAACCTCGTCGTGTGTTAATGGCTGGTCTAAAATACCTGCCGCCATATTCGATATACAAGAGATCCCTATTACTTTTAAACCTGCATGTCTTGCTATAATAACCTCTGGTACGGTAGACATCCCGACTGCATCTCCACCTAATTTTCGAATCATCTTAATTTCTGCAGGTGTTTCATAAGATGGACCTGTATTTCCAAAATAGACACCCTCTTTAATATCTAAACCTAAGCGGTCCGCAACATCTTTTGATTTTTTTCTCAAAGTTGGACAATAAGCAGCTGACATATCCGGGAAGCGAACACCTAGGTCTGAATCGTTAGGTCCAATTAAAGGATTTTGACTCATATTGTTAATATGGTCACTAATTAACATCAAGTCACCTGGTTTGAAATCTGTATTCACACCACCAGCTGCATTAGTTACAATAACTGTTTCAACACCTATTTCTTTCATTACCCTAACTGGGAAGGTAACTTTATGTAAACTATACCCCTCATAAAAATGAAATCTACCTTGCATCGCAACTACCTGAACACCATCTAATTCACCAATCACCAATTGCCCGGCATGGCCTTCAACTGTTGAAACAGGAAACTCAGGTATTTCATGATAAGGAATTTTTATGGGATTTACTATTTCCTCAGCTAACACTCCAAGACCTGAACCAAGAATTAGCCCTATCTTAGGAATTGAATTTAACTTTTCTGTTATAAATTTTGCTGAACGCTCTATTATCACTTTTTCCACCGTGATACCTCCTATTTTAAATCTTTTAAAAAGCTTGTTCCATTTTCGGGTAATGGAACTTGAAAATTTTCAGCAATTGTTGCCCCAACATCCGCAAATGTTTTGCGCACCTCAAGCTCGTTCGCTTGTTTAAACGACTTACTATATGCAAGCAAAGGAACATACTCTCTCGTGTGGTCTGTTCCAGGAAAGGTAGGATCATTCCCATGATCGGCTGTAAGAATTAGTAAATCATCCTCTTTCAACTGATTCAATACTTCAGGTAATCTCGTATCAAATTGTTCTAGTGCTTCCCCATAACCATCTGGATCTCTCCTATGTCCGTATAAAGCATCAAAGTCAACTAAGTTTAAAAAGCTTAGTCCAGTAAAATCCATGGCTAATGTCTCATTCAACTTGTCCATACCATCCATATTAGACTCTGTTCGGAATGTTTTGGTTACACCTTCACCATCAAAAATGTCCGAAATTTTCCCGATAGCTAGAACATCTAGTTGGTGATCTGCCAATTCATTCATAACAGTTCGTCCAAATGGTTTAAGCGCATAATCATGTCGGTTTGAAGTTCTTTTAAAGCTACCTGCACTTCCAGTAAATGGCCTAGCAATTATTCTTCCTACCATATATTTTTCATCCAATGTAATTTTTCTAGCATATTCACAAATTTCATATTGTTTTTCAATTGAAATGATATCTTCATGGGCTGCAATTTGCAAAACCGAGTCAGCAGATGTATAAACAATAAGTGCACCAGTCTCCATATGCTCACTACCTAATTCATCTAGGATTTCAGTTCCTGATGCAGGCTTATTTCCGATAATTTTTCGCCCTGAAAATTGCTCTAGATCTTGGATTAGTTCATCAGGAAACCCATCTGGGAAGGTTTTGAAAGGTGTATCAATGTGCAATCCCATAAGTTCCCAATGGCCAGTCATCGTATCTTTACCATTTGATGCTTCCTGCATTTTAGAATAATAGGCTAGTTGTTTTTTCATGACAGGTATGCCCTTTATTTCTTCTATATTACTTAACCCGAGCTTTGCCATATTTGGCATATGTAATCCATCTCTATGTTCTGCAATATGCCCTAATGTATTAGAGCCTGAATCATTAAACTCTTTTGCATCTGGTGCTTCTCCTATACCAACTGAATCCATTACTATCAGAAATATTCGTTTAAAAGGATACTGACTCAAGTATGTATTCCTCCTTTAATTCTGTTCCTATATACTATCCCCAAATTATTCGACAAATAATGAATGATTGACTAAAAACTATTTGTCGGAGGTCAGACAACTTAAAGTATATCTTGCCAATCCAATTTCATCAATCTATTACTCAATAAATCTAAAAAATCTGCCCATAATCGACGAAATTAATAACCTTAATCACGCACGGGGATGAAAAGATTTATACACATCTTTTAATCTAGCTTTTGTTACATGGGTGTAGATTTGGGTCGTCGATATGTCTGCATGACCTAACATTTCTTGAACTGCACGTAAATCTGCACCATTCTCAAGCAAATGAGTAGCAAATGAATGTCTTAACGTATGTGGGGTTAATTCTTTTTGAATCCCGGTCACTTTTGTTAGTGCTCTTAATATTTTCCAAAACCCTTGCCTTGATAAACGATTTCCATGATGATTTAAAAATAATGCATCTGTACTTTTTTTTCCTACTAGTTCGCCTCGACTAGACTCAATATACGCCTCAAGTGCAGTGGTTGCAGCTCGTCCTATCGGGATAATTCTCTCTTTATTTCCTTTCCCCATACAACGCAAAAAACCCATCGTTAAATGAATATCACCCAAATTCAATCCAATAAGTTCTGATACACGAATTCCAGTTGCATATAAAACTTCTACCATTGCCTTATCTCTAAGACCAAAAGTAGTATTGATTTTTGGTGAATCAAGTAATTGTTCTACCTCTTTCATAGATAAAACCTTAGGTAGTTTCCTTTCAGTCTGAGGTGTTTCTACATGTACAGAGGGGTCATGTGATACAATTTTTTCTCTTAATAAAAATTGATGAAATGACCGAATGGTGGCTATATGTCTAGCAAGACTTCTAGAGGATAGACCCGTTTCTCTTGAGTGCTTTAAAAAACTGAGAATATGTAGTCGATTTACATCTTGATAGGATTGTATTTTTTCTACAAGCACAAGAAACTGACTATATTTTTTCAAATCACGTTCATAGGAAGTAATTGTATTTATTGCTAATCCACGTTCTACAACCAAATAATGTAAGAAATCCTGCCGTTGGTCTTCCAATTTACTCTACTCCCCGAAATGATAAAATTGCCACAAGCGATCGAATATGCTAGGTTCAGACTCAGATACACTTGAGACTTTAATTGCGGATCCTTCGGGCTCATCATAACGATGATAGTTTTGGTACTCTTGATTCACCCACATAAGCCCGTAATAAAATAAAATCGTACACCCAGTAAATAAAACAAACACCTTTATCGTATTAAAAACTAATAGAAACCAAGATTTCACTTTTGTATCCCCCTCTAGCACACACTTCACACTAATATAGAATTGTTATATCCATATTAAAATGTATGCCAGTTCAGAGAAAATTTATACGTCAAAAAAGAAAAAACCTTTCTACTATTGAAAGGTTATTCTTCAGTTGCTTCATCTTTATCATGACAACGATGACATATTCCGTGAAATGTCAGTCGATGGTCTTTAATTTTAAAATTCCAATCTCTTTCTACGATAACCTCAACATCCCCAAGTAAATCATCTTGTATTTCGTCAACTGCTCCACATTCTATACACACTAGATGATGATGAAAATGAGCAGCTCCCTCTTGTCTTAAGTCATATCTAGACACTCCGTCACCAAAGTTAATCTTATCAACTACCTTAAGTTCTGTAAGTAGCTCCAGTGTACGATAAACAGTAGCTAGTCCAATTTCGGGAGATTTTTCTTTAACGAGGAGGTAGACATCTTCTGCGCTCAAATGGTCTTCCTCATGCTCAAGAAGCACCCTGACAGTTGCCTCTCGTTGTGGAGTAAGCTTGTAACTAGAAGAGAGCAAATGCTTCTTAATCCGATCAATGCGATTTTCCATGAATAAATTCCCTCCTACGCCTCACTACCTAATTATAGCAAATCAGAGGAAACTGTCAAAATAAAATAATTATTATTTAATAGAAAAATAAAATACTAAGTAATTATTATTACTTTATAATAATATCTATTACTTGTCTCATGAGAATTGGTGAGCTATATGCCTCAAATACCGATGGAACTACTACACATAAGCATACGATAACGGCAACACTTGTATAACGAGAAAAGATTTGAAAAAAACGAAGATTGGTCCTTTTCATAACAATTTGACCTATTAACCTTAGAGAAAATGAGACTGAAATTGTACCTATGACAATAAAGGCTGGAATTATTATTAAATTTTGAGGTAGAACTGAAACAAATGATAATAAAAAACCATGCAATCCTAGCTGGTTGACGAGGAACCCAACTGTGAAGCCGACTACTACTCCTTTTAAAAATAGCAAGATTAGTATTATTGGTAATCCAATAATGGAAATCCCTAAAATCCACATAAAACCAATATACTTTAGATGATGCATGTAACTTTGCACAAATAACTCGTTTGCATTAGAAAACTCTCCCTCCTTAACTTGTCCAAAGAAACGGCTCAAATAGATAAATAAATCTTGCTTTTGACTTACACTTAAACTATTTACTACGATAGCACCAAAAATAATCCCCATCATAAATAGGACAGTAATGAATAAATAAATGGAGGAATGCTCTTTTATATGTAATACAATGATATTCTTTAACGATTGCTTCTTCATCATTTCCCCTCCTAGCACTTGCTCATAACTGATTTTATGAAAAATATTTAAAACTATGACAAAATACTAGAAGAAAAATATTTCCATAAGAATTTGGAAATGATATACTTTCAAAAAAATAGGAGCGTGGCGAGAATGAACCCAATTATACTAGATTTCCCAAGCGAGTTTACTACTGAGAGACTTCTAATTAGATTGCCATTACCTGGTGACGGTAAAGCTGTGTATGAGGCTATCCAAGCATCACGGGCAGAATTAAAGCAATGGTTACCCTTTGCTGCAAACGAACAAACACTAGAACAGACGGAAGAAAATATAAGAGAGTCTCATATAAAGTTCTTAAAAAGAGAAGATTTAAGAATGTTAATCTTCCAAAAAGAAACAGGAGAATTTATTGGGTCGACAGGCTTACACCGAATGGATTGGGATGTTCCTAGATTTGAAATCGGCTATTGGCTTGATAGCAGGCAGAGTAGTAAAGGGTATATGCTAGAGGCGACAGAAGGATTGACCAGCTTTGCTTTTAATGTACTCAAAGCTAAACGTGTTGAAATTCGGGTAGACACGAGAAATACTCGAAGCCGAGCAATTCCTGAAAAGCTTGGATTTGAACTTGAAGGTATTTTACGAAATGAAGATGTTGCTGTAGATGGATCTGGTTTAAGAGATACATGTATTTATGGAAAGATAAAGGATTAGGGAGATTGGGTTCTAAATTTCTTATATATTGTAGTTTTCGAACTATATAATGGGTTTCCGGCTTATAATTCCTCCGCTTTTGTAAATTAATTAAGTAGTTCTATCATAAATTTATGCCTATTAAAGCCCCCCTCCATTTTTTTGATTTCAAAAGAATGAAGGGGGGCTTTCCAACTTAGCCAACTACTTACTTTTTTAGAATCTTAACTTTCCCATACTTTCCACCGCCACCCGATTGAAAGGTTAGCGTACCATTCCTTGCTTTTAAAATTGATTCCGCTATCCCATGTGGAAGAAGTGAATAAATTGCTTCTTCAGGGGCTTCATGTAGGATACTCATTTCCGTCTTAAAGTAATCTCTCAATTTCTCAAGAGTTTTTGGACCTAATCCTGGAATAAATTCCAATGGAACTTGATGGACATAAGGCGGACGTTCCACTACAGTTTCTCCATTATTAGAGATTAATTCTTGAAGTCTGTCATACACTCCTCTAACGATCTTGATACTCCCACAAGAAGGACATGCTTCCTTCTCGTTATCTAACACCTTTAAGCACTTATCACATGTTGTTCGATGATATTTTCCAAGCTTTGGATCAAGACCATAATTAGCAACAATTCCTCTACCATCTCTATTGTGCAAGGCTTTTCTCAGCTCTTCAAATGAAGGATTCTCCATTTTAATCTTCTGATACTCACGTGCAATCTTCGGAAGAGAATGTGCATCTGAATTGGTAACAAAGCTATAATCATGTAACTCCAATATTTGATCGGCCATATTCGTATCTGAACTTAGACCTAGTTCAACGGCATCAATTAGAGTTGGATCGAAAACTTCATGCAAACTTGATTTTACACCTCTTCCATACAAACTTTTGTATGGTGTAAAAATATGAGCAGGTATAAAAATCCCTTTAAGCATATGAATTTTTTCTTGCAGGTTTATACCCGTTTCATACATCCTTTGAGAGCTAAGAGTGATGTTTTTCATTCTCTTTGACATCCAAGCTGAAAACTCTTTCATTGAGCTTATCGTTGGTAGATAAGCTAATACATGAATTGGGCCCTTGCAATTATCGTCATAGATTTCAATCTCAGATCCGAGTACTAAGGTTACATTTTGAAACCGTATTCCTCCTTCTTCAAGCTCAATAACTTCCCCATTGGTTACCATAGCCTGTAGTTCATCTAGGACTTCTGGGACATGACAGTCAATCACACCAACCATGTCCATTCCCTTTATTTGTGTAGCTTCTTTCAAGATATTTTCAATCGTTAAAGATTTTGCTCCTGTAATTTTCACTGGTTTTCCTGTATTTGTCCTGCCGATATGTATATGTAGGTCGACAAAATATTCTTCCATTACTTTACTTCAACCGCCCTCTTTAATTGGAGATATTGCACGGCATAAGCTGTTTTGGCATCATAAATCCTATTTTCTTGAATTAATTGCACCGCTTCATCAAGGGAGAGTTCCAGCATTTCAACAAACTCATCCTCATCTAATTCTAACTTATCTATTTTTTGAGTAAGTCCTTCAGCCACATATAAATGAACTATTTCATCTGCAAAGCCTGGCGATGTATAAAATGAAATGAGATGCGTTAAGGATTTGCACGCATAACCTGTTTCTTCTTCTAGCTCTCTTATAGCTGTATCGACTGGCTCTTCTCCTTGCTCCAACTTACCTGCTGGTATCTCTATTAACGTTCTTTCTAAAGCTTTTCGATATTGTTCAACCATGATGATTTTTCCGTCTGAAGTTAACGGAATCACAGCTACGGCTCCTGGATGTTTAATAATTTCACGCGTGCTCGTTTTTCCATTTGGGAGAGAGACCTCTTCTAAAACTAAATCAATTACCCTTCCTTCAAAAAGCGTCTTTGATGATAGTGTTTTTTCTTCGAATTTTTTCATTTATACTCTCCTCGTTCTATTAAAGTCTAATTCTCCATACATTCTAACATAGTTATTTAGGGGGGATAGATATGAAAATCTACTTACATAAGAATGGTATCTTGATGGTGGGAAAAGCGTGGGAGATCAAGCAACAATTACATGTTTACAGTCAACGCTACCACACAGTTTCAGATTGGGTAATGAATGAGACTATCAAAAGTCACTGTAAAAATATATTATATCTTCCTCAAAATAATAAATGAACTAGATTTAGCTAGTTCATTCATCTAAACTCTATCTAATTTCAGTTTTAAATACCGTTCTCATATGCTCAATAAAGACATCATGATTTGTAGTAAATGTCGCCATTTGATCACGATGAGCCACGGTTTTATAACCTCTCGCATAGGCTCCATACGCCGTTAAGAAGTTACAAATATCGGTACACACACCCGTTAAATGAACACTGGATACATTTTTAAGCTTCAGTTGATCATCTAAATCAGTTTGAAAAAAGGCATCATACTCAGGTTTTCCTATATAAATAACATTGGGATTATGTTGGTTTCTCATAAACCACTCTTGCAATTCTCCATAAAGTTCTTGTCCCCAGGTTCCTTTCACATTATGGGCTGGCCAAAGTTCAAAATGGGTGTCTTCCTTTTCGTGGGCATCCATACATACCGCCACCACTTGATCTCTATTTAAGAAGTCATTTGCTGAATCGATGATGGAAGCAACGATTGCCTGGGCTGGCTCTCCAACTGTTAGGTTCCCTTTACTTGAAACAAAATCATTACTCATATCAATAATTAAAAGCGCTTCACGACTCATGGGAAAACCTCCTTTTATTCTTATTAGAATATCACTAATATTTTCTACATATCAACCTATTTGTTATGATGGAAATAACGAGTGGAGGAATGAAGATGAATTATCGTCACTTAGGAGAATCAGAATTAAAAGTTAGTGAAATTGGACTAGGTTGCATGTCACTTGGAAAAGACGAGAGTAAGGCACTGTCCATCATCGATGAAGCACTTGATCTAGGTGTGAATTATTTGGATACTGCAGACTTATATGACTTTGGAATGAATGAAGAATTTGTTGGTCATGCGATTAAAAATAAAAGACAAAAGATCATTCTTGCCACAAAGGTTGGCAATCGTTGGGAATCTGGGCAAGAAGGCTGGGCTTGGGATCCAAGTAAGAGCTACATAAAAGAGGCTGTAAAAAAAAGTCTGACAAGACTTCAAACAGACTATATAGACTTATATCAACTACACGGTGGAACTATCGAAGATCCAATTGATGAAACGATTGAAGCGTTTGAAGAACTTAAGAATGAAGGGTTGATTCGCTATTACGGCATTTCGTCTATTCGGCCTAATGTGATACGGGAGTTCGTTAAAAAATCTAAATTGGTAAGTGTAATGATGCAATATAGCATTTTAGATCGAAGACCAGAAGAAGAGATGATTGAGTTACTTGCTTCCCAAAACATAAGTGTAATAGCCCGTGGACCATTAGCTAAAGGACTACTTACGAACACCTGGGCTGAAAGAATGCCATCAAACGGTTTCATGCAACTATCTGCAACTGAACTAACGAGAACATTAGTCAACCTTGAATCAACCTTTTCAAATAGAACTCTACAAGAACTTGCATTAAGATATTGTCTTGCTAACCCTAATGTAGCGGCTGTCATTCCTGGAGCAAGCACCATTTCTCAAATTAGGGACAATATTAAATCTACAGTATCAACACCACTTTCAGAGGATGAAATTCAGATGATGAAACAGCAACTTCCTGCTGCTTACACGTATGAGCAACATCGTTAAAGGTGGTAAAAAATTAAAGATTAAAAGATATGAAAATAACAACAGACACTAGAATCGTCCTAGTGTCTGTTGTTATTTGAACTTTGTCCAATCAACTGAACTTTCATTTAATAACTCTTCAAATGACTTGTTTTTTTCCCGAAGTCTAGCTTCCTCTTGTTTCTTTAAAAGCACTTCTTCTTGTTTTCTTTTCTCTTCATCCTTTAACGATCGTTGTTTCTCTTTAAGCTTCTCGAACAAGTCACCTTTCAGGTGATCCTGTAACAAAACTCTATCGTCTTCTTTTTTAACCGGTTTACTATACTTTTGGTTTTTCTTTGCCATTATTAATCCACCCTTTCAGATGGGATTATTATAACAAAGAAGGAGAATGAACAGTAGTCTAAAACGAATCTAAGATTACCCCTTCGTCAATCAATAAAGATGGTTCTGTTGATCCTTGAATATCCTCAACAGAATACCCTTTTGCAACCTCTACAAGCTTTAGACCATCTTCTGTAACATCAATGACTGCACGATCCGTAATAATCCGGTTGACTACTCCTTTTCCTGTCAAAGGAAGTGTACACTCTTTTAAAATCTTTGCTTCACCATCTCGGTTTACATGATCCATGATCACTATAATTCTTCGCGCACCATGAACGAGGTCCATAGCACCGCCCATACCTTTAATCATTTTTCCTGGGATCATCCAGTTAGCTAGATCTCCTGCTTCGGAAACTTCCATTCCACCTAATATCGCAATATTAATATGACCACCGCGAATCATTGCAAATGATTCAGCACTTGTAAAATAAGCAGCACCTGGAATCGCCGAGACCGTTTCCTTACCTGCATTAATTAAATCTGCATTTACTTCACTTTCAGTCGGGTAAGGACCGATCCCTAGTAGGCCATTTTCGGATTGAAGAACAACCTGTTTGTTGTCTGACATGAAGTTTGCCACAAGGGTTGGCATCCCAATTCCTAGGTTGACATAGTCGCCATTTTTGATTTCCTTTTCAGCTCTTCTTGCAATTCTCTCACGTGTATTCATTTTCCACAGAACCTCCTTCCTATTTCTGAACAGTTAAACGTTCAATTCTTTTTTCTTGTTTCCCAACAATTAGACTTTGAACATAGATACTAGGTGTGTGAATTTGGTCTGGAGCTAACTCTCCTATTTCAAAGAGTTCTTCCACTTCAGCTATCGTTACTTTACCTGCAGTTGCAATCATTGGGTTGAAATTTTGTGCCGTTTTGTTATATATCAAGTTCCCCATCTTATCTGCTTTCCAAGCTCTTACTAAGCTAAAATCTGCAGTATAGGCTTCCTCAAGTAAATATTCTTTTCCATTAAAGACTCGTGTTTCTTTTCCTTCTGCAATGGGAGTACCTACTCCTGCAGGTGTATAAAAGGCTGGAATTCCAGCTCCGCCGGCACGGATTTTTTCTGCGAGTGTTCCTTGTGGTACTAGTTCAACTTCAATTTCACCTGATAAAACCTGACGTTCAAATTCTTTATTTTCACCAACATAAGACCCAACCATCTTTTTAATCTGTTTGTTCCTTAAAAGTAACCCAAGACCCCAATCGTCGACTCCACAATTATTCGAAATGACGGTTAAATCCTTTACCTTTGTTTCCACTAGGGCTAGGATTAGGTTTTCAGGTATACCACATAAACCAAAACCACCGACCATAATTGTTGCTCCGTCTTTAATTTCCTGAACGGCATCTGTAAAGGAAGTAAATATTTGCTTCATGCTTTTCACCTCTCCTTTTTTTGTAAACGCTTACGTAATTCGCTAGACATTCTCTACCAAAGTAGCAACTCCTTGACCGCCACCGATACAAAGTGTAGCTAAACCTGTTTTCGCATTACGTTTTTTCATTTCATGTATCAATGTTACGAGTATTCTTGTTCCGCTAGCACCAATTGGATGTCCTAGTGCAATCGCTCCACCGTTTACATTTAGAATTTCCTTATTAAATTGTAGCTCACGGTCTACTGCTAAAGATTGGGCAGCAAATGCTTCATTCGCTTCGATTAATTCAATATTTTCTAATGATAGATTTGCTTTCTCCAATGCTTTCTTTACTGCTGGTACAGGTCCAATTCCCATTGTGGAAGGATCTACACCTGCTGAAGCATTCGCTTTGATCGTAACAAGCGCGGTAATACCTAGTTCATCCGCTTTTTCCTTACTCATTACAATGACCACAGCTGCTCCATCGTTAATCCCAGAAGCATTTCCTGCCGTTACCGAGCCATCCTTCTTAAATGCAGGGCGAAGACTACCTAGTTTCTCTTTTGAAGAATTTGGTTTTGGATATTCATCGGTATCAAATGTCATGGTTTCTTTTCTTGTTTTAATTTCAACAGAAACAATCTCATCCTTGAATTTACCTGCTTGGATAGCTGCAATTGCTTTTTGCTGGCTTGAAGCAGCAAAATCATCTTGTTCTTCTCTTGAAAGCTCGTATTTATCAACTAGATTCTCTGCTGTGATCCCCATATGGTAATCATTAAATGCACACCATAATCCATCATGTACCATACTATCCTTTACCTTTTGATCACCCATTTTATAGCCATCTCTTGCACCTTCAAGTAAATAAGGGGCCTGACTCATATTCTCCATCCCACCTGCTACAACAACATCTGCATCTCCAGATATGATCGCTTGAGTTGCTAAATGAACCGCTTTCAAACCAGATCCACAAACTTTATTTATGGTCATAGCTGGGGTTTGGTTCGGTAATCCCGCTTCTATTGCTGCTTGTCTTGCCGGATTTTGACCTAAGCCTGCCTGTAATACATTCCCCATAATTACTTCATCTACTTGATCGACAGTTAATCCAGCACGTGATAACGCTTCCTTAATGACAATAGCCCCTAAACTCGTAGCCTTTACTGAAGCTAGTGCTCCGTTAAAGCTACCGATTGGCGTACGTACTGCACTAACGATAACTACGTCTCTTGATTTCATTTGATTAATCCTCCTTAAAACATGAATACTACATAATTAGTTCTCGAAAAGTTACGAAATCCCTCTTATATTTTAAATTTTTCTAATAGTCTTGCCTTACTCATTCTTCATTTAATAGAATGTTAGTATAGGATTCTTAATTGTAGAAGGAGGGGATAAATTGAATTTGCCAAATAAAGTGACAATTATCGAAGTGGGCCCAAGAGATGGATTACAAAATGATAAAAGCTTGGTTCCGACAGATATAAAAATACAATTTATTCAAGCTTTAAAAAGTGCCGGTATTACTGAAATGGAGTTGACTTCATTTGTATCGCCTAAATGGGTACCTCAAATGGGCGATGCGTTAGAAATTGTAAAGGCTATTCAAGATTCGACACGGAATATCGTACTGACTCCAAATAGAAAAGGCGTGGAACTAGCCCTTCATGCAAACTGCAGGGCGGTTGCTGTTTTTGTTGGTGTAAGTAATACATTTAATCAAAAAAACATTAATAAAACTACTTCTGAAAGTCTAGCAGAATTAGGCCCTATTATCTCTGAGCTTAAAGCAAAGAACATATTTGTCCGTGCGTGTATCTCGACTTCGTTCTATTGTCCATATGAAGGGGAAATTCAAATAGATGAAGTAGTTAAACTATGTAATTCTTTTGTTGACTTTGGTGTAGATGAACTTAGCGTAGCCGATACAATTGGGATGGCAAATCCTTCTGAAAGCTATGAACTATTTTCAAAGCTCAAAAAAATGTTTCCTACTACACTGCTTACTGCCCATTTCCATGACACACGCGGAATGGCGATAGCGAATGTCTTCGCTGCTCTTCAAGCTGGAATTACCCGCTTTGACACTTCAGCGGGAGGATTGGGCGGCTGTCCATTTGCCAAGGGAGCAACTGGTAATGTGGCAACAGAAGATGTCGTGTTCATGTTAGGCCAAATGGGAATTGAAACAGGTGTTGATTTAGAAGGTGTGAAAAAAGCTGTCGATTTGATTCGCCCTCATATTTCAGGACTTATAGAAAGTAAATATGATCGACTTCAGCAAACAATGGCTTAAACAAATTGAAGGCTATATGTATTTAAAACTTGGCTCTGTTAAAGCTCAATGTTGATTTTTTCAAACGAAGTTGATTGAAGTGGAAGGATGCGCGACTCCGGCGGGAGCAGCGGGACAGGTGAGACACCGAAGGCGCAAGTGCCGAGTTGGCTCACCGCCCGCCCCGCCCCACGGAAAGCGAGTGTTCTGGAACGAAGATCCCCTTATTTTCAGGGTAGCCTAAAACTTAAAAACCTTCCGATTAAGAACGGAAGGTTTTTAAAATTCTATTACTTTTCTAAAGGATGTAATTGATAAGCGCTCATTTATCTTTGATTCTTCTGTTTTGCAAAATCCGTTTTTTTCATAGAAATTTATTGCCGGTTCATTTTTGGAGCCTGTTGATACAATTATTGAGTCAATGCCTGCTATATTGTTTTCAATGAAGTTTAGTAATTTCTTGGCAATCCCTTTTCTGAAATGATTCGGATGCACAATTAACCGGTGGATATCCATCACAGCTCTTTCTGCTTTTAATGAGATAGCCCCGCATAACTCTCCATCTACATAATATCCAAAAAATGTCTCTTCACATTGTCTAAGCGTATCAACAGTGTCTTTTAATGGAGGTATTTCAAAGAAATTTATCATTTTCGCCTCCTCCATATAAGAAGGAATTTGAACCTTTAATACATCTAAAGCTAAAACCGAATCTGTAATATCTATTTTTTTAATAATCAAAGATATCCTCCATTTAACTAAGTGTTTAATTAAAAACCTTGAAAGTGATTATCTATAATTTTCGCTATTCTAATCACTATTCCCTTTTTACTAATCCTACTTTTTTACAGCCATATAATGCATATTCCACTATCATTAGGAAACGTTAAGTAGAGTCTATCTTCCAAAGGAGTGAATAGGATGAAAAAATCAAATCAAAAAAGTCAAAAAGGGAAAAATGCAAATGAAGCTACAAACACAAAAAACGTGATGGCTGCTGAAGAAATGGAGAAAGCAACACATCCAACTGGAAGACAAAATTCACAACAATAACATTAATGAACAAAACAGGTGATTCTCCCAAAAGAGATCACCTACATATCCTTTGATCAATTATCCATTGTTACGAGTAACTCTACTCTGAAAAACAGACACCTTCAGAATTCTAAAAATGGAACGACAAATAAGTTTAACTAAACATTGATCCTCTCTTGAAAACTTCGTAAATTATTTGCCTCCAAATTTTTCACTACAATTCATCGTATAGATGAATAAACTCGTGCAAATTATGATAGAACTCCAATGGTATTCTACTAGGATTAGGATTAAATCTTTAAGGACCATTAGCAAATTCAACATAAATCCAGATTCCAATTCCCAACCCAATGAGAAGGATAATATAAATAAGAATAAGTCTAGTCATGTTTCCTCTAGTAGAGGAACTATAATCTGGTTCCTTTTTAGCGGCCAAAATGAATGTTCCAATAAGACCTGCTACAAGGATTAGAATACCTAATAATGATAGGATACTAACCAATGGATCACCTCCAATAATGAATCGTTGATATCAATTCTACTTCTATCCTATCATTTATAGTGTTACAAGGATGTCTTTTGTATCTACAAATTCTGCTTTTATCCAAAGTTAAAGGAGTATTTTTCATCATTCAGAAAAAATATGTTAAAATAGAAATATCTATTGTCTACCACTCCCTAGGAGGATGAAATGAAAAAACTTATTACTGGTCTAGGTCTAATCGTTTTATACATAATAACGATGGGGCTATTCTTTAGTAACCGAATTATGTATATTAAAAAAAAATCAGATGTACAGATTCTTAATCGAGAAATTAATGAGAAGAGATTTAATTCTTTGGATTATGACGCACTAAAAAAACTTGATATTACGATTCCATCACCATTTGACTACGAAATCAAGGGTTCATACTTTCCTGCTAAAGTGGAAACCAACAAGTTTATCATTGTATGCCATGGTGTCACAATGAATAAAATAAACTCTATAAAATATATGTATCTCTTTCATAATCGCGATTGGAATGTTATTCTATATGATCATCGTCGACATGGTGATTCGGGTGGGAATACAACGAGTTATGGTCATTATGAAAAGTTCGACCTTCAGGCTGTCGTTCATTGGACAAAAGAAACATTTGGTGAAGACATCACTCTTGGCATACATGGTGAATCAATGGGAGCTGTTTCAACACTGCTTTATGCAGGGATGCTTGAAGATGGCGCAGATTTTTATATTGCAGATTGTCCATTCTCTGACTTTGAAGAACAACTTGCTCATCTACTTAAGAGGGATTTTAAATTACCAAAACAGGCAGTCCTACCTTTTGGGAATATTTTTTTAAAAATTAGAGACAAGTATAGAATTAAGGATGTTTCTCCTATTTCATGTGTTCAAAACATAAAAAAACCTGTCCTATTTATTCATAGTAAAGAGGACGATTACATTCTTCCAAGTATGTCAAAACAGCTATATGATAAGAAAATCGGACCAAAAAAACTCGTGATTGCTCCAAAGGGTGCCCATGCTTATTCTTTTGGTGATAACCCTGAGCTATATGAAAAAGTAGTTGATGATTTCTTATACGATTTTGTAGAGAGTAAAAGCAGCATTTTATTTTCAACCACTAAAACGCAAACTAATTAGGTATTTTAACATACCATAACGGAGTGATTTTATGAGTAAAGCTAAGAGTAAAAGTGGGATAGGTAGGGGAACAGGCAAGAAGGGCTGGACTCGATGGAAATCAGCTGCTAATAAGGCCAAGAGTTTTAAACCCTATGTTAGCAAAGGTGTTAAACATCAGGATGAGGAAAAAACAACTACTAATAAGAGTGACAAAAAAGATTGAAATATTAATCAATAGAAAAAAGCTAATAGCTTAGAGAAACTCCAAGCTGTTAGCTTTTTTTATAGCTCTGTTATAGCCCAATGTTGATTTTTTAACCGAAGTTGATTGAATTGGAAGGTGTAAGACTCTGAAGGCGCAAGTGCCTAGTTGTCTAACCGCCCCCCACGCGGAAAGCGAGCATCCTGCAGATAACATCAATAACAACAAAGTTTAACAGAGACCTTTATGCAAAACAATTTTGCATCATGAGGTATGAAAATAAGCAATATATTTCTTTAGCAGTGATCGAAGTGGAAGAACACGAGACTCCTCGAAAATACTCCCGCATTTCCTTCGTGCGGTGAGAATTAATGGAAGCAGATTCAAAGTCCTGTGGGACTAGCGGGACAGGTGAGACCTTGCTGTTGTAGCTGTACCAGTTGTGAAACTCTCTCACCACTAGGGCTAGGTGAGACCTGAAGGCGCTATCGCCGAGGGGCTCACCGCCCGCCCCACGGAAAGCGAGTGTTCTGGAACGAAGATCCCCTTATTTTCAGGGTAGCCATTTAAATAAATCCATTAATGTTAAATTGCCATAAAACACGCTTAACTTTTTTCCCTTTATTCACTTAAGGTTGAAATTATTCTATAAAATGAAAGTTTTGGTTAAACCGAATCAATTGGATACAAAGCTCATCCTTGGATTTAGAATTTGGTTAGGACTCTTGAGCTGATAACACCAATATTTCGGTAAAAAATCTATTGTCATTTTCTCTTCGAAGAACACAAGCTTTGTTCTGTCTATCCATATTGGAACATGGTTTGTTTGAACTTCTTCATCCTGGCTATTCGGTTTTTCAATCTGCCATAGTGCTGAAACACCGCTTACTACGCATCCGCATCCTTCTGTATCATACATAAGCTTTAGTTTTTTAGTTGGTTGCAATACGCTATTAAGTTGTTGGATTGCATCTTCTGTAAAGGTTATCTCCACTTTTCAATCCCCTTTTCAAATGTTAACTATACTTATCATACCATACGTTAACTTATCGTTTTCATTCATCTTTTAACGTACTTCCGAAAGAAGTCTCCCTCTTCAAGCGTGTGAAGGGCATAGCCCGACGGTAAGCGGGAGATGAATTTCGGTTGGGCGACAGCCCGAAGGCTCTTTTATTTTGCCTTTTGCCTTTTCTCTCCAAATGGTATAATCAGTCTTATAAAGTATAAGGGGTTATATAACAGTGAAATTAGATAGTAATAACCATTCAGTGTTCTTGATGTACTACCACCTTGTTTTAGTGGTGAAATATCGAAGGAAAGTAATAGATCATACAATTTCAGACTATGCTAAAGATAAATTTGTGTCGTTGAGTGAAAAATATAATATTACATTAGTCGAATGGAATCACGATATTGACCATGTTCATATTTTGTTCAAAGCACAACCAAACAGTGAATTATCGAAATTCA
>JBFILZ010000030.1:0-23964 GCA_041611945.1 Bacillus sp. (in: firmicutes)
CTCTACCTTCATGTTTAGCACGGTCCTCACTCATCAGAACAAGTGCAGCTGCTCCATCGTTAACTCCAGGTGCATTTCCAGCTGTTATTGTCCCTTCAGCCCCAAAAGCTGGTCTCAGCTTATTTAAAGCTTCAACGGAAGAATCTCTTCTTGGTGATTCATCTTCAGTAACAACTGTTGGGTTTCCTTTCCGCGCGGGAACCTCAACCGGAACAATCTCTTCTGCTAGTATTCCAGCATCGATGGCCTTTATAGCTAAGTTGTGACTTCGAAGAGCCCACGCATCTTGTTCTTCTCTTGATAGACAAAATTCACTGGCGACACCATTACCGTATGTCCCCATATGGACACCATCAAATGAACATGTTAATCCGTCATGGACCATAAGATCAACAACAGGTGAGTCTCCCATCCTTAGTCCCCATCTTGCTTTAGGCATGATGTAGGGTGAATTACTCATAGATTCCATCCCACCTGCCACAATTAATTCTTCATCTCCTGAACGAATAATTTGATCAGCTAAGGTAACACTTCTCATTCCAGAAGCACATACTTTATTTATCGTTTCCGTTTTCACTTCCCACGGAATCCCTGCAAAGCGTGAGGCTTGCCTTGAAGGTATTTGTCCTTGTCCTCCTTGTAAAACTGTTCCCATGATTACTTCTTGGACGTTTTCTGGTGCGACATTTGCTCTATTTAACGCTTCCTTAATAGCAAAACCACCAAGCTGTGAGGCTGTAAATGAACTTAAGCCTCCTCCAAATTTACCAAAAGGTGTACGCACTCCACTTAGAATAACTGTCTTCCCCATGTACTTTCCTCCTCAAAAATATTATTAGTAAACGCTTACATATATATCGTTAGCTATTGATGTAATCCATCTCTTAATATCGATTGAACGCTCGCTCGATAACCTTTCATAAAAGTGGGTGTGCATCGTTCACACACCTCACTCTTACTATATTCATAGGTTACTAGTTTAGCCTCTAAACACTATGAGGCAATCTCTTTTATATCGCCTACTACAGATTTTTCAAGTATCTCGACAACATCTAGTGTCTGTACGTTTTCTTCTACTTCTTTAGCTTTTGTTCCATCACTAATCATTGTTAGACAATAAGGACACCCACTACTGATGACCGAAGGATTTACAGCCAATGCTTGTTCAGTACGAGCCACATTTACACGAGTACCTGAGTCTTCTTCCATCCACATTAGACCCCCACCAGCTCCACAGCACATACCAGTTTCACGATTTCTTTCCATTTCCACAAGAATTACTCCAGGTATTGACTTTAATATTTCACGAGGTGGGTCATACACTTCATTATATCGGCCTAAGTAACAAGAATCATGGAAAGTAACTGTTTCATTCACTTCATACTTAGGTTTTAGACGCCCTTCTTTTACTAGTTCAGCTAATAGCTCAGTATGATGATAAACTTCTGCTGTTAAGCCAAAGTCAGGGTATTCGTTTTTGAATATATTATATGCGTGAGGATCAATCGTTACGATTTTCTTCACTTCATTCTTTTCAAATTCCTCAATATTTTTCGCAGCGAGTTCTTGGAACAAGAATTCATTCCCTAAACGACGTGGTGTGTCACCAGAGTTTTTCTCCTTATTTCCTAAAATTGCGAATTTCACTCCAGCCTCATTTAAAAGCTTTGCAAAAGAAAGAGCTATTTTTTGACTACGGCTATCATATGAACCCATTGAACCAACCCAGAATAAATAGTCAAATTCTTCACCTGATTTATTTAATTCTTTAACTGTTGGAATCACAACATCTTCTCGTGCTGTTCTCCAATCTTCACGCTCTTTACGGTTTAATCCCCATGGATTACCTTGACGCTCAATATTGGTCATTGCCCGCTGTGCATCTGGATCCATCTTCCCTTCTGTTAATACTAGATAACGACGAAGGTCAATAATCTTATCAACATGTTCATTCATAACTGGACATTGGTCCTCACAGTTACGACAGGTTGTACATGCCCAAATCTCCTCTTCTGTAATTACGTCTCCAATCAAGCTAGGACTATACATATCAATTGCACTAGCAGCTGATTCCTGTACACCTTTACCTCCAGCCATCATAGCTATTTTATTGCCTTTTGTATTAGAAAAAGCAACTGCAGGTACCCATGGTGTTCTCGAGGTGACAGCGGCACCAGTATTTGTTAAGTGATCACGTAGTTTTAATATTAAGTCCATAGGAGATAACATTTTACCAGTACCTGTTGCAGGACACATATTTGTACAACGTCCACACTCAACACAAGCGTACAAATCAACTAACTGATTTTGAGTGAAGTCTTCGATTTTCCCAACGCCAAATGATTCCTGTGTCTCATCTTCAAAATTGATTTTCTCTAATTTCCCTGGGTTGGAAAGTCGATTAAAGAACACATTGGCAGGACCAGCAATTAAGTGGGCATGCTTGGATTGTGGTACATATACTAAAAAAGTCAATAAGAATAACAAATGAATCCACCAAGAAATGTAAAAAATAGAAATTGAAGCTGTTTCACCAATACCACCTAAAAGAAAGGCAATACTAGAAGCAATCGGTTCACTCCATGTTAATTCATGTCCGTGCCAGATGATTCCCATTCCATTTCCAACTAATACAGAGAGCATAAGCCCACCGATGAAAAGAAGCACTAAACCTGACTTAAATCCTCTTTTAAGGCGAACTAGCTTTTCAACATAACGGCGGTGGAATGCCCATACAACAGCAACAAGAATCATTACCGTTATTATTTCTTGAAAGAAAGTAAATCCAGCATATAGTGGGCCTAATGGTAAATGTGAACCCGGAGATAACCCTTTCAAAATAAAATCAAGTGCTCCAAACTGAACAAGAATAAATCCGTAAAAAAACATTACATGTATTATTCCGCTCTTCTTATCCTTTAAAAGTTTCTTCTGTCCAAAAACATTGACTAGAATTTTTTGTATACGCTCTTTAATCTGACCATCAAACTCAACTTTTTTTCCTAGTTTAATATATGCCAGACGCGTTTTAATTAAGTAGGTGAACAAGTAGAGAGCGTAAGCGGTTACAAATAAAAATGCAAATAAATTAATCCATAATAACGGATTCATTGGTTGACCCCCTTCTAGGCAGTAAATATTTAAATGTTTTTTATCTAGGCTCTGTTAAACGTTGTTGTTGAATTCAATTGCAGGATGTTCCCTTTCCTCGGGGCAGGGGTGAGCCAACTCGTCTCCCACCTGATCCTCACACCTTCCACTTCAATCAACTTCTGGAAAATCAACAGGGAGTTGTAACAGATCCTTTATCTAAACAAACTTAACAATATCCAAGATTCAGAATTCTGTGTTTATATATCTATTATAATATGAATGAGCATTCAGTCAACACATTTCAAACAAATGAATTGATTCTTTTCAATAAGGTGACACTAAAAACAACTTATATATGGTAATAAATATGTTAGGAGAATCTCATAGATGGTCTTTTTTTTCTTTTCTTTCCTCTTTCTCTTTATATGGGCCATTGTTGACTTTAAACTAGGTCGTCATTTTCATTTAAAACATGTAAAACAACAAAATTTCCCGTTGCGAAAAAGTAATATTTCTTTATTTACTACTGGACAAAAATTATTTGATGACTTATTTGAGCAAATTGAACAGGCATCTAAGCACGTACATATTTTATTATACATTGTAAAAGATGATAATATTAGCCACGATTTTTTACTACTTTTAGTTAGTAAAGCCAAGCAAGGTGTCGAAGTCCGTTTGCTATTAGATCAAATTGGTAGCAATAAGTTATCCAAAAAAATGATTCAGCTACTTAAAAAAAGCGGAGTGAAATTCTCCTTTTCTCATGTTCCGCGATTCCCTTTTTACTTTTATTCACTGAACGCAAGAAACCATCGGAAAATCACTGTAATTGATGGGGAAATAGGGTATATCGGGGGATTCAATATTGGGAAAGAGTATCTTGGTCAAGATCCGAAAACAGGAGCATGGAGGGATTATCACTTAAAAATTCAAGGAGAAGGTGTTCAAGATCTTCAAACTCAGTTTGCTCACGATTGGAATGAGGCAACAAAAGAAGATATATGTAGGAATACATTCTATTTTCCACCACTTCAAAAAGGGGATATTCTACATAAGTTCATTCCTACTAATGGGGCATTTCTTCGTGATACCTTCCAGAAAATAATTAAGGAAGCAAAAGAAGAATTAATCATCGCAACACCCTATTTCATTCCCGGAACCACTATATTCAATGATCTCTTAGAAGCCGCTAATAGAGGGGTCGTAATTAAAGTCATCTTACCAATGAAGGCTGACCATCTTTTTGTAAAAGACGCAGCTTTTCCATACTTCAAGCGAATTCTTGAAGCAGGAGGTAAGGTTTATCGATACTATAACGGATTTTTTCATGCCAAGGTTCTGGTAAAAGATGGGCAGTTATGTGATATCGGTACGGCTAATTTTGACAAAAGAAGCTTATACTTAAATTATGAAATCAATTGTTTTATCTACGACAAAGAGTTTGTCCAAATGGTCCGTTCAAAGCTTGGATATGATTTAGACTTTGCAGTTGAATTATCTATCGAGGATTTGAATAATCGTTCTATCCTTCAAAAAACAAACGAAATCATCTCCACCCTTTTATCTAAATTTTTGTAAAGAGAAATTCAATGGGGGTCTGACCCCCATTCCGTTAAAGCGTTAAACCATTTGATTGGAGGGGGTCTGTTTTGCATGTTCGGTTTGGGTATGTAGCTCATGCTCTTTCGTTATGGGATTGCTCGCCTTCTAAGACGATTACTTTTACAAATTGGAAGAAGCTTGTACCGGAAGAACGCATAAGTAAGCTAGTTACTATTGCGAAGGTTAATATTCGAAACACTAAACGAGCTGTGCTTTATAATATTGCCCACGGAATTGAGTTGTATCGCCTTTCTTCGTCCATAGTACCTTTAGCTACTCACCCAGAGGTGGAGTGGGATTATATTAATGATTTACAGGCTGACTTACAAGATCTTGGTACTATTATTAAGGCTTATCAGTTACGTGTTAGTTTTCATCCTAATCAATTCACTTTATTTACGAGTGACCGAGAACAGGTTACTCTAAATGCGATTGAAGATATGAAATATCATTACAATTTGTTAGAAGCGATGGGAATCGAAGGTCAATCCTTAATAAATATCCATATTGGTGGAGCTTATGGGGATAAGGTAGCGGCTTGCAGAAGGTTTTCAGATAATATCAAATTACTCCCTAGTAACATAAAAAAAAGAATGACCTTGGAGAATGATGATAAAACATATACTTTAACTGAGACACTAGATGTCTGTAAAGAACATTCTATCCCACTAATATTCGATTATCATCATCATATGGCTAACCCTTGTCTAGAGACACTTCCTGATGTTTTACCTAAGGTGTTTGAAACATGGGACCACTTTGGTCTAATACCTAAGGTCCATCTTTCATCCCCTAAAAATGAGAGGCAATTTCGAAATCATTCTGACTTTGTTAGTTTAGAATTCATACTCCCATTTTTAACAATGGCTAAATCTATCGGGTCTGACTTTGATGTTATGATTGAAGCGAAAGAAAAGGATCGTGCCGCATTGAAACTTGTCGAGGATATTTCAAAAATCCGAGGAGTTAAACGAACTAGCGGTGGAGCAATTGATTGGAAATAAAAATTCCTCCTCAGAATTCACCTGAGAAGGAGTTTTTTATTTTACCCACGGCATAATTGGGGCTAACCAACTAAACACTTTAAATCCAAGGTACACACCGACAATCCCAGTGACCCCAGCAAGAGCTGGTGGTGCTGGAATAGGTAAGCGTAACAAAGCAAATAGGAACCCAACAAGGCCCCCTGTTAGTAATGACAAAACAACTTCTTTCATAAATGACTTCCTTTCTTTGGCTCTATTTTCTTGACAGAATATACAAGAAAGAACGAGGTAACCTTTGAGAAAAATTTACTACTAAGATAAAACTAGTGAGTTACAGCTTTACATTTTTTCAGGAGCTGTTACACCAATTAGAGCTAATGAATTTTTCAAAGTAATTTGAACTGCTTTCATTAACGAATAGCGAACTTTACTTAATTCAAGCCTATCTGAATCCAAAACTTTTTCAGCATTATAGAAGCTGTGTAGGGCAGAAGCTAGCTCAAATACATAGTTCGTAATCCGGTGTGGCATACGTTTCTCAGCCGCCTCTGTAACAGCTGCAGGTAGTTCACCTAGCTTTTTTAACAATTCAATTTCTTTTTCTGACTGTATTAACTCAAGATTCAAATCCCCTAATTCATGTAAATTCATTTCTTCACCTTGACGTAAGATACTACAAATTCTTGCGTGGGCATACTGCGCGTAAAATACAGGATTCTCATTTGATTTCGAAACAGCTAAATCCATATCAAAATCCATGTGAGAATCAGCACTACGCATCGCAAAGAAATAACGCATCGAATCAACTCCGACTTCATCCATCAACTCACGCAAAGTGACTGCTTTACCCGTCCGCTTTGACATTTTTACTTTTTCACCATTTTGATACAACTGAACCATTTGAATAATTTCTACTTCTAATGCCTCTGGCCCAAAACCAAGTGATTGAATGGCTGCGCGCATCCGAGGAATATATCCATGATGATCTGCTCCCCAAATATTAATAAGCTTGTCATGGCCTCTCTCAAGCTTATTCTTATGATAGGCAATATCAGGGGTTAAATACGTGTACGATCCATCATTCTTAATTAACACACGATCCTTATCATCACCATAATCCGTTGATCGCAACCATGTTGCTCCATCTAGTTCAAATACTTTACCTTGATTTCGAAGTGTTTTCAAGGCATCATCAATCTTTCCGTTTTCATACAAAGATGTTTCAGAATACCAGACATGAAATGGAACTCTAAAGCTTTCTAAATCCTTTTGAAGCTTTTCCAATTCGACTTTCAGCCCATATTTCCGGAAAAATGTATAGCGTTCTTCCTCTGTTTCATTTACAAAGCGATCACCATATTCGTCGGTTAATCTTTTCGCTATTCCTATAATATCTGATCCATGGTATCCATCTTCAGGCATTTCTTTCTCTAAACCTAATGCTTGAAAGTAGCGTGCTTCTACTGAAAGTGCCAGATTATGAATCTGATTCCCGGCATCATTTATGTAATATTCTCTCGTGACTTCATAACCAGCTTTTTCTAAGATATTACATAAAGTATCACCCACTGCAGCACCACGAGCATGTCCCAAATGAAGGTCTCCAGTTGGATTAGCCGAGACAAACTCAACATTAATCTTCTTTTGATTACCTATGGTTGTTTGACCATAAGTATCTCCAGCTTTTATTATTGCAGGAATTAAATCGGCTAGATAACGATTATTCATATAAAAGTTAATAAACCCAGGACCCGCTATTTCAATCTTTTCAATTGAAGCCTTTGTTTTATCAAAATGACTTACAAGCTCCTCTGCTATCATACGTGGTGCCTTCTTAGCGACTCTAGCAAGCTGCATAGCCATATTTGTTGCATAATCTCCATGTGCCTTTTCTTTTGGAAGTTCTAAAACTACATCTGGTATCTGTTCTTCCGTTGCCAAGCCAGCTTTTAGTATCGCTTCTTTAATTTCTGCCTTTAACCGTTCCTTTACTTGTTCAACTACATTCATCGCCTATTCCTCCTTAAACTGTATATCTATTTGATATGTTCCAATCGACTCACCCTGCATGCGTAGTGTATAGATCAAATGGAAAGAGCCCGTTCGACTTTGATCATTCCATGTATGTATTAACTCTTTTGTATGTGACGTGACTTCCATTTTTATTTCAGGTAATTCATAAATCCCACTTAATCTTTGGTGAAGTTGAAAGGGTAGTCGCATATTTACAGACCCGGTTCGCTTAATCCAAGCTTCTTCACCTGACCATCTTACTGTCGTTTTTACTTTCCCTTGTTCCTCAAGAATTTCTTCAAACAACAAATAATATTTTCCATCCTTTATGTAGTATTGACCAATTGTTTGAAATGAAAAATCAACATTTTCACTATCGTTGCTTATTTTACTAGAAAAACTGATTTGAACAGGGGTTTTTAATTCTTGCAACAAACATCTCACGTCCTTATCCCATATAACTTCATAAGTATATAGATTTATAAAGAAAAGTTCAATAAACTGTTAAGAATACCTTCCTTCATTCGACAAAATCTGATATAAAACAACAACTCTATAATTAATAAGTTGTGTATATTTGTTTAAATACTTCTTGATTCCCTCTTAAGTTGCTCGCTTTCTACAATGGAGAACGCAATTTCCTTCAGCACACTGTTCCTACAATGTACTTTTTTAAAATTGGCTGTTTTAGCATACTTTGCTGCTTTTTGACTTTTTCAATACTATTAATCGAGTATATTGATTGCAGTTCCAAGATGTTCTCATTCCACAAGGCGGGCGGTGACCAACTCGGCACTTGTGTCATCGTTGTCTCCGATGGGCCGAGGCTCCTCAGAACAGAAAATATGCTTCCATGAATTCTCAGCGCACGAATAAAATCCTAGGACATTTCCAAGGATTCTCACACCTTCCACCTCAATATTACTTCGTTTGAAAATCAAAAGGGAGCTTTTACAGAGCCAAACTAATAAAAAAACCGAAGCACTAGGCTTCAGTTTTTCAAAAAATTATTTAACCCAACCTAATAGCATTTCTCTAATTAGCTTGCTTGCGGTATTAGCTGTTTGTTCAGAATGATCGTATATCGGAGCAACTTCTACTAGATCTGCACCTACTACATTTACTTCAGAACGAGCAATTTCATGGATGGAAGCTAGCAATTCTCTTGAAGTAATTCCACCTGCATCAACTGTTCCGGTACCAGGTGCATGAGCAGGGTCAAGGACATCGATATCAATTGTGATATAAACTGGCCGTCCTGAAAGTTTCGGTAGAATCTCTTTTAACGGTTGGTGAACGTCAAATTTAGATATATGCATTCCGACCTTTTTTGCCCACTCAAATTCTTCCTTCATCCCAGAACGAATTCCAAATGAGAATACATTTTCAGGTCCAATTAACTCGGCTACCTTACGAATCGGTGTTGAATGTGATAATGGCTCTCCTTCATAGTGCTCACGCAAGTCTGTGTGCGCATCCATGTGAATGATAGCTAAATCAGGGTACTTCTTGTACATCGCCTTCATTACAGGCCAAGATACAAGATGCTCCCCACCCATACCAAGTGGAAATTTATTTTGATCTAATAATTGATCTACAAACTCTTCTATCGCGTCGATACTTTTTTGAGGATTCCCAAATGGTAATGGAATATCTCCCACATCGAAATATTTAACATCGTCTAGTTCACGGTCTAGGTAAGCACTGTATTCTTCTAGCCCAATGGACACTTCACGTATTTTGGCTGGGCCAAATCGAGAGCCAGGGCGATAGGAAACAGTCCAATCCATTGGCATACCGTAAATGACTGCACTACTCTCTTCAAAGCTTGGATGACTTTTTATGAATACTTTACCTGAATAGGCTTCATCAAAACGCATATGAAATCCTCCTTAATACCGTTCTTTCGGTTATTTAATCAAATCTCCAACAAATTTAGGTAACACGAAAGCAGCTTTATGAAGCTCTTTGGTGTAGTATTTTGTATCAATTTCGTGGAAACGCTCTTCTGTTACGTCCAGAGGATTGTATTTTTTTGATCCAACTGTAAAAGTCCATAATCCACTTGGATACGTTGGTATGTTTGCTATGTAAAGTGTTGTAATTGGGAAAATTTCTTTCACATCACTTTGAACATTTCTAATCAAATCTGGCGTGAACCAAGGGTTATCCGATTGAGCAACAAAAATACCGTCTTCTTTCAACGCTTTTGAAATTCCTGCATAGAATCCTTTTGTAAATAAGTTCACAGCAGGACCTACTGGTTCAGTCGAGTCCACCATAATTACATCATACTCGTTTTCACTTTCAGCGATATGCATAAATCCGTCGCCTACTTTTACTTCAACACGAGGATCTTCAAGCATCCCAGCAATTTCTGGTAGGTATTTCTTGGAATACTCAATAACCTTGCCATCAATTTCAACTAGTGTAGCTTTTTTAACACTTGGATGCTTAAGAACTTCTCGAATAACTCCACCGTCTCCACCACCAACAACTAGAACGTTTTCAGGGTTCGGATGAGTGAATAACGGAACGTGCGCTACCATTTCATGGTACACAAACTCATCCTTTTGTGTGGTCATGACCATTCCATCAAGAACAAGCATATTTCCGAATTCTTCTGTTTCAACCATATCTAATTTTTGAAATTCCGTCTGCTCCGTATGTAGTGTTTGATTAATTTTTGCAGTAATACCGAAATTTTTTGTTTGTTTCTCCGTAAACCATAATCCCATTATTAACAACACCTTTCTTTTATTTATTACCTTATAAAAACATTTTGCTTCTACTATACTATCGTTCCCTTTAAAAACGATAAAAAACCAACATTTCTCATAATAAGAAAAGTTAGGCAATGATAAAAAATATACAGCAAATCAAAGTATAGCCCAATCCTCTAAAAATGCAAGAAAAAAATAAGTGGGGGTCAGACCCCCACCACTTTAAAGCGTTAAAATATTATTTTCAAGGTTTAGAATCCTGTTTTTAACTCAATACTGATGAGGATTGTTATTCTTAGAATTCATTATCACTTAGCTTCAACAATGCTCTTTAAAAAAGCAAAGATGGAGAAGTTAGAATTGGTACATATCAAAATAAATCCGTCAATTTTTTGACTGCATATTGTTATATAAAGCATTTTTGATTTGGTAGGTGAATAGATGATGGAGATCATCACAAATAAGCGATTACGACTAACACTTAAATATGTTCGTGCACTTTTTTTTGTTGGAATAATTCTATCAATCTTTTTTATGCTTGGATTAACAGGTGTATTAATCTATGCAAAAACGAAAGGTCCTCCTCCCTTACAGGTTCCACAATCTACAATTTACTTTGGAGCAGATGGGTCTGTTATTGGGGAGAGTAGTTCTGGACAAACTCGTTATTGGGTGCCACTTGAGGAGATTTCAACTCATCTTATTAATGCGACTGTCTCCATTGAGGACAAGCGTTTTTTTGAACACAATGGATTTGACTATGTAAGGATCGCCGGTGCCCTTTTAGCTGATATCAAAACTATGTCGAAGGCTCAAGGTGCCAGTACAATCTCACAACAATACTCTAGAAACTTATTTTTAGAACACGACAAAACATGGAAAAGAAAAGTTTTAGAAGCTCTATACACTATTCGTCTAGAAATGAATTATTCAAAGGAACAAATAATAGAAGGCTATTTAAATACAATCTACTACGGGCATGGGGCATACGGCATTGAAGCGGCATCCAATTTTTACTTCAACAAATCGGCACAAAAGTTAACTATCGGCGAGGCAACAATGCTAGCCGGTATTCCTAAAGGCCCATGGCACTATTCACCCCTTGATAATCCCGAAAATGCAAAAGCAAGACAGCTATCTGTTATCAGTTCCATGGTTAAGAACAATCTACTGTCTAAAGATAATGCTCAGAAATTAACTGAAGAACAACTGCAATACTATGGGAAGTATGCCATCAAAAGGCAACAAATAGCTCCCTATTTCCAAGATGCAGTCAAACAAGCTCTAAAGTCTGTTACAAATATTAATGATCGAACCATTGAATTTGGTGGTCTTCGTGTTTACACGACGCTTGAACCTGACTTACAATCAATGACAGAAAATATTATGAACGCCACAATTGATGATAATACTGAAATCCAAGCCGCCATTGTAGTGATGCATCCTTCAACTGGTGAAGTAAAGGCCCTTGTTGGTGGAAGAGATTATTCAAAAAGTCAGTTTAATAGAGCAACACAGGCTAAGCGACAACCGGGTTCGACATTTAAGCCCTTTCTATATTATTCAGCTGTAGAGCAAGGTTTTACCCCTTCAACGCTTTTAAAAAGTGAGTATACGACTTTTCAATACGGCAACTCAAATGATAATCTTACCTATTCTCCAAGTAATTTTAATGATTATTACGCTAATGATTCAATTACCCTCGCTCAAGCTATTGCATTATCTGATAACGTTTACGCTGTTAAAACACATATGTTGTTAGGGGAAAATGCTCTTGTCGATACAAGTAAAAGACTTGGGATAAAAGGGGATTTGACTGCAAACCCTTCCTTAGCTTTAGGTACATCAAACGTGAAAATAATTGACATGGTGAATGCATTTGGGATATTAGCAAATGGTGGTCAAAAAATAGAACCAACCTTTATCAAAAAAGTCGTGGATCACACTGGAGAGGTTTTATATGAAAGTAAACAAAGTAAGGATCAACTATTAAATAAAGATGCTGCTTTTGTTACAACCCATATGATGACTGGAATGTTCGATGAGAAGCTTAATGATTATACGAGCATAACCGGGAAACCCATTTTGAATCAAATTACCCGAATTTACGCAGGAAAGTCGGGTACGACTAGAACAGATAGTTGGATGATCGGCTATTCTCCTCAATTAGTAACAGGTGTCTGGACTGGCTATGATAAGGACTATACAATCGATTTAACAAAAGAGAAAAGATATGCAAAAATCATTTGGGCTTCTGTAATGGAAGAGGCTCTTCTTAACGAGCCTGTTCTAGCTTTTAAACCCACCTCAGGTGTCGTTGGTGCTTATATAAATCCAGATAACGGCATGCTGGCTACTGAGGATTGTCCAATTGTGCGACTGACCTATTATTTAAAAGGAACTGAACCAACAGATTATTGCCAAGTCCACTTGCCAAATCAGCATCAAAATGAACCTGTCCACGTAGAAGATGGTCAAGAAAGTGATGTTAGTCTTATTCGAAAGATTTTAAATTGGTTTTCACCATAAAATTATGCAAAAACCCGTAGAGAAGTATCTCTACGGGTTTTTGTGTCCTAGTTCTACAGTGTATTAAGCTGTAGAATAAGTTTACTTTCTTTCAATAAAAAGCTCAACAGATATCCAAAACGTTCATCAAAATGTCATAAATTCTGTTTTTATCCGTTACTCACCTTGCAAATCTTCCTTTAATTGTTTAGAGGAAAGCTTCCACATATCTAAGTTATGGTTTTTTAGAAATTCCTTTAAAACGCTTTTTGATTTTTCATCCATATGACTTACTATTATTTTTCGCTTTAACGATTTATCCATATTATTTACATGTTCAGGTAAGGACTTATAGCCGCGACGAATTTCTCGATTCACTGTCATTTCACATGCAGTAACCCCTGCATAATAAGCACCTTCAACTAATCGTTCGATAGTCACCCAAACCATCCAATATAGTTTACCGCCTGCCGAATCTTCCCGATTCGGCGAAAATTTAATTCCCTTTTCTACAAGGCTTCTTGCGTGAAGAGCACCAATATCAACGAAAGCTTCACCAGCTTCAGTGTCTATAATAACGGGTGAAATATTTTCTAGACTTAGAGATCCAGTGGCACCAAAACCACCATGTCCATCTGTCGGATCATTTTTTATAATATTAAAGCCAATAGTCTTTTTCTTTTTTTGCTCCATATTAAGATGACCTCCTCTTTAAGTGTAATTGTACCGAATTTAATAACTGATATCCAATATCAAAGCTGTTATCTCAAACAATGTATGTTGAACAAATGGAATAATCGTTTGAAAAATCGGTTGAATCGTATATTCATCAAGTGGTGTGATGACTAAAATTAAAAAAATAATGATTCCATAGTGTTCATATTTAGTAAGCCGAGCTCGAATACTGCTTGGAGCAAGGTCCTCGATAATTCGATATCCATCAAGAGGAGGGAATGGTAATAAGTTAAATATGAATAAGGCAATATTGATTCCGATAAAAAAATTAAAAAACATATTTAATGCGTCTATTACATTGTTAGTCATCATTGATAATACACCGAACCGTGCAAGTAAAACCATTAGAAAAACTCCTATAAACGCTAGTAGTAGGTTACTCAATGGCCCTGCAATAGAAACTAAAACGCCTGCTAGTCTTGGATTTTTAAAGAAAAAGCGATTAACCGGAACTGGCTTTGCCCACCCGAAACCTAATAGTAGGAGTGCGATTGTTCCAAAAGGATCTAAGTGCTTATGAGGTGATAACGTCAATCGACCTTGGTTCTTAGCAGTATGATCACCAAATTTGTAGGCAACAAAGGCGTGCGAAAATTCATGCACTGAGAACGCAATTACTAAGGTAATAATGACAAATGGTAGTTCTTCAAGACTAAACAATAAAAAGGGTAATTCCATAAACTTCTCCTTTATCTTTGGCTACCCTGAAAATAAGGGGATCTTCGTTCCAGAACACTGCTAAAGAAATATATTGCTTATTTTCATACCTCATGGTGCAAAATTGTTTTGCATGAAGGTCTCTGTTAAACGGTGTTGTTTGAAAATTTAACATTGAACTTTAACAGAACCTATCTTTCAAAAATATTCTCCCACAAGTATACTATAATTGCAGTTCATTCTGGAATAAGAAAGAGAGGAAATAAAATGCCATATATAACAGTAAAAATGCTTGAAGGGCGCAGTGAAGAGCAAAAAAAGGCTCTAGTTGAGAAAGTAACCGCTGCCGTCTCTGAAACAACTGGTGCTCCAACCGATAAGGTTGTTGTCTTCATTGAAGAAATGTCTAAGAACCACTATGCGGTTAACGGGAAGAGACTTAGCGACGAATAAACTCTTTAAGGGGCCTGTCCCCCACCACTTTAAAGCGGTGGGGGACAGGCCCCCAATTTAATGTTTTACTTGTACTTTCAAATGCTCGATATATTGATAAGCTTCTTCAACTTCTCCATCAGAGTAGCGTTGCTTACTTTTAAGTGTATAGATCTTTTCTTTTACTTCTTCTTTACCAAGCCCCTCAAAGTACAGAATAGTTGAAACAAGCTCTAAGAACCTTGCATTTTGAGTATTCATCTCTTTCATGCATCCTCTTAAAGGTGGTAGATCTGTTTCATACTGGTTCAAGAAATGTTCCCCAACTTCTGTTAGAGCATAACGATATTGAAAATAACCGCCTTTTTTATCCTTTTTTTCTGCTAAAAATCCTAGATTACAGAGCTCTTCAATTCGTAATGTCAGTTCTTCTGAATACGGGCCATAAAAATGAAAGTCATAGCGCTCATAAAATGGATATTGCAACTTTTTTCCGATGTATACCATCTTTTGTAGCTTCTTACGGCCAATGATCTCACCTGATTCAGAAAAAACTTTCAATACCTTAATGTGATCCTTTAACAAGTATTCTCACTCCTTAGTCCGACATCTAACAATCGGAAAAACTATTATACATTTACATTGATCAATTTGAAGTACGTCTGCATCTTGTGGATTGTTGTTATCCCAAGGTTTAAGTTCAACAAAAAGGCTTCTTAGAAAGGTTTGTTTAATATTTCCATGATTTGCTCTTTTATCTTTTTCTTACTTGAAAGATCATCAATAAAGTCTTTCGGAAAATATAATTTGTGATCGGTTCGTCTCTTTCCAGAAATTGCTTCAACAATCTCCGATTCCCTGGATAGTTCCCTCAATTCTCCATTTGGCATTTGAAGATGAATCGGCATTCTCTCCTCTTCCTCACCAGGTCTGTAAAAATCATAGGGCAAGTCGGAAGATGAATCCAGTACCAAATAGTATTCTGGATCAATACCTGCTTTTTTGAAAAGCTGAATAAGATCCATCCATTGTTGCATTTGTAGGTGTGGACTAAATTCAACATATTGAAATAGGTTCCGATTAACGAAACGACTACATAAATCCGAAAGTATTGCATCATCCTCTTCCATCCAAGTTTGGAAATAATAAAGAATAATAGGCTCATCCAGCTTTAAATAGTCTTGTACAGTAATTTCATCTTCAAATAAAGAATAGAAATGAGTGGGCTGTGTTTTGAAATTGTAAAAATCTTGATGAAGATGTTTCGCTCTATGTAATATTTTCGTTAATATTACTTCAGCACTTCTGGAAACGGGATGGAAATATACTTGCCAATACATTTGGTAACGACTCATAATGTAGTCTTCAACAGCATGCATACCACTCTTCTTAATCACAACCTGATCTTCACGAGGGCGCATCACTCTTAATATACGTTCCATATCAAATTGCCCATAACTAACACCTGTATAGTATGCGTCACGTTGCAAATAATCCATTCGATCCGCATCAATTTGGCTTGATATCAAACTAACTACTAGCTTGTTTTCATACGTCTTCTCAATGACTTCTGCAACCTTTTTCGGAAAATCCTTTCCCATTAGCCGCAGTACTTTATTGATTTGAGTATCTTCCAAAATGATTTTCCTGGTAAATTCTTCATGATCAAGATGAAACACCTTCTCAAAGGAATGAGAAAAAGGACCGTGCCCTAGATCATGTAATAAGGCTGCACAAAGACAAAGTAACCGCTCACTATTATCCCATTGAGGGCGATCTTTAAATACATCATCAATTATGCGACGGATGATTTCATAAACACCTAAAGAATGATTAAAACGACTATGCTCTGCACCATGGAACGTTAAATATGCCGTTCCTAGTTGCCTAATTCTGCGAAGTCGTTGGAATTCTGGCGTTCCAATAAGGTCCCATATTAATTTATCTTTAACATGAATGTAACGATGAACAGGGTCCTTAAACACCTTTTCTTCATTTAACTGCCCATTGGGATAGGTCATTCCCGTGCCCCTTCCATTAACTACTCTTAATAAATTGCCACATTCCTTATTTAATAGATTGTTATTCACTTTTTGTGTATGCATACTATTATATATTCTTTGTTTCGATAAAAAAACCCGATTTTTTACATTTACTATGTCAAAATTCGACAACCATTCGAAAAGCTCTCACAAATCATGTTTCATCGCTAGCTCCATTGAATGTCCAAGTGTCAAAAAAATAGAAAGACCACAGCAACAGTCTGTGGTCGTAACAATCATTATATAAATTACTTTTTTATCTTTTTTTCAACTTTCTCAATTAGCTCATCTTCCGTCAAGGCAGAAATAGGACGGTTATTTACAAAAGCAAAGGACTTTTTCCGTCCTGGACCACAATAAGATTGACAACCTATGTCAATCGTAGCTTCATCATCTATTTTTTTCAGTCTGGGAACCAATGTTTTGACATTAGTCGCCTGACAATCGTCACAAATACGAAATTCGTTTGCCATCAGAGACAATCCTTTCTCTAAACAAAATCACTCTACGGTATTTTACCCTCTTCAAGTTGACAATGCAAGAGCAAATGGTTCAATCACTTCGTTAGAGATTGGCGCAGCAATTGTTCTTACCCCAAAAGACTTTTTGCCCTTGTTCTACTTGAGTTAAAGGACATCCATAATCAGGGCTCTCGAGCCCAATTTAATATACAACTTCGCCTCATAAGATTTTATATCAATCCATATGTATTTATCTTTCAATACTAATCTACTATCCTCATAAAAAAAGTATAAATCGTATTCACTTTGACCATACTCTTAATGTAGGAAAGCAAGTTAACATCATTGATATCTTAGAAACAGACATAACTCAATAGAAATCACCTGCAAATTAATGCTTTAATATAATTAAGGAGTGTTCCAAATGAAAGTTAGACAAGACTCTTGGACTGATGAAAACGATCTCTTACTCGCTGAAACTGTGCTACGTCACGTTCGTGAAGGAAGTACTCAGCTGAATGCTTTTGAAGAAGTTGGGGATCAGCTTAATCGAACTGCTTCTGCATGTGGATTTAGATGGAATGCTGTTGTTCGTGAGCAATATGAGAAGGCGCTGGAATTATCAAAGAAACAGCGCAAACAACGATTGCGGAATTTAGGCGAAGGTAAACCCGCTAAAAAACAATTATTATATTCACCTCCTTATACTTCAGTAGTCGACGAAACTAGCATTATGGCATCACCCGAAGTTCCAACGAAGAGTTATCGATGGAATCGTACACAGGAAGATACCTCCCTGACTATTGATGAAGTAGTAAAATTTCTTTCAACAATAAAAGGTACTCCTTATTCAATAACGATGCTACAGCAACAAAATGACAAGCTTACTCAAGAAAACAATGAACTTATACGAATGAATGAAGAGCTAGAAAAGCAAGTTAACCAGCTTCAATTAGATGCTATGAATATTGAAGAAGACTATCAAACCTTAATGCAAATTATGAATCGTGCAAGAAAGCTAGTTTTATTTGAGGAAGATGAAAGACCTTCCACAAAATTTAAAATGGACCGTAATGGAAATCTTGAAAAATTAGCAGAATAACTACTACTATTCAACATTTTCAAAAGCAACAGTTGACTTTAGCTGTTGCTTTTTATTTTCTTCTTTCCTTTATGATATAATATCGCTTGGAACTATAACTAAGGAGATTATTTTATGGCACAATCTGTATCATTATTGATTCAGCCCAATTGGAGAATTATTGACCAATCATCGCTTGGTTCACTATTCGAAGCAAAGCAATCTTTTGCTATCGATGACACATTATGTACTTCTGTAGGAAATTCCCATTCTCCTCCCGTTCTTCGATCATGGACCCACCACAATACCGTAGTACTTGGGATACAAGATACTAGATTACCACATCTCTCTGATGCAACTTCATGGCTGAAATCCCAGGGCTATCGTGTGATAGTAAGGAACTCAGGAGGTCTTGCAGTTGTTTTGGATGAAGGTGTCCTCAATCTATCTCTTCTTTTTAAGGATACCATTAAGGGTATTGAAATTAATCGGGGATATGAGGCTATGGTAGAGCTCGTTACATATATCCTTCGGGACTTCACAACAACTTTTGAAGTAAAAGAGGTTGAAGGTTCTTATTGTCCTGGAAGCTTCGACCTCAGTATCAATGGCAAAAAGTTTGCAGGCATTTCACAGCGACGACTTCGAGGTGGAATTGCTGTTCAAATTTACTTATGTATAACTGGTAGTGGTCGAGACCGGGCTGAGTTGATAAAAAGCTTTTATGATAAAGGTACACTGGGAGAGGAAACCAAGTTCACCTTTCCAACAATTGTACCGAGCACTATGGCTTCCTTGTCTGAATTACTAGGGAAAGAGATTACCATTCCTCATATCATGTATTCTACCTTGGTAGCTTTAAAGAGTCTTGGTGGAGAACTACATAATTCACAGCTTTCAACAGAAGAATTGTTAGTGTATGAAGAAAATCTAAAAAGAATGATTGATCGTAATGAAAAAGCACTGGGGGCTAACTAAGTCTCAGTGCTTTATTGTTTGATTATATATTCGTTCTTTATATTTATGGCACTGTTAAAATTTATTGTTCATTTCAGCTACAGGATGCTCGCTTTGCGAGGGGCGGGCGGTGAACCATCTCGGGACTTCGGTGTCTCAGCTGAATCGCTGCTTCCGCAGGACATTGAATTTGTTTCTGTGAATTCTCACCCACGAAAGAAAAAGCGATCGCATATTCGAGGAGTATCGCACCCTCCACTTCAATCGATTTTTTTAAAAAATCAACTAGGAGCTTTAACAAACCCTTATTTATAACACATTAAATTTAATGCTATTAATAGGATCTATGTAAATTACAATGATTGCGCTGCAGTAATTAAAGCAAGCTTATAAACATCTTCTTCATTGCACCCTCTGGATAAATCATTTACTGGTTTGTTCAAGCCTTGCAAGATTGGGCCAATGGCTTCAAATTTACCAAGTCGTTGAGCGATTTTATAACCTATGTTGCCCGCCTCTAAGCTTGGGAAAATAAACACATTTGCATCTCCTTGAATGACGGAATCAGGTGCCTTCTTAGCCGCAACAGATGGAACAAAAGCAGCATCAAACTGAAATTCTCCGTCTACAACTAAATTGGGATCCAACTCATTTGTAATTCGCACGGCTTCAGCCACTTTATCGGTCTCAGAAGACTTAGCAGACCCCTTTGTTGAAAAACTCAGCATTGCAATCCTAGGATCAAGTCCAAATAGTGTAGCTGTTTTTGCACTCTCTACTGCGATTTCGGCTAACTCTTTGCTATCGGGAGCGATGTTAATGGCACAATCGGCAAATACATACTTCTCCTCTTCTCGGACCATGATAAATACCCCCGAAGTCCTATTTACACCTGGCTTTGTTTTTATGAGTTGCAGAGCTGGTCTTACTGTATCGGCAGTCGAATGAGCAGCACCACTAACTAAACCAGCTGCTTTTCCCATGAAAACTAACATGGTACCAAAGTAGTTTTCATCAAGTAATATCTTCTCAGCTTGTTCTGGAGTAGATTTTCCGTTTCGCCTTCCAACATACGATTCAATCATCTCTTGGTTACCTTCATAGCTCGAAGGGTCAGTAATTTCAATTCCATTGATTGATACTCCTAAAGAGACGGCCATATTTTTTATTTCAATTTCATTTCCGATTAAAATCGGTTTAATTAGATTTTCCTCAGACAGCCTACTTGCCGCTTTGATGATTCGTTCATCCATTCCTTCTGGAAATACAATGCTCATCTTTTCCCCTCGAAGCGTCTCTTTTATGGTTGAAAATAAATTCACATACAATCCTCCTCAAATTTCTAATGTACTGTATGATAGGTTTTGCATCTTACAAAATCAAGTTTTATGCTTAATTTGGGTTGTTTTCATAATGTTCCCAATTATTCTATCCTTCCCTATAACAGAAAATGTAATCGAACTAAACCGAACAAAATTCACAAAAACTCCGATCTCGGTTTATGTCCTATATTGTTGGTCAAACTATGATATAGTAGTTGGGGATACATACTCTATAGTAGCAAATTAATGGTTCAATTTTACATTGAGCCCAATAATAATTAAAGGAGTGTTACGGATGAGCGAAGCTGCAAAAACACTTGATGGTTGGTATTCACTACACGAACTTCGTGCTATGGATTGGAGAGCATGGAAGACGTTATCCAGTGATGAAAGACAGGCTGCAATTTCTGAATTTCAAGGATTACTGGAAAAATGGGGCATTGCTGAGGCGAATAAAGCTGGTAGTCAAGCCTTATATACAATTGTAGGACAAAAGGCAGACTTTATGCTTATGTTACTACGTCCAACGTTAGAAGAGTTAAATGATATGGAATTAGAGTTTAATAAAACATTGCTAGCTGAATATACAGTTCCAACTTATTCGTATGTTTCCGTTGTAGAATTGAGTAACTACTTACCTTCAGGTGAAGATCCTTATCAAAACCCTGAAGTTTTGGCTCGTCTTTACCCTACCCTTCCAAAAGCAAAGCACATCTGCTTTTATCCAATGGATAAGCGCCGCCAAGGAGAAGATAATTGGTATATGCTTCCTATGGAAGAACGTCGTACTATGATGAGAAGTCATGGAATGATTGGTCGTCAATATGCAGGTAAGGTTAAACAAATAATCACTGGGTCAGTTGGTTTAGATGATTATGAATGGGGCGTTACATTATTCGCCGAAGACGTCCTGCAATTTAAAAAGCTCGTTTATGAAATGAGATTTGATGAAGTAAGTGCTCGTTTCGGAGAATTTGGTTCCTTTTTTGTTGGAAACATTCTACCCTCTGAAAAGCTTCCGAAGTTTTTACATGTGAATTAGTTCTATCTATTCATTTCGACATTACTAGTTATTCTCATAATTCCTTCTTTTTTAGAGGGAAATTAAAAAGAATACTTCGTTTTAACAATGCCACAACATCTCTGTTTATCGAGATCTTGTGGCTTTTCTTTTTAAATGACACCTTAAAATGAGTTCATTAATATTCGTCAGATGGTGCTTCTCGTTGCAAAGTAGTACTCAGATGCGCCTGTTCAATATTGAACGTTCATATAGAAAGTACCTAACCACTTGTTAACCAAAGTTTTCCCCTCCCCTTTATCTTGATTTCAGAACTGCAGGGTGTTCGTTTTCCGTGGAACGGACGATGACCCAACTCTGTACATGCGCTTTCGGTGTTTCACCTTTCTCACTCCTCCCGTTACAATCAACATTCGTTTACAAATTGATTATTGCTAAAAACAACAATTTTTTTTAAAAAACCTCATTTTAAGTAAGATTTTTAACAGAGCCTTTTTTGTAAGGAGTTTTTTCTATTAGTCATAATAATTTTCTTCAAATCATAGTATTAAATAGCAAAATATAAAGGCCTTTTATTACCATGGATGCACCATTTCCCAATACTACCCATAAGCTAGTAATGTTTAAGTGTAAAAAATGAGGTGAAGGGAAATGGCTGTTGTTGCTCATACTGAAGCAGACGTTCTATTATTAGCTAGGCTTCTGCGTGCAGAAGCTGAGGGTGACGGTAAGTTAGGTATGTTATTAGTAGGGAATACCGGGGTAAATCGCGCGCGCGCAGCTTGTCTTGATTTCAAGAATATCCGAACAATACGTCAGATGGTGTATCAAAGTCCTGGTGGTTTTGAAGCAACACAAAAGGGGTACTTTTATCAAAGGGCTAGAGATACAGAGATTGAACTAGCACGTAATGTACTTGCAGGACAAAGATTTCATCCTGCACAAAACTCGCTTTGGTTTTTCAAGCCGTCAGGTAGTTGTCCTGCACAGTGGTACAATCAGTGGAATACAGGAAGACATAAGTCACATTGTTTCTTCAAGCCTACTTCCGCAGACTGTCCATCTGTTTATTAGATGCGTTTGAATATTAATTCATGTATTTAGAGGAGGTTATTTAAATGAATCAAAATCAATCTCAATCAAATCCTTTTCCGTATTATGGAAATCAAGGTCCCGGGTATAGTAGTCCACAGTCCTATCCAGGTGCACCAGGTTATGGGGCTCAGCAACCCACCTTTAATCCGTACGCTCAATCAGGAGGACCACTTGTTCAACCGGGAGCTCCGAATGTTGGACTTCAAAATCCAGCAGCTTATTTGCCAGGAATGTTGCCATTAGAAGAATCCTACATCGAAAATATTGTCCGTTTAAACAAAGGAAAGCTTGCTAGAGTTTATATGACGTTTGGGGACAAAAAGCAACAAGCCTTTACTGGAATTGTGGAAGCCGCTGGACGTGATCATATTATTCTTAGTGATCCACAAACAGGTATGAGATATTTGTTATTGATGGTCTATCTTGACTATATTACATTCGATGAAGAGCTAGAATACGAAGCCTCATTCGGAGCTGGAATACAACCAAAAGGAAAAGTAAACTACCCTCCAAGATAATAAGAATTTTGGCTGTGCTCCCTTTAATTTCCTATACGAAGTCATCGTTCGGAGGCTGTAAGACTCCTTGAAAATACTATCCTTCGTGTAGTGACATATTTGGAAGCATATTTAACCTCAATGTCCTGCGGGATTAATAGAATATACCTTACACAAAAAAAGAGCAGAATCTCTCAAAAAGAGAAATTCTGCTTTTTTTTAGGCTGTATTAAACTTTGTTGTTGATTTCAGCTGCAGGATGCTCGCTTTCCGCGGGGCGGTGAGCCATCTCGGCACTTGCGCCTTCGTTGTCTCACCTCTCCCGCTGCTCCCGCCGGACTTTGAATATGCCTCCATGATTTCTCACCGCACGAAGGAAATGCGGGAGCACGACCGAATATTCTTCCACGAAATTACTCCAGCGTACCGATTGAACTGCTTCTAGAGTAAGCTTCCTGAAATCGGGACGTCTGTTACTAAATATCACAATTTCGTCATACAAGAAACGGTTATTCCTCTATAGATCTGCCGAAGAATTCGAGGAGTCTCGCACCTTCCACTTCAATCAACTTCGTTTAAAATATCAACATTGATCTTTAACAGAGACCTTCATGCAAAACAATTTTGCACCATGAGGTATGAAAATAAGCAATATATTTCTTTAGCAGTGATCGAAGTGGAAGAACGCGAGACTCCTGTGGGACTAGCGGGACAGGTGAGACCTGAAGGCGCTATC
>JBFILZ010000031.1:0-23083 GCA_041611945.1 Bacillus sp. (in: firmicutes)
CTTCCACTTCGATCACTGCTAAAGAAATATATTGCTTATTTTCATACCTCATGGTGCAAAATTGTTTTGCATGAAGGTCTCTGTTAAACTTTGTTGTTGGTTTCAGCTGCAGGATGCTCGCTTTCCGCGAGGTGGGTGGTGAGCCAACTAGGCACTTGCGTCTTCGGTGTCTCACATCTTCCACTTGAATCAACTACATTTGAAAAATCAACATTGAGCTTTGACAGAGCTACTTTATTAAGAATTATAAGACTATTAAGCGTTCTTTGTTTTAATGTTATTATTCAAGTTGACCGTTTGCTCCTTTTTAGCAGTCATGAGCACCAGTTCTTCTTTTAGTCCTTTAAATGTCGAATAACACATAAACAACATTAGAATTGCTAACGGTATTGACGTTGCTACTAACGCTGACTGCAGTCCTGACAAACCTCCTGTCATTATTAAAACAGCCGAGACAGCGGCAATTATTACACCCCAAATGATTTTGGTAGTTTGAGCCGGATTCGGATTACCATTATCGCTAATCATACCTAGTACAAAAATAGCTGAATCTGCAGATGTGATAAAGAAAATAAGAACGAGTACCATTGCTAAAATACTTAAAAATACACTCATTGGGAAGTACTCAAAAAATTTAAAAATTGCAGATGTTACATCCGAAGTAACGGCAGTTGCTAAAGCTGTTTTCCCGTGATTTTCGATAAGATCGATCGCTGAACCACCCATAACTGCAAACCAGAAAAAGGAACCAAGTACAGGGATGAAAATTGCGCCCATCATAAATTCTTTAATAGTTCTTCCTTTAGAGATTCTCGCAACAAAGCTTCCTACAAGAGGTGACCATGCAATCCACCAGCCAAAATAGAATAATGTCCAGCCTGAAATCCATGATCCATCACTATAAGGCTCGGTTCGGAAAGACATGCCTAAAAAGTTCTGGGTATAATCACCAATACCTTGGAAAAAGATCTTTAGGATAGTTTGTGTTGGTCCAAGTATTAAAATAAAGCCTAATAATGCAAAAGCTAAAAGCATATTAAGATTTGATAAATGCTTTATACCACCTTGTAATCCAGAAACAGTTGAACCAAGGTAGAGTAGTGTTACGATTCCGATGATTAATAGCTGACTATTAAATCCTATCGGTAAACCCCAAAGATAATTCATTCCACTATTAACTTGAAGTGTTCCGAAACCAAGTGAAGTAGCAATACCAATTACTATAGAAAGTACAACGATAATATCAATTGTCTTCCCAAAGGCTCCTTTAATTCTGTCGCCTAGTAAAGGGTAAAAAACAGAACTAATTGAAGCTGGTAACTTTTTTCTAAACTGGAAGAAGGCTAATGAAACTCCTACAACGGCATAACAAGCCCAGGCGGAAATTCCCCAGTGCAAATAGACGTATTGCATTGCAAGCTTTGCTGACTGTTCTGAGGATTCCTTTCCGAATGGAGGAGATATATAATAGGAAACAGGTTCTGCAACTCCCCAAAATACAAGACTTATACCGATAGATGCACTGAACAACATAGCAATCCAAGTAGCTGTTTTATATTCTGGGCGTTCATGGTCCTCTCCTAATCGGATATGTCCAAACTTAGATAACCCAATATACATACAAAAAACGAAGAAGATAAATACACTCCCGAGAATGAACCAGCCTAAATTATTATAAATAAAACTTAGAGATGAGTTAGAGAAAACTTCTAATTGTTTAGGAGCAAAAATTCCTATACTAATTAAGAATAAACTAAGGGCAAGAGAGAAATAAAAAACAGTATTCTTTCCATTCATACAAACACACTCCTGTATAATTTATAGTTTGATAATCTTCTTGAATACAAGTCGATGTAAGCGGTTTCTAAATATCTTATCATAATTGTATTTATAAAATTCAAATAATAAATCCGACGCCACATTCAACATGGACCTCTATGAGAGCATAGAATTTAATAGTTGTTTGTTGATACCGTTGAAGTAATTATTTCGATAATTCTGTCTGCAACTTGACTGGTAGTTGCTGTTCCATTCATATCTGGTGTAAGTACTTGTCCGTCTACCAAAAGAGTTTCAATAGAGTCGAGTACCATTTTCCCATGTACTTCATAGCCGAAAAAATCTAACATTTGACTGGCAGACCAAATCGTTGCAAGTGGATTTGCGATACCTAGTCCTGCAATGTCAGGAGCAGAACCATGAATGGGTTCAAACATAGATGGATATTTTCTTTCGGGATTTATGTTTGCTCCTGCAGCTAGTCCAATTCCGCCAGCAATAGCTGCGCCTAAGTCTGTCAAAATGTCACCAAATAAGTTTGATGTTACAACGACTTCAAATCGTACCGGGTCTTTAATCATTAGCATCGCTGCTGCGTCAACAAGGTATGATGCGGTTTTAACTTCAGGATAATCTGCACTCACTTCATCAAAAACTTGATCCCAAAAGACCATCGAATAATTTAATGCGTTGCCCTTCGATATACTTGTTAAGGACTTTCCTTCTTTTTTGGCGGTTTCAAACGCAAAGCGGATAATTCGTTCTGTACCTTTTCTTGAAAACACGCTTGTTTGTAATACTACTTCGTGATCCTGCCCTTTATACAGCCAGTCACCAGCGCCAGAATATTCACCCTCACTGTTTTCGCGGATAAACATCATATTAATATCTTCTCGTTTTACATCTACCAAAGTGGATTTTGCTCCATTTAGTAATGTCACTGGACGTATATTAACATATTGATGGAAGCTTTTGCGGATTTTCAGTAATAAATCCCATAATGAAATATGATCAGGTACGCCAGGAAAACCAACTGCCCCCAAGTATATAGCATCAAACTCACTAAGTTGCTTAATGCCATCGTTATCCATCATTTCTCCGTATTTTGAGTAGAATTCACATCCCCATGGAAAAAAGGTGAAGTCAAATTGAAAGGTTCCGTCGATTTGAGCTATCTTTTTTAATACTCTGATACCCTCATCTATGACTTCAGGACCAATGCCATCGCCTGCAATTACAGCAATTTTAAATTTTTTCATTACTTGTGTCTCCTAACTATGAATTAACTGTAATTCCAAACGATTAATTTCATTTCAGTCATTTCTTCCACAGCATACTTAATACCCTCACGACCTGTACCGCTTTCCTTTATCCCACCGTAAGGCATTTGGTCAACACGGAATGTTGGTACATCATTAATAATAACGCCGCCTACGTGTAATTCCCGCGATGCATATAAAGCATTTTTCACACTATTTGTGTATATACCAGCCTGAAGTCCAAAACGAGAGTTATTTACTTCATTTATCGCCTCCTCAATTGAACTTACTTTGTTCACAACTACAATGGGTGCAAAAGCTTCCTGACAAGATACATTTAAATCGTGGTTAGCATTCGTAATGATTGTAGGTTCAAGGATACGGTCTTTCAATTTTCCTCCTGTAGTAATGTTTGCTTTAGTGCCTTTTGTTTCGTTAATCCACCCTAATACACGATCAGCCTCTGAGTGATTAATTAAAGAGGAAATATATGTTTCAGGATTAAAAGGGTCGCCAATAATTAATTTCTTTGTGGCATGAGTGAATTTGGTTACAAACTCATCGTAAATATCTTCATGTGCATAAATACGCTGTAAGGAAATGCAAACTTGACCTTGGTTTGAGAAAGCCCCCATTATACATCGATCGATAATTTGATCAATGTCGATATCTTTATCAATAATTAAAGCTGAATTTGAACCGAGTTCCAATGTTGTCTTTTTTAATCCAGCCTTACTGCGGATGCCGATACCAACACTTGGACTACCTGTAAATGTGACCATGCTTACTCGCTCATCTGATATTATGGTTTCACCAACTATGCTACCAGGACCAGTCACAACATTTAATACACCTGCTGGAAGACCTGCTTCCTCAAAGATCTCAGCAATAAATAAAGCAGAAAGAGGGGTTTGTGAAGCCGGTTTTAAGACAACAGAATTACCTGCAGCAATCGCAGGACCTACTTTATGTGCGACAAGATTCATAGGGAAATTAAAAGGCGTAATGGCTCCTATTACTCCGATAGGTTCTCTTACCGTATATCCGATTCGTCCTACCCCGCCCTGAGCTGCATCGAAGGGAATGGTTTCTCCATGAATTCTCTTTGCTTCTTCCGCTGCAAATTTATAAGTCTCGATTGTTCTAGCAACTTCTGCTTTGGAGAACATTATCGGTTTTGCAGACTCAAGAGTAATAATCTCTGCTGCCTTGTCTGATCTTTCTGTTAAAAGAGTGACGACCTTTTCCAAAATTTCTGAACGCTGATAGGAGGGCATATTCGCAATTACTTGACGTGCGCTATGCGCAGCTTCGATTGCTTTTTTAGTAAGCTCCCTATCCGCCATTGCAATCTGAGCTATTTCTTCCCCTGAAAAAGGAGAGTAAAGTGGAGAGTATTTTTCAGTTTCAATTTTTTGTCCATTTATCATTAGAAATTGTTTCAACGAAGTATCTTTTAAAAAAAATTTACTCATCGAGGGCCTCCAATACCAATTCATGAAATTGTAAAATAGCTTTTTCAGAAGACGAGAATCTACCATTGTTAAATGCACGAGAACGGAAGCCGATTTGCTCCAATTCAACAAGCTCAATATCTTCTTGACGTACTTGCTCAGAGAATGTCATTAAATCCTTTTCATCTTGAGTTAATTCTTCATTTCTAAAGTAGTAAGTATATACAGCTAAGGAAGTATCCTGGTCAATCGGTATCATTTGAATGCTTGCCATATTTCCTGGTCCTGGGTAAAACGTCAACATTAAATTCGGCCACAACCAGTAAAAAGATCCACCTTGCATTTCTGCTTCATTCAAATTTACTGACCCATATTTTTTATCAGGTTTGACAACTGTACCTTGAATAGAATAATTGTCACATGTAATAATTCGATAATCGTTCATATCTAGAGTAGCTACAAAACTAGGATGGGCAACGTGGCAGTGATCGCACTCTAAGAAGTTATCTATATAAGCTTTCCAGTTTGCTTTTACAACTCGTGTTCTTTGGTGAGTTCTTTTTAACTCACTTAAAAATGGGAACTTGCTTAATTGATTGAAAAAATCACCATATGACTCGCTTAACGGTTTTGCATTGTCATCTAAGTTCACGAAAATTAATGACTCAATTATCTCCATGCGAACAGATCGTAAACAAGCATCCTTCACACATGCTTCGTCTTCACCACGAAAATTAGGTGCTTTATTTAGCTGTCCATCTAGTTTGAATGTCCAACCATGGTAACCACACTGTAATATCTTCTTATTTCCCGACTCTGTTCTCTCGAGCTTTGTCGCACGATGCGGACATACATTGTAAAAAGCACGTACCACCTCATCTTTTCCTCTATTTATGATTAATGGTTCACCGGCAACATCTGTTGTAAAAAAATCACCTACCTTTTCTACTTGGCTAACATGCCCAACTAGCTGCCATGATTTCGAGAAAACCAAATTCATTTCCTTTTCCAAAATCTTTGGATTTGTATAATAGTCATAAGGCAATGTTCTTTCGTATGTACGAGTACTTGCATTTTGAACTGGGTTATATGTCATAATTTACTTCTCCTTAAATTAAGTAGTATTTTCGTTTTCGATTTTATTTAGTTACTAGATAATACTTCCTACAGTCTGCTAATTCTCCCCCCCTTTTAGTCTACAAACGGAATCAAACAAGTTCTTTAGTTTATTGAGCTTGAATCACTATACGTGTAAAAGATTTCAGTTTTTTGATTCCTTATCAAATAGTTAAAGCAAGAATTGTGCCAACATCACAAAACAAAAGAAAAGTAAGTAGAAAGGCAAAAAAAACTGAAAAATTTGATAAATTGAGTTAAAATTAACTCATAATATTTATGAATAGTTTAAAAATAACTCACTTTTCAGAATAAGGGGTCACAATATGCAAATATCGAACCATAAAGGTAATGTTGAAATGACACTACAAACTCTTTTGAAAATTTTAGATCATTCATCTGACGAAATCTTCGTTCTTGATGGTGAGAAGAGAATCATTTATGTGAATAAAGTTTGTGAAAAGCATTATGGACTTAAACCAATGGATGTAATCGGTAAATATAATGTTGAATTATTTGAAAAAGGATATTGGAAGCCTTCAATCGTCCCGGAAGTTTATAAGAGAAAAGCACCTTGCTATATGAGGCAGGAAACAAATATTGGAGCTGAGTTATTAACATCTGCAGTCCCAATATTAAATGAGAATAACGAAGTTGAACTTGTTGTAATAACATCAACTGAAGTTCGAACAATTAAATTGATGAAAGCGAACAAAGGAGAGGAGGATGACGCAGTAACCAATAAAGAAATAGAAAAAGAAGCTCAATTTGTTACAAATAGCGAACAAATTAAGGGGATACTAGAGTTTTGTAAAAAAGTTGCTCCAACAGATTCCAATATATTAATTCTTGGAGAATCTGGAACAGGAAAAGGAGTTCTGTCTGAATATATTCATAAAATCAGTAATCGGAAATACGGTACCTTTCTTGCTATCAACTGTGCGGCAATACCTGATGAATTATTGGAATCAGAGCTTTTTGGTTATTCTAAAGGTGCCTTTACTGGAGCAAGTAATTTAGGTAAACAAGGTCTGATTGAAGCAGCAAATGGAGGTACTTTATTTTTAGATGAAATAGGGGAAATGCCTTTATCTGTGCAAGCAAAACTCCTTCAAGTTATTCAGGAAAAAAAATTCATTCCTATAGGTAGCAATAAAATTAAGGAAGTTGACATTCGAATTGTCGCGGCGACGAATAAAGATTTAGCGCAGATGGTTAAAAACAAGTTATTCCGGGAAGATTTATTTTATCGATTGAATGTAATTGATATTTATTTACCGCCACTTTGTAATAGGAAAGAAGACATCATCCCACTTACTTACAATTTTTTAAATAAATTTAATAAAAAATACGATTATAATAAAGTGATATCCGAAGAATGTCTGAACGTTCTTATTCATTATTCTTGGCCAGGAAATGTAAGGCAACTTGAAAATTTAATTGAACGTTTAGTAATTGTAAGTAATTCCGTCATTCAATTGACAGATTTACCAAGTATTATCACTGAGAATGTCGAACAAGTACATCAACTAGCCCTTCCAGCAACTTTGGATAAAGTCCTTGACGATACTAAGAGACTTGTTGTTAGAAGATCATTTCTAAAGCATAAATCTACTAGAAAAGTGGCTATCGACCTTGATATTAGCCAATCAAAAGCTGCCAGTCTGATTAGGAAATATTGCTCTGAAGGAACTTCGGGGTAACGACCTTAATAAGAAAGTTAGTCTAAAAGAACCGTTCCTTCACTACCTCGGGATTTTAAAAAAAGTAGAGATCAAGTTAGTTGCCTAACTTGATCTCTACTTTTTATATTATTTAAATAAATGGAACAGATTATGGAATGTTAGATGTCTATTTCTATAACTGACTCACGTTCAACTAAATCTGCATCGATAATTACTTTTTCTGGTGAAATGTCATTATTGTTTAAATTAGCAATAATACGATTAATTGCATATTCAGCCATCGCATCTTTTCTTACACGCATAGTTGTAATTTTAGGTTCAGAAAAGACGCTATGAGTAACGTCGTCAAAGCCAATTACTGAACAGGTTTGAGGAACTTGAATGCTATTTAACTTTAATTTTTTTATTAAGTCAAATGCAGCTTTGTCATTGTTACAAATAAAGGCAGTAGGTAAGTCATCATTCAATTCATAAAAGATTTCGTTCTTTTCATCATCGCGTTCTTTAATGATGTACTTTTCTTCTACTTTTAAGTCATATTCAAACATAGCTTTGCAGTAACCAAGGTAACGATCCATAATGCTTTTGGTCGTTTTGATATTTCCGACAAATCCTATAGCTCTATGCCCTTTATTGATTAAATAGTTTGTTGCTAGGTAACTGGCATCGAAGTTATTAGTTACAATGCTATCGATTTCTAAATCTCTCATTGTAAAATCAACAAGGACAATAGGCATCTCATATTTCATGATTTCTTTAATATAAGTTTCAGGTAATTCTCCAAGGATAACTAGTCCATCCACCTTCTGCTCTTTACATATATTAGGGAGATTTAGGTCGCTAATTTGAATTTTACTTACAACTGATAGTATAAGATTATATTTATTATGTTCAGCTACTTGGTGCAAATGTTTGTAGATATTCACATAAAAATTCTCGTCTTGTTCAAAAAAGAGATCAGATACTATTACACCAATATTTTGTGTAACGCCGGTCTTTAATGTTTTTACTCCAAGGTTGTAACGGTACCCTAATTCATCGGCAACCTTAAGAACCTTCTCTTTTACTTCGTCAGATATATCGTTTCTGTCGTTAAATACTTTCGAAACAGTAACTTTACTAACTCCAACTATATCTGATATATCTTGCATTGTTACTTTTTTATTCACTCAACACACCTCACTAACTAAAGGGTTCGTAATTTCCAACAACAGTTTTGATGATAAGTTTATCTAGAATTTCGTAACTAAATTAATTTACTTATATATACAAATTAACATGTTACGTTACTTTTGTATATAAAAAATACTTTGATTTAAAGGGATTTATTTAATGTAATGATAAATGAAAGCGCTTGACATAAATGTGATATTTATGCTAAATTTTGAATAATTAAATTAAAAATAACGTTATTAATAACGTAAATAAATAAAGGGGGTAAGTAAATGATCTTGTTTAACAAAACAAAGGTGCTTTCAATACTTGTTATTTTTGTTTTTCTATTTACTGCATGTAGTAATGGAAATTCGGGTGTTTGTGGGGAAAGTGAGAATGTATTTACATTTGCAACTTGGGCAGCAGGAGATGAGTTAAAAGAATTTAATGAAATAGTTGACCGTGTGAATAAAAACGCTAATGGAGAATACACAATTAAAGCGTTAAGTATTCCATCAGACTACTATATAAAAATATCAACATTAATTTCTTCTAATAATGCACCTGATTTCTTCTGGATGACTCAAGAATTAATTTCTAAATATGCAGATTTAGGAGCGATTACCGACTTAACAAATTTAATGGGAAATAGTGAAAATATTAAACCGGAGTATTTTTATGAAGGGGTTTTAGCTTCTGCTACAAAAGATGATAAATACTATGGGGTTCCATGGATAGCGAATCCTTTAATGGTTTATTACAACAAAGAATTATTTGATGAAGAGGGTATTCCACATCCAAGTACAACTGATGATTGGACATGGGATGAATTCACTGAGATTGCTAAACAATTAACAGTAATGAAGCAAGATGTAAATGGGAATGACTACAAACAATTTGGGACAGTTGTTGATGGCTGGCCAAATATTGAAACATTTATCTGGGCTGGAGGCGGAGATATTATCGGTGAAAATGGAGAAGATATTCTATTAGATTCAGAGGAATCATTAAGAGGATTAGATATTTTAAATGAGATACTTGTTTCTAAAATAACGCCTTCATATTCAGAAGTATCTAGTTTAGGGTCAAATAATGTTTGGTTTGAAAAGCAACGAGCTGCTATGTTCATGGGTGGAATACAAGATAATTTCGAGAAAAAAGTTGGGAAGCTTCCTGCTGAGGATCAATTTGAAATCGGATATGCACCTATGCCTGTCGGACTAGATGGAAAAGCGCATTCTTTTGACTGGACAGCTTCGACCGTTATGAAAACACAATGTAGTGAAAATCCAGTGGCTTTTCAAGCATTAGAAGACATGACTTTAGAATTCTTTAAATGGAAAGTTGCTTCACCACTACAAGGTCAAGTAGATCAAATTGTAAAAATTGATCCACTAAAAGCACCAGCATTAGAAACAATCGATTATTCATTGAATATCGCCAGGTCAGCAAATTACATTTCAGAATGGAATGTTATTAACAATAGACTCTGGGTCGAATTATACACTGGTATGTTAAATAAACCGGGGGAGTATGATTACAGATCGAAAGCTAAAGAAATCGCGGAATTCTCTAGAGAGTTAATAGCTGAACGAAAATAAAACGGAGGTACATCATGCCAAAACAACGCGTCGGGTTTTACTTTATACTTCCATGGTTAATCGGTTTGATTTCCTTTACGATTTTTCCAATGCTTGTTGCGCTCTATGTATCGTTAACGGATTGGACTATCATTGGAAAGCCTAATTTTATTGGGTTAGAAAATTTCAAGAAAGTGTTTAATGATCGTATGTTTTATGAAACTCTATGGATTACAGTAAGGTATGCAATTTTTGCTGTCCCATTAACAATTGCGACAGCATTCATAGTTGCAATCTTCCTTAACAATAGACTTAGATTTGTAGGGATTTACAGAACTATCTTTTATATGCCAGCTATTGTTTCAGGGGTTGCTGTAGCGATAGTCTTTAAATGGGTTTTAGATCCTAATTATGGTGTAATAAATTCCTTTTTAAACATTTTTGGTGTTCAAGGTCCCAATTGGTTGTATGACCCGAATTGGGTTCTCCCTTCATATTTAGTCATGGCGTTTTGGGGGGCTAGTGGTGGATTATTAACCTATTTAGTTGGTTTAAAAGATATACCACAAGAATTATATGAATCAGCTGAACTAGATGGGGCTAACTTCATGCAAAAAGTTATACACTTAACAATGCCAATGATGACTCCAATTATATTTTATAACATGATTATGGGAATTATTGCAGCATTTAGAAAGTTTACAGATGCCTACATATTAGGTGGGGCAGGAAATCAAGGTACATTCTATATGGTGTATCTATATGAACAAGCATTCTCATTTTATAACATGGGTTATGCAACAGCGCTTGCATGGGTTCTCTTCGTCATTATTCTTGCCTTAACTATCATTGTTAACGTCAGCAAAAAATATTGGGTCCATACAGGATAAAGGGTGTGTGCTTTTTGAACAAAAAAAATAAGCGAAGTCGAATTGCAAAGATTTATCTCTATAGTTTTTTAACTATTGGTTCAATAGTAATGTTAATGCCATTCTTTTGGATGTTAAGTACAGCTTTAAAACCAGATAGTGAAATTTTTACTGTACCTATTAAATGGATTCCTTCTGGTCTTTACCTTGAAAATTTCATCCGAGCAATGGAAGTAATTCCTGTTGCAAAATATATGTATAATACGTTTTTAATTGCCATTCTTAAAATTGGTGGAGAAGTATTTGTATCAGCATTAGTTGCTTATGGATTTGCTCGATTTAATTTTAAGTATAAAAACACATTATTTATGATTTTGCTTGCCACAATGATGCTACCTTACGAGGTAACAATGATTCCAACCTTCATTGTATGGTCAAGTTTGGGTTTCTCGGATAGTTATGTACCGTTAATCCTTCCTGCTTATTTTGGATCTGCGTCCTTCATTTTTTTCTTGAGGATGTATTTTGAAACATTCCCAAAAGAACTAGAAGAATCAGCAATCATTGACGGGGCAAGTTACTTTCAAATTTTCACTAAGATTTTTATTCCATTATCCAAACCAGCACTTGTCACAATTGGATTGTGGTCATTCATGGGAACCTGGAACGATTTACTAGGACAACTAATTTACATTAATTCACCTGAAAAATATACGATACAACTTGGGCTTGCGTCGTTTAGTAATATGACTGGTGAAACATTATGGGGACCACTGATGGCAGCATCATTTCTAGCTTTACTACCCGTTATAATATTCCTTCTTTTTGCTCAACGTTATTTCACAGAGGGAATAAAGATGTCAGGGATTAAAGGATAATCCACATAAAACATAATAAACGACAGGGGGAAATACAATGTTTAAAAAAATTGGAGTAACAATTGGGTTCATTTTAGTACTAGCACTATTTTCTGGGTGCCAAGATCAGGAAGCAAAAGAATTGTTCTTTTACAAGCAATCTGCTGAAGAAATAGCGAACTGGACCGCGATGGTAACACCGGGCGGTGGAGAAGGATCAGTAGAACTTGGTGATGCTGTTGCAATCGTAAAAGCTGCACAAGATGGATGGGGCGGTGTACAATCTGCAACAATGACAATTGATCTATCAAAAGACCCAATGGTATTTGTTCAAGTAAAAGAGAGTGCAGATGGATTCCGCTGGGGAGCTAAGTTTGTACCAACAACTCCAGCTATCGAAGAACATGCATGGGGCATTTATTTAATAGAAGATAACAACTTCAAATGGAACAACTACGCAGCAGTGGATATGAAAGATAAACTTGGTGAAAGCTTTATTGAGATGTATGGGGAAGAAGTGGAAGGCGTACTTTGGATTTATGCATCTGGTGGCCCTGAAGCAGAGGTCCAAGTTACAGAAGTGAAAATGTTGAATCAACAGTAACTTAATAAAATAAAAGTTTTAAAGATTTATAGAATAATAAAAATAGGGGGCTATAATAATGTTGAAAAAATTTTTATTAACAATTGGGTTCATTTTAGTACTAGCACTAATCTCTGGATGCCAAGAACAGGAAGCAAAAGAATTGTTCTTTTACAAACAATCTGCTGAAGAGATAGCGAACTGGACCGCGATGGTAACGCCAGGTGGTGGAGAAGGATCAGTAGAACTCGGTGATGATGTTGCAATCGTAAAAGCTGCACAAGATGGATGGGGCGGTGTACAATCTGCACCAATGACAATTGACCTGTCGAAAGATCCAATGGTATTTGTTCAAGTAAAAGAGAGTGCAGATGGATTCCGTTGGGGAGCTAAGTTTGTACCAACAACTCCAGCTATCGAAGAACATGCATGGGGCATTTATTTAATAGAAGATAACAATTTCAAATGGAACAACTACGCAGCAGTGGATATGAAAGATAAACTTGGCGAAAGCTTTATTGAGATGTATGGGGAAGAAGTGGAAGGCGTACTTTGGATTTATGCATCTGGTGGCCCAGAAGCAGAAGTCCAAGTTACAGAAGTGAAAATGTTGAATCAACAGTAATATTATTAAGGAGGAGAATGCAATGAACTTCCTTAAAAAAAAAATAGGTATTATAGGAATGGCCATTATTTTATTAATGGCCGTTGCCTGTAGTAAGGAAGATAATATGATTAAATCTGACTTTAACAAAGACATTTTGCGAGTCCAATATTATAAACAAAATATTCCTGAAAATTATAAAATAATTAACTGGCGAGAGAGAGCGCAACATTTTGACCAACTCGTTTTTAATAATGAAGCAACCGGTACTTATCTGCCTTTAATTTGGAAAGATAAAAAATACGATTCATTCGGATTGCCGGCCTATGTTGGCGATGGAAGAATGCATAAAGATGGTGCACAAGAAGGCGTAACAAATATTGCTTCGATAGTAAGTGCTACCTTAATGGGACTAGATAAATCAAAAGAGGTTGATTATGTTAGACAATTGGGTGCTTTTTTTAGTGAAGAAGAACAAATTGTCTTAAATAACTCTGAAGGAAGCAGTGAAACAACGTCGATGTGGTATTTATTATATCCAACCATTTTGTTTTCACATGTTTCGTACTTATATGAAGATAACGTAGAACTTAGAAATCAAATGCTCACAACCATTGAAAGCTGGTACCAAGCATATGAAATCATGTACAACAATGGAAAACCAGATTTTAACTATACTGGCTTCAACTTTAAAACACATGAACCATATCGCAATGGCATTTGGACAGAGCCAGATAGTGCGGTTGGTATCGGTTTATTAATGTACTACGGATATGAATTAACCGGCGAAGAAAAATACCTTCAGGCATCAATTAATAGTATGAATTATTTGGAAAAAGAATATTTTGGTAGTCCACTTTATGAGGCGTTAATGTATTTCGGTCCTTATTTAGCGGCTAAACTAAATGCCTTACATGGAACGAATTATGATATTACTGAATTTTTGAATGACAACTTCAATGCCTCCTCTATACCTCGTGGCGGTTGGGGATCGATCCTCGGAAAATGGGGCGATTATGATGTGAACGGATTATTCGGAAGTGCAACTGACGGTGGAGGATACGCTTTCTCAATGAATACATTTGCAGCCGCTGGAGCAATTGTTCCACTAGTTCAATATGATTCAAGATATGCGAAGAGTATCGGAAAATGGATGTTACATCTAGGAAGCAATTCACGTTACTACTTCGCAACTGAAACGAACCCTGTGAACCAATCATGTACTTACGTTGAATCTTGCAATGACATTAATCCACTTATAAAAGAAGCGATTCCTTATGAGGGCATTCGGAAAGATAGTCAAGGACGTACTCCTTGGTTTGGAGGAGATCCAACTGTATACAATTGGGCAAAAACAGACTTTTCATTATACAGTGGTGCCCATACTGGAATATTAGCAGCCTTACTAGAAGAAACAAATGTTCATCATATATTGCGCTTAGATCTTCAAGCAACACAATTTTACAACGAGCACGATTTTCCATCATTCTTGTTCTATAATCCTTATGAAGAATTAAAAGAAATAGAATACCAAATTCACTCTAAAGAATTAGTAGACTTATATAATACTATGACAAATCAAGTAGTGAAGTCTAGTGTGACAGGTACGACTACACTAGAGATTAATAAGGATGATGCTATAGTCATTATCGAAATTCCTGCTGGATCTACAATTGTTCATGAGGATAAAAATTATTATGTTGATAATAAATTCATTTCAAGAGATTTAGCTAATTTAAACATACTAGGTCTTCAAAACAACGATAGTGTGTCAGGGGATTTCATAGTAGAAATAGGCTTAGCGGCAAATTATGAGGCAAGAATTGAAAGTGTAACGGTAGCGATCGATAAGGTGGAATTTCATTTTGAATCGGGAGAAAAGATGAAATTCAACACAAAGGATTTTACAAAAGGCACGAAAAAAATCATAGTTACTGTTAAAACAGAAGATGGATCAATTGATAAAACTTCCATCAGGCTCAAATTTAATTAGGTATCATTCCCAAAAGGTAGGTTGAAAATGTGAGTATTAAAATTAAAAGACATAAAAGTAATCCCATTATCTCAACAGCAAATGTGAAACCTTCATTCCCTGATTTTAACGTCGATTGTGTGTTTAATGCAGCCGCAACTGAATACGATGGGGATACAATCTTGGTTCTTCGAGTAGCAGAAAGTGTGAAAAGTATAGATGATCAAGTAATTAACTTTCCTTTACTAGAAATAAATGAAGAAAATCAATATGAATTGACTGTTAAAAGTCTTCATAAAGTGAATGATGCGCATCTATATGATTTTTCAGATCCTAGAGTTATTTTGAACCGACAGGAAACACAGCAAACGGTCTATTTAACGTCGTTTTCGCATCTTCGTTTAGCAAGGAGTAAAGATGGTGTTCAATTTGAAATTGAGGATACACCGTTTATTTTTCCTGAAGGGGAGTATGAAACATGGGGTATTGAAGATCCTCGTGTTTCAAAAATAGATGATTGGTACTATATTAACTATACAGCTGTATCTATGTATGGAGCTGCAACTGGGCTTATTCGAACGAAGGACTTCAAACAGTATGAACGATTAGGTATTATTTTCCCTCCGGAAAATAAAGATGTCTCTATATTTCCAGAAAAGATAAATGGAAAGTATGTTGCATATCATCGTCCAGTTCCAAAAGCCTTTGGAAATCCAGATATGTGGATAGCAACATCAGAAGATTTAATTAATTGGGGACAGCATCGCCATCTGCTATCTGTATCAAATGATGATGGTTGGGAGAATGGTCGTATTGGTGGTGGAGCACCTTCCTTCAAAACTGAGAGAGGCTGGGTGCATATATATCATGCAGCAGATCGAGATCAGCGCTATTGTTTAGGAGCTTTTATTACTGATTTAAATGATCCAAGTAAAATCATTGCAAAAACGAAAGAGGCCATTCTTGAACCAACTGCTGTTTATGAGAAAACGGGTTTCTTCGGAAATGTTGTTTTTACTTGCGGAGTGATTTTCAAAGATAATATAGTGAAAATATACTATGGTGCAGCTGATGAAGTAATGGCTTTGGCAGAAATAGAAATTAATGAATTATATTCTGCTTTAGGTTTAACAGAATAGGAGGACATCATGAAAAAGGACATACAATATGTGGATGAATTGTTAAAAGAGTTTCGCGAGAAGGAAGCCAAACCAAGTCATCCCAAGAAAATATACTTTAATCAAGTGGAAGGTTTGGATGTATATAACCCTACGGCTCCATTTAAATGGAACGGGTTAACTTATGTAATTGGCCGAGTTGAAAAACGTGATAGTGAACATTCAAAAGCAGTGTTTTTTGTTTTGGATGAAGATGGTACCTACTCTATTAAAGAAGGAATACCACAATACGAACTGCAAGATCCATATATTTCTTTTGTTAATGAATGGATTGTTTTTGGTGGAACCGAAATTTTCCCACACCCAGAAGATCCTACTCGTCTAAGTTGGAGAGCGAAGTTCTTCTATGGAAAAGACATAACAGATTTACAAGAACTAACAATTGGACCGGCAGGTATGAAAGACATTCGAATCGTTCAATTATTTGATGGTAGAATAGGAGTATTCACTCGTCCGCAAGGGTTGAAAGGTGGGCGAGGTAAAATAGGGTTCACCATTATTGAAAAATTGAATGATTTAACACCTACTATTATTGATGAAGCACCCCTACTTGAGCAGTTTGATGACCAAGAATGGGGAGGGTGTAATGAAGCGACCCTATTATCTAATGGGAAGATTGGAGTCCTAGGTCATATCGCAAAATTTTCCGAGGGTGATGTAAGGCATTATTATCCAATGACCTTTTGTATGGATCCTTTATCTGGTGAATATTCAAAAATGAAAATCATTGCTGAACGTGCTAATTTTCTACCAGGACCAGCGAAGAGACCAGATTTAGAAGATGTATTGTTTAGTGCTGGATTGATTAGAAACGGTGATGGTATGGCTACAATATATACAGGAGTAAGTGATGTCGAAGTACAATCCATTGAAATTGTAGACCCTTTTTCTGAATATGAGTAGGAAGAAGTAATTAATTACTAAACAATGAATAAAGTCAGGCTGTTGAGTAAGTCTCGACAGCCTTATTTTTTAGCTCTGTTAAACTTTGTTGTTGATTTTTTCCTCCACTGGAGTCTCACACCTTCTGATTCAATCAACTTTGATTGAAGAATCAACTTTGAGCTTTAATAGAACCTATTATAAAAAAAGGGGTATTCTCATGAGTCAATGGTGGAAAACAGCTGTTTTTTATGAAGTATATATGCCAAGCTTCGCTGATAGTAATGGTGATGGAATCGGTGACTTTGCTGGTGTAACCTCAAAGTTAGACTATTTAGAGAAGATAGGAATTAACGGCTTATGGTTAACACCGTTTTACAAATCTCCTAAAATTGATAATGGGTATGATATTGCTGATTACTATACAATTGATGAAGATTATGGAACTATGGAAGATTTTCATCAATTTATTAAAGAAGCTCATAAAAGAGGGATAAAAGTTATTGCTGATCTTGTATTAAACCATACATCCTCTGAACATGAATGGTTTAAAAGTTCTCGTTCTTCTAAAGAGAACATAAAACGTGATTGGTACATTTGGAAAGACTCCGTAAATAGTGGTACTCCAAATAATTGGGAATCATTCTTTGGTGGGTCGGCATGGGAATACGATGAAACAACTGGTCAGTATTATTATCACGCGTTTGCAAAAGAGCAGGTTGACTTAAATTGGTCCAACCCTGAAGTAAAGAAAGAAATGTTTGAAGTTATGAAGTTTTGGCTTGACCAGGGTATTGATGGTTTTCGTCTAGATGTTATTAATTTCTTAACTATGAATGATTCATTTTCAGATAATCCTTTTGATGAAAATGGGGTGCAAATTCACCAATTTGATAAGGATCAAGATGGAATGTTTGAAATCATAAAAGAAATTTCTAATTTTGTTCATAGTTTTGAAGGTAAATTTATTGTAGGAGAAGTCGGTTCAGATGATTTACATATTTTAAAACAGTATTGTGGTAACGGAAAGTTAGACGTAGTTTTTAATTTTAATTTTGGTAGTACTGCTGTCTATGATGCGGATCGCTTTTTTTCTGAAATAAATGAAATGGAAACAACTTACACAGTGGATCAAATTCCCACTCTCTTCTTTGGAAGTCATGATATGTCTCGATTTATTTCAAGATTTGGTAAAGCAGGAGCGGAAGAGGATCGAGCGAAGTTGTTAGCAACTTTAATGTTAACAGCAAAAGGAGTTCCATTCATTTATTATGGTGATGAAATTGGGATGCGAGATTTGTATATTGATTGTATTTCTGAAATGAAGGATGTCCAAGGAATTACAGCGTATGAATTGGCTTTAAAAGAGGGAAAGTCACCGGAAGAAGCAATAGTCATCGCAAATGATAAGGGACGTGATAAATCTCGTTCACCTATGCAATGGTCTAGGGCTCAATTTGGAGGTTTCTCAGAAGTTAAACCTTGGATCGCTCTATCCGAACATATAGACTTAATAAATGTAGAGAACCAAATGCAGCAACGATCCTCTATCTTACTGTACTATAAATCGCTTATCTCTTTGCGAAAACAAAACGAAGCCTTGTCCCTCGGTAATTACCAACTCTTAAATAAATTGGGGGATATGATTTTTTATATTAGAGAGTCGGAAGGGAATCGTGTGTTGGTTCTATTAAATTTTGGTGAGCAAAAACAAACATTTGATTCAAAAGAGTATGGAATTGTTCAATATGAAGAGCTACTCTCTAGCAATCACATTGATTTTATGAGAACCTCCGAAATAATAATTGGACCGTATGAAGCTCGCATACTAAAAATTAAATAAAAATGATTTGTAAGACGCTTAGCAGATTTTGAGTGAATTCTATTTAAGAGTGAATAGTCAAGAGAATTAGTAGGCAATTACTCTGAATGAAAAAAGAACATGAAAACAATAAGTTTATAGTAGGGAAGTGAATGAATGAGTGTATATTCCATTGGAGTTGATATAGGAGGCACAAAAGTTACGACGGTAGTAATGGATGAAAATCATCATATTGTCTCTCAAAATACAATACCTACAATGGCTAATCTCGGGTATCAAAATGTTTTCAATAGAATTATCGAAGAAATTGAACAGATTAAGAAACCATTTGAAACTCAGTTTTGCATTGGAATTGGAGTTGGTTCTCCTGGACCATTAGATTATAAAACAGGTACAATTTACTCGCCCCCAAATTTACCAGGTTGGGATGAAATTCCGTTGAAAAATCAACTTGAAAACTATTTTGGGTTACCAGTTTGGGTGGATAATGATGCTAATTTGGCAGCGTTAGCCGAATGGAAATTTGGTGCAGGTTTAGGAACCAATCACATGCTATACATCACTGTTAGCACCGGAATTGGTGCTGGAATTGTTCTAAACAGGGAATTGTACCGTGGTTTCACTGGAAATGCCGGAGAAATCGGCCAAATGCTAATTCAAGTAGATGGTGATAAAAAGGTTCTGAAAAATCTGGAGTCACTTTCATCCGGTACAGCCATAAGAACTAATGCATTTAAGCAACTAGGAAAAGATTTTTCTGCAAAACAAGTTGCGGAAAGATCATCTAGTGATGAAGGTGCTAAACAGGTTCTAAGTGAAGCATTTTACTATCTTGGAGTATGTATTGCTAATCTAACATTTTTCTTTAATCCGGAGAGAATTGTAATTGGAGGCGGACTTTCAAACTTAAAAGATGAATTAATCATACCTATTGAAGAGATAGTCAATCAGTATGTGCCATTAACGTTACGTCAAAAGGTAAAGATTGTCCCAGCGGAACTCGGGGCATTAAGTGGCGCTATAGGAGCGGCAATATATCCATTTCTACAAAAAAAATAGATTATACGAATGAAATTTCGTTTAGATAGGAGTTTGATAATATGTATCTTGAGCCGATATTTTTAATCCCTGTATTTAAAGAAAGAATTTGGGGAGGCAGTAAGTTAGAGACTGAATATAACTATGATATTCCAAATGAACGTACCGGTGAGTGTTGGGGAATTTCAGCCCATCCAAATGGAGCTTGTGAAATAGCAAATGGTGCTCTTAAAGGTTATTCACTTGATCGTGTATGGAACGATAATAGAGAGCTATTCGGGAATTTAGAAGGAGAAGAATTTCCACTTCTAGTAAAGATTATTGACGCAAACGAAGATCTATCCGTTCAAGTTCATCCCAATGATGAGTATGCTAAAAGAGTGGAAAATAGCCAGTTTGGAAAAACCGAATGTTGGTATATTATTGATTGTGAAGAAGGAGCTGAGATTATTTTTGGTCATAACGCAAAGACCAAAGAAGAATTTCAGCATTTGGTAGACGAAAAAAAGTGGGATTATCTATTGAGAAAGGTGAAGGTGAAGCCAGGGGACTTCTTCTATGTTCCAAGTGGTACTGTCCATGCTATTGGCAAAGGAATACTTATTCTTGAAACTCAGCAGAGTTCTGATGTTACTTACCGCTTATATGATTATGATCGCAAAGATAAGGATGGCAATCTAAGAGAATTGCATATTAAGGACTCTATTAATGTTACAAATGTACCTGATGTTAGTAGTAGCACTGAAAGTAAAAAAGTGTCAAAGTATGGTGGGTTAACTAGTACGGAATTAATAGTGGAAGATTACTTTACTGTTTATCAGTGGGACTTGGCTGAAGAAGCAAACCTAGAATTAAATGATCCATTTCTATTAATTAGTGTCCTAGAAGGCAATGGACAAGTTGAGATAAATAATTCAAAGTACTCGTTTACTAAAGGAGACCACTTTATTTTGCCTTCAACAATAAAAGAATATTCTCTATTAGGTGAAGCAAAGTTTATAGTATCACGGCCTTCATAACCAAAACTTGAACTATTAAGAAAATGCACAATTAATTGCTAAAGTGTTCCTATTATAAGGGACACTTTTTATTTCTTGGTTTTTTATCGCAAAACGTTTCGGTTTTTCTTCTGCCTAAAGAGGAAGGTAATCTTCCCTAATATAAAAAATTCAGCTAAATAATAGACTCAACAATTTGTAGTAAATGAAATAGGTGAGGGGTGAAGGGCGTGGCATTATCTATGTAAAAAATATGAAAATACAGAAAATATTGTAGGAATATGTCGAAAATGATATATTATATAGAATAAGGGCATATCGATAAAGGCAAACTTTTCGAAAGATAAGGACGCAAAGCCACAGGTCTAAGGCAATTGCTATGACAGCTGGGTTGCCGAGAGGAAGAGATAAATGAAAAAGAGATAGTAAATGTTCCTGTGATTTAATTACAGTAATAAAATGTCTAGTAATTATATTAGTGATTTTAAAAAATCAAACAAAAAAGTAGTAACTATTGTTCTGCACTTCAAAGTAATTAAAGTTGATTTCTTATAAAAAATATGAAGAATCCGAAGGAGCGATTAATGTATGGATACAATTTCAAAAAAATCAGATTTAATGGTATCCCAAGTGTTGAAAATTACAAAAGTGAAACGTAGTATTAGAATTAAAATGATCTTGGCTATTGTGGTGAGTTTACTTATTAGTTCACCCGTTTCCATATATCTAAATACATTAGTAAAACAATACGTAGATGGAAGTTTTGGAGTGTATGTAAATACATTGGTTACCTTATTGGTAGCGACGTCAATAATCATATTGTTCGTTCAATTAATCATTATTCGCCCGTTGAATAAAGTAGTAGAAAAGATTCAACAAGCATCAGAAGGAGACTTGTCTGTATCTATTAACTATTCTTCTCAGGACGAAATTGGGAAATTATCAAGTGCTTTTAATGATATGATTATAAATTTTAGAAGTTTAATAGAAAAAACATATCATACAGTAGATGAAGTTACCAACTACACTGAAAATTTAACCGCTATTGCAGAAGAAAATAGTAAAGCTACCGAACAAATTTCACTATCAATTCAAGAAGTTGCATCGGGTACAGAGAATCAAACACAAAGCTCTATTGAATTAGTAGATTTAGCAAAAGAGATATCTAAAGGAATGGAGGAATCAGCCTTATCCATTCAGTTAGTTACTCAATTATCAAGCTCTGCTAATGCTAAAGCTGATTCAGGAAATGAAATTGTTTCAGAAACAGTTAAACAAATGAATAATATTCAAGAAGCTGTTAATCAGACTTCCGAAATTATTCAATCGCTTGAATTAAAGTCGACAGAAATAGGGAAAATTGTTGAGATTATTACTCAAATTTCGGAACAAACTAATTTACTAGCATTGAATGCTAGTATTGAAGCTGCAAGAGCAGGTGAACAAGGAAAAGGGTTTGCAGTAGTTGCAAATGAGGTTCGGAAATTAGCAGAACAATCTGGAAGTGCTGGAATAAGTATCAAAGAACTCATTAACCAAACTCAATTAGAGTCCGCGAAAGCTGTTCAATCAATGAATCAAGGAAGAACAACTGTAGAAATGGGCATTCAGATGGTGAATAAAACGGGAGATAGTTTTGGCGATATATTAAAAAATATCAAGGAAGTATCCCTTCAAACCCAAGAAGTATCAGCTATTATTGAACAAGTGAATCAAGGTTCCTTAGATATGGTGAGAAAAATTGAAAGTGTTGCGGATATAGCAGAGCATGCATCTTCTAGTGTACAAACTGTAGCAGCGTCTGTTGAAGAGCAAAACGCTTCAATGGAGGAAATATCCTCATCGGTAATGGTTTTAAGAAACAGGGCTCATGAATTAAGGAATGAACTAAAAGTGTTTAGCTTGGAGAAATAGCTATAATACTGGGAGTCGTTAATGTTTTATTTTTTTCTTGTAATTTTTATAATTTGTATTTCCATACACAACACTTTCTTGTTTGAGTTAAGATTAATAAATTATGAATAAGCTCTGTTATTGAATAATCTTGATTTCTACATTGGAGAAAACGCACGACCCCTTAATAACCAGGTATCCTGGAATGATTGTCAACAACAACGTTTAACAGAGACCTTCATGCAAAACAATTTTGCACCATGAGGTATGAAAATAAGCAATATATTTCTTTAGCAGTGATCGAAGTGGAAGAACGCGAGACTCCTCGAAAATACTCCCGCATTTCCTTCGTGCGGTGA
>JBFILZ010000032.1:0-22937 GCA_041611945.1 Bacillus sp. (in: firmicutes)
AAAAAGAAGAATAAACTTCAAAATCAATACTTGATCTCCATTGTAATAAATAAGGAAGATACTGAATTAGCAACGATTTATCATCTATTAACAGAAAAAGATATTAAAGTACTGAAGTTTAACATGAAGTATCATAATTCAAACGATTTAATTACCTATACTTTAAAAATAAAAGCACCCAATACATTAAATTATATGACTTTAACAGAGCTACTTCAAACACTACCGAGCCTACATAAATTACAAATTGACTCACAAAATTAAATTGATAACCACAGAAAAAGAGATTGGGCTATAGTCCGATCTCTTTTTGATTTGATTTCTAAATCTTACTTATTCAATGTTTCTCTTAGCTTTTGTTGATCATTTCTGGAGTAAAAAGCTTAAATCCAGTAGAAAAGTGCATTTTCATTTTGCTATTGGGGGTGTTTCTCAAAATAAAAAAGATAAAATCATTTCGATTTCATCCTCTAAACGTATTTACTTTATTGCTTGTCATTCCATTTCAGGCGTCTTTAATTACCATATACTTAACCTGCGACATAAATACTATGGACAGTTGATCGCCATCTTTAATTTCTATGTTCGTTTCACTAGTCAACTTCGCAGCAAGTTTTTCCTTACTCTCTTCTTCCATCTCGCATTTAATCATTGCTTCACTACCTAAATTAAAACGAACAAGATATTTATTCATAGGTAAACTCCTATCGTCTCTTTTTCAACATATGTATGCAATTGATTACAAACATATGACACGAAGTGATTCATTTAATGTTAGGCTTTGGCTTTGTTAAACGTTGTTGATTTCAGATGCTATACGTAACTTATAATCCAGTTCATTCAATGTCTCTTTCATCAATATCTAGTTTAGAGAGATATAGTTATCAACCATACGTTTGGTATTTTGTATGAATAAATTTAATCGTTTTTCAGAACAATATAAATCAATTACGCTTTAGACATTCAAGTAGGACAAAGAAAGCGAGATGGAGTTTATATGCCCCTGTTGAATATTAATGGGACAGATTTGTATGTAACAAGTAAAGGAAATGGGATTCCTCTTGTTTTTATCCACCCTCCTACATTAACTTCTGTTACATTTGATTATCAAGTAGAAGAATTATCTAAGTATTTTCAAGTTATAACCTTCGATATTAGGGGACATGGACGAAGTGTATATTCAAGCTTGCCAATTACCTATCCTCTTATTGTTGAAGATATTAAACAACTACTTACTTATTTTCAGATAGAAAAAGCGTTTATTTGTGGCTATTCAACTGGTGCTTCTATTGTATTGGAGTTTTTGTTAACTGCTGGTGAACGAGCCTTGGGCGGGGTATTAATAAGCGGAATGTCTGAAGTCAGTGAGAAAGATAACCTTCTTACTAATAAAATATCTCTTGGAATAAAACTGGCTAATGCTGGATTAATTAATGTTTTAGCTTGGTCTATATCTTTGAGTAACTCTCCAAACCAAAAGTTCTTTAGGAAGATGGTCACTACTTCAATCAAAGGGGATGCCAGAAACATCAAGCAATATTATCAATATAGTTTGCACTATAATTGTACTGACTTTCTTGGAAGCATCCAGCTACCTACAATTTTGATTTATGGAAAAAAGGATAAAAAATTTCATTATTATGCTAAGGTTATTCATGATAAAATACCGTCCAGCGAATTACAATTCCTTGAAAATACAAACCATAGAATCCCCACCAAAGCAGCAACTGTATTTAATAACTTACTGATTCAGTTCATTCACAAAGTCACCTAAAATTCTACATATTTAGTGTTAATCCCTATATTTATTAAGATAACTATTTTAAAGGTCATAGTTACATTCTAATGTTAATCGAAAATCCTCGGCTATCTATTACTCTTTATATATATGATTTTGAAGTTCTAAGCGAATCTTATCTGAAATGGGCTCTGATTTCTGAGAATCGTGATTGAAGTTTACGTACACAGTTTTTCCGATTGCACAAAGTGTTTGATCTTGATGAATTTCTTCATAAAGTTCTAAGCTTGAGTTTCCAATTCTTTTGACCCAGGTAAATACCTCAACATTTCTACCAAAATAAATCTGCTTAACAAATTCAACGTTCATATTGATGATAATCATTTTCCAATTAGAAAATGAATCATCAGGTATAAATAATTTAAATAATTGATTACGTCCTGCTTCAAACCAAACAGGTATTGTTGTGTTATTAATATGACCTACTCCATCCGTCTCAGATACTCTTGGTTCTATCGTTGTCTTATACATAACTATTGACCCTTCCCTCTATTAGTTTTTTGCAAAGGCATATTTTCCTTCAAAAGCCATTTCATATATTCGATAAATATCCCTCTCGTCAAGGGGCATCGGACTTCTTGCTAATAATCTTGTTTGCTTTGTCGCAGCTTTTGTTAATTTAGGGATATCTTCCAACCCTATTCCATATTCCTTTAGGCTAGTAGGCAAACCTACATCAATTATTAATTTTTGTAATAAATTGTAGTAGTATATACCATGGTCCTCATGATTTTTTTCTTTATTTAATAGTCTACTAATTTCAAGCATCTTATCAGGAACTCTGCTTGAAATATATTGAATTACATAGGGAAGTAGAACAGCATTTGACTCTCCATGAGGAATGTTAAATTGACTTCCTAACGGATAAGCTAATGCATGAACGCCTCCAACACCTGCATTAAAAAAAGATAACCCGGCTAAGTAGCTCCCATTGCTCATATCTATTCTAGCTTTTCTATCATTTCCATGGTGTACAGCACTTCGTAAGGAATTCGATATTAACTCAATTGCTTTTACGGCCAGGGCATCAGTGGTAACATTCGAATCAATAGATAAAAAGGCTTCAATTGCATGTGTTAGTGCGTCCACTCCAGTTGAAGCCGTTATTCTATTCGGTAAAGAAATCGTTAACTCAGGATCAACGATAGCCACATCTGCAATCAAATACTCATGAGTAATTACATCCTTAGTATTTTTTAAAGATAATACAGTGATATCTGTTACCTCACTACCTGTACCTGATGTAGTAGGGATAAGAATTTTAGTTATTCCTTTTTTCAAAATGACTCGATTGCCTGAGAGATTTAAAAAATCCTGTACTTCTCCCACATTGTCGGAAATAACAGCTGTTAGTTTCGCTAAGTCGAGTGTGCTACCTCCTCCTATTCCAATGACACAATCAAATCGACCAACTCTAGTAAAATCGACCAATCTTTGAGCACAAGTTAGAGAAGGTTCAGGTTCAACATCTGAATAGATTTTAATATCGTATTTTCCTTCTAGTGAATCTGTCATTTTTCCGATTATTCCAAGCTGAATCAAAACTGGATCAGTCACAATTAGTATTGATTTAACATTCCGCTTTTTCAGTTCAGGTACTAAATTTACCATCGAACCCCAGCCCGTAAAAGATGTTGAGGGAAACTTCAATTTTGAAATCAAAGAAATACCACCTTTAGTAGAGTTGTATTTTTTCACTTTTTAAACAAGATTGTTAGAGGTGAAAATACTTGTAGAAGTCTTTTACACCCCGTTATTCTAATTAATCTTTTTAGTGCTTTTAATATAAAATCCAATAATAATAGAACCAAAAAGGATTAACACTACCAATCCAGAGAAGATTCCTTTGTACACAAGGTTTGGTGGAAAGTCTGCTAACATCGTAAGAGCGATACCAGTAATAGTCACACCAAAGGCACCGCCAAAAAATTGTATTAACTGACCCATTCCCATGCCTGCTCCAAGTTCTTCACGTGATAGAATTCTTGAAATTTCATTAGATATGCTGGAGGCAAGTGCTGAAAATCCCGTACTCATAAACATATATGTAAAAAGAATATAGTATGGAGATATGGTCGCGGTTAGTGAAAATAAAAGAGTAGCAACCAATAATAGAATTTGACCTGTAATAATAAGTGGTAAATTTCCGAATTTATCAATTAGCCGTCCGATAAACTGTGCAGCAACAGCTGATAATATAGCACCAGGAAAAATAAGGAAGCCTACCTCGGCGGGATTTTTTAAAAAGACAACAGTTAATATAATCGGCATTAAAAATAAAGTGGAGAAATGAGTGAGAAACACAAAGAAACCAATAGAAAGTAACTTCATATATTGCTTGTTCTTTAATAATTTCGGTTGAATAAAAGGCATCTCAATTCGATGAATATGTCTCCACAGCACCAGTAATAATACAATACTTACAATTAATATAAGAACAGAAAAACTACTTAAAAATAGCAATATACCAGTAACACTTATACCCGTAAGTAGTGCACCAAATATATCAAACTTCACCCTTTTTACTTCCTCATGGGGCAATAATTTACTAAAAAATGGAATAAGAAAAATAACGAAACCTGTAACGGCAAATAAGTAATTCCAACCTAAATATTGAGTAATTATACCTCCGATTACTGGACCAAGACCAAAACCAAGTGATGCAGCGGAAGATATATAAGCCATTGCTCTTCCTCTTCTTGATATTGGAATATACCTTGCTGCGAGAACCATAGCTAATCCAGGTACGGCACCAGCACCTGCTGCTTGGAGGATTCGTGCGATTAACAATAAAGCAAATTGATTCGAAAGAAAGCCGATTATGGAAGCTATTCCTAAAATCGTTAATCCTATTAAAAGAAGCTTGCCAATTGGCATATAATCAGACAAACGACTAAACGTTAGTGTGGCAATCGCAAAGACAATCGAGTATCCTGACACAATCCACGCAGCAGTCGAAGAAGAAATTGATAATTCCATTAGCACGGTTGGTAGTGCCACATTAAACATGGTCGTGTTCATTACAACTAGCCATACTGTAAAACTCCACAAAAGAACAATTTTAGATTCCTGAAGTTCTTTCAGTTGACCATTGCTAGTCTTTGGTATTGTTATTGAAGTCATCTAAACCCACCTATTAATAAAAATGTTTGACTCTGTAAGATCCAGATTGTTGTTTTTGTTAAATGTTGCACATATACCGTGGTGCCTATGTTGAGAAACCTTTGCACAAAAGCACCTGAGGGAATCTAATTTTTCCCGTTTTCCTACAGGACATTCTTATTATTCCATCCATTATCACCAGACGAACGAAATGCTTTGGCATTTTAGAGAATTCTCACATTATCTTCAACAATCATGAAAGTTAAGAAATAAAAGAGTCAAAAGTAATAACCTAATTACTCACCATATATCATAAGTGTATCCATATATTTCTTAAAGCAAAAGGGCTTGAGATTCATTTTTATTTTTGGCTACCCTGAAAATAAGGGGATCTTCGTTCCAGAACACTCGCTTTCCGTGGGGCGGGCGGTGAGCCATCTCGGTACTTGCGCCTTCGGTGACTCACCTGTCCCGCTGCTCCCGCCGTAGTCTCGCAACTTCCACTTCAATCAACTTCGTTTGAAAAAATCAACATTGAGCTTTAACAGAGCCTTATTTTTATTAACGGTGTTAATTAAAATGGAAAATGTAAGCTTCCTCCAACTGTGGTTGATGTTTCAAACATTAAGGAGGAAGCTCAGTATCCTTAATGTACATCGCAAGACCTCAGAAAGCTATTATCCGGCAACTCAAATCAACTACAAAGTTAATAGGCCTTATCAGAAAAAAGGATGAAAATACTTCATCCTTTTTAAGATACATAGGATATAAGAAAACTTTAGTTCTGATGCTGATTTTTTAGATATCGAGCAGATTCCTTAATGGCCGTTTTACCCATCTCTAAAAATGCTGTCATGGTCATAAAACCATGAATCATTCCATTGTAACAAATGTACGTTGTGTCTACGCCGGCATTCGTAAGTTTGCTAGCATATTTTGCACCGCCATCACATAAAGGATCATATTCTGCCGTTACGATATATGCTGGTGGAAGAAGAGCTGCCTCCTCATCTGGAATCAACATAGGGGCGGCTATTGGCGTTTTATTCTCGGTTAGAAGTGAGAAATATTGCTCACTAAACCACTTAATTGATTCTTTTGTTAAATAATAGCCTTCTCCAAATTTATGATAGGAATCAGTTGGTTCAAATGTTGTAGAAGGATAAAATAACAGTTGATGACTAATTTTAGGACTATTTCGCTGGTTTGATAAATAACAAGTCACCGCTGCTAGATTCGCACCTGCACTGTCCCCTCCTACTGCTATTCTCGTTGCATCAACTCCTAGCTCTGAAGCATGATCTGATACCCACTTCGTCGCAAGATAGGCATCCTCAACAGGTACAGGGAATTTATGCTCTGGCGCTAAACTATAATCTACTGAAATTACCTTACACTCAGCTTCATTAGCAAAGGACCTACAAAGGGCGTCGTGGGTGTCGATACTGCCAATGACCCAGCCTCCTCCATGAAAATATACAAGTGCAGGCAGTGATGTTTTATTATTTGGCGAGTATATTCTTATCGTGATTTCTTTCTTGTAACCTACTATTTCAAGGTCCTCTACCATATGAATGTCTTCAACTACATTTAATAGTTTGCTGGATTTTATATACAATTCTCTTGCTGCTGTTACATCTTTTAAATTCTCTAATGCTAGTGAATTTTTAACTTTAAATAACTCTAAAATGGATTCAGCCTGTGGATGTAGGGTCATCTAAGTCCAACACTCCCATACATTAATTAATATTTTTTAAAGACCAAATTCCCTTTGATAACTTCTTTACCATGCTGATTAACTGCGGCAACATCAAACACAAAATGAGTAGATCTCAACTCCACTATTTTGGCCTTTAATGTTAGTATATCGTTTAAAAAAACCATATCTTTAAAACGTATTGAATAATCTTGTACAAACCCTTCTTCATAAAATGGTGTGAATAATTTCGCCAAATTACCCATTGTCCACATTCCATGTGCGATTATTCCTGGTAGGCCGGCATTTTTCGCTTCTTCATCAATGGTATGAATAGGATTGTAATCCCCAGAAGCGCCTGCATATTTAATTAATTCGATTCTAGAAACAGGTTCTAATTCTAAATAATCAAGTGCATCTCCAACTTGAAGATTAGCTAGGTTCTTCATATATTTACCGCCCTTCTAACAGCTTCATTCAAGATGACAATCTGTTCAGCCGTAAATATCAGTTCTCCGTCTAAGGATTCACCATATCTTTTAATAATAAGAATTCCCATTTCTCCTAGCTTTCCTGTACGCTCATAGTAATCTTTAACTTCTTGATAACAAAGGATGTCCTCTCCAACTAATAACGGTCTTTCATAGTGATATATTTGTTCCCCATGTATCAGTCCTTTATTTGGTAAACGAAGTTCTTTTATCACTCCATATTCAAATACTCTTGGGAAAGTAGGTGGGGCTAAATTAGCTCCAAACCTAGAATTTCTACCGACTTCTTCATCCATAAATATCGGATGAGGATCCCCGATTGATTCAGCAAATTTCTTTACGGCTCCTCTTTCAACCGTGTTTTTCACTTTATTTGATTGTTTGCCAATACATCCTGTAAACATGCCATCACCCCAACTCACTGATTAGTTTTTAGGTCCACCCGCTACATAAATGACTTGCCCGTTTACAAACGAAGACTTTTCATCCGCAAAGAAGGCTACAGCATTTGCAATATCTTCAGGATTACCACTTCTACCAACCGGGATTTTGGAAACACTTGCGGAAATGAGATCATCAAAGGAGATTCCAATTCTTCTAGCAGTCTCCTTTGTCATTTCTGTTTCAATGAATCCAGGTGCAACCGAATTTGAAGTGATTCCGTATCTACCAAGCTCTATAGCTAATGTTTTCGTTAATCCCTGCAGACCAGCTTTTGCTGTAGCATAATTGGCTTGACCACGGTTCCCTAGGGCTGAGGTTGATGAAATGTTTATAATTCTTCCATATCGATTCTTCACCATATGTTTTTGAGCAGCCCGACATGAATTAAATGCTCCTTTTAAATGAACATCCATGACCATTTGCCAGTCAAGATCAGACATTTTAAACAATAAGTTATCTCGAATCACACCCGCATTATTGACCAAAATATCCAAAGAACCTAAGTTATTTACAGACTCTTCCATTGCTATTTCTACTTCATTAGAATCTACTACATTGGCAATCTTTGAAAAAACTTCTACACCCTTTTCACGCAATTCATGTGTGGTTTCCAATAATGCTTCTTCATTTACATCAATTATTGCAACCTTAGCCCCTTCTACTGCCAGTTGTTCCACTATCGCTTTCCCAATTCCTCTACTTCCACCTGTAACAAAAGCTACTCTACCTTGAAATCTTCCGTTCCCTGTCATCCTATTCTTTATCCCCTTTCCTTCATGTAACAAATCCGATTATAAATACTGTCCTACTTTTACATGCCCTTTTAATAGATTTCTTGATATGATCATGCGTTGTATCTCGTCGGTCCCATCATAAATTCTCCATAACCTAGCCTCACGATACCATCGTTCAATTGGAAGTTCTCTTGTATATCCCATACCTCCATGAATTTGAAGTACTCGATCCACTACATTATTGCCCATATTTGCTCCATATAATTTTGCCATAGAAGCTAGATGACGATTATCTTCCCCATGATCTAATGTAAATGCTGCATTTAGCACCAACCATTTAGCAGCTTCAATCTCAACAGCAGAATCGGCAATTTGCCATTGTATGGCTTGCCTTTCTGAAATTGGTTTTCCAAATGTTTTTCGTTCTTTCGCGTAATCAATTGCCATTTGGAGTAGTCTTTCAGCAGATCCCACAGCTCGTGCACCTACGATCCATCTTGCAAATCCAATCCATTCTAATCCTAGTTTATAACCACCATCAACTTCTCCTAATATATTCTCTGCTGGCACCCTAACATTATCAAATATTAATCCAGCTGGGCCCCATTCTCCCATAGTATGGATATATTCAGATTTCCAGCCCATTTCACGATCCACGATAAAACAAGTGACGCCATCTCGACCCGTTTTCGCATGTTTTTCTTTGTCTGTAACTGCAATAACCATAACAAAATCCGCTTCATTTCCACCTGTTATAAACGTTTTTTCACCATTTAAGATCCAATCAAAACCATCCTTCACTGCAGTCATCTTAATATTTCTCGTATCTGAACCTGCATCTGGCTCTGTCATTGCAAAGCAGGACTTCTTATCCCCATTAATTGTGGGAAGTAAATATTTTTCTTTTTGCTCTTCATTTCCATAATATAAAATATTGTCTGCAGACCCCCCAAACTGAAAAGGAACAAATGTTTTAGAAACTTCCATCATAACAAGAGCGAGCATCATTTGACCTAAATCAGCTCCACCATAGGCAGCTGGCGTATTTATCCCCCAAAACCCAGCCGCTTTCGCTTTTAGCTGAAGCTCTTTTTTCTTTTCTGTTGATAAACTAGGTCTTCCTTCCCTTTCATTTCGTAATACATCGTTTTCAAGGGGAATTAATTCCTTTTCCACAAATTTTCTAATTGTTTTTTGAACCATCTTTTGTTCCTCTGTAAGGCGTAAATGCATAAAATCATCTCCATTCGGTAGTAGAATCTTTCTCTGATTAATAACTAGTGTATAAGAGAGGTCTTTCTGTTCGTTTTTGTTTCATTTTCAACTAAATGTCAAGTAGTTCTACTACGTAACTACTTCCTGAATTCTTTCCTAAGCTGCCCAGCAATGATATTTTTTTGAATTTCAGATGTTCCTTCATAAATTCTTGTAATTCTCGCATCCCGGAAATAGCGCTCAACTGGAAAGTCTTTAATGTAACCAAGTCCTCCGTGGATTTGAACAGCCTTATCTGCAACTCTGTTGTACACTTCTGAACCATAGAGTTTTAGCATTGCCGCTTCCTTTATTACAGTCTGTTTTTGATCTACCATCCAGGCAACTCTAAACATGAACGAACGGAGAATTTCAATTTCTAATGCCATTTCAGCTAACATGTGGGCAACTGCTTGGTGCTCAATGATTGGAGTATGAAACTGTTCTCTATTTTCCGCATGAAACATACACATATCTAATAGTTTTTGAGAGGACCCTAAATTCCGTGCTGCTAATCCTGCTCGACCATTACTCAGAATTTTTAAAGCGTTTACATAACCTTGGCCAATTTGACCAAGAACATTCTGTTCAGGAACCTCGCAATCTTCAAAAATAAGTTCAGCTGAATGAGACCCTCTGAGACCCATTTTTCTCTCAACAACACCTACCTTAAATCCAGGAAATCCTTTTTCCACTACAAACGAAGTTATACCTTTTGCACCTTTCTCAGAATCTGTTACAGCCATCACAGTGAATATATCAGCAACGGTCGCATTTGTTATATAATGCTTTGTACCGTTAAGAATATATTTATTTCCTTTTTTAACTGCAGTTGTTTTCAGATTCGTTGCATGGGAACCAGCTTGTGGTTCTGTCAAAGCGAATGCTCCAAGTCGGTCTCCTTTTGCCATATCAGGTAAATACGTCCTTTTTAGATATTCACTTCCCATCTCAACAATTCCGACAGAACCAATACCAGTATGTGCTCCTATTAATGTTGTATATCCATTGTTTGTTTTCCCGATTTCTTCATATAAAGCACATTTCCCAACCATATCTATTCCCAGTCCGCCATATTCTTCAGGAATACTTAAGCTAAATAAGCCCATTTCTTTTGATTTTTCAATAATCTCAAACGGTATATGATCATCTTCCTCGATTTGCATGGAAAAGGGCTCTACTTCGTTTTTTATAAAATCTCTGATCGTCTGTTTTAAAAATAAAATATCCTTATCAAGTTGAAAATCCATTCCTTTACACCCCTTTACTAGTAAACAAGATTTTCTCAAAACTCGTTATTGATTTAGATAGGACGATGAATGATGCAGCAAATCAGAAACTCATGCCAGATTACGAGACTTCCTATACTCATTTGTCACCGAGAGGGAATTTTTTCACATTTGCGAAAAGTCTTTACATTCCGCTAAAAAGGGAGAATCCTGCTGGGAAATCAATTCCCACATTACTAACTCAAAAACAAAGTCTTCTGCTTATTTTCTTTCTAAACTTAATGCAATTCCTTGACCACCGCCAATACATGCAGTTACAAGTCCTTTTTTTACATTTCTCCTTTTCATTTCATAAATCAATTTAGTCACTAACATACCTCCGGTGGCAGCAATTGGATGTCCGTGTGCAATGGCACCACCATTTACATTCACCTTTTCCATATTAAAGGATAGTTCCCTGTCACAAGCTAGTACTTGCGCTGCGAAAGCTTCATTGATTTCAATAAGATCGAATTGATCAAGATTTCCACCTGAATTGCGTAATAATTTTTGTACGGCCGGTACAGGTCCTATCCCCATAAGATTGGGGTCAACCCCAGCTATTGCCCAGTCTGATATGTAAGCAAGAGGTTCTAGTCCTCTTATTTTAGCTTCTTTTTCCGACATGATTAAAAGGGCAGATGCACCATCATTCACTCCCGAGGAATTCCCAGCCGTAACTGTCCCTCCTTGTTTAAATGCTGGAGATAGCGTAGCTAGCTTTTCCAAAGTAGTATCCGCTCTTGGATGTTCATCTTTATCAAACAACCATTCTCCTTTTTTTCCTTTAACTGAAATGGGCAATATTTGTTCTTCAAACCATGAGTTCTCCATTGCTATCGCCATTCTCCGCTGACTTCGTAAGGCAAATTCGTCTTGTTCTTTTCTCGTTATTAAGTAATGTTCAACTAAATTTTCAGCTGTAATCCCCATTGGCGGATCCCCAATATGATCTGGGGACAATTGTCTTTTCACAAATTTAGGTGGCATGCGGTCGAACGCCTTATCCATTGGACTTAATAAGTAAGGGGAACGAGATAAACTTTCAGTTCCACCAGCGAGTACTATATCTGCTTTTCCTGCTATTATTGATTCTGCAGCTAGTATTACACTGTTAATTCCTGAACCACATTGGCGGTCTATTGTTAGGCCTGGTACTGAAAATGGTAATCCCGCTTGTAGTAATGTAAGACGAGCAATATTTCCCCCTCCAGCACCACAATTCCCAAGGATGACATCGTCCACATCTTCACCACTTACATGTACACGGTTTAAAGCCTCTTTTAATACCATTGCTCCAAATATATATGGTTCTAATGAAGATAATGCGCCACCTTTTTTTGCAATTGGTGTTCGTATAGCTGAAACGATAACTGCTTTATTCATTCTCAATCTCAATCTCCTTTCTAACAAATAATCTACTAATATAGTTAGCAAGATTCATACCAATACACAGTTACCAAACTAGTAAGAGAATCTTCATACAGGACTATAAATAATCAATCATTGAAACAAATTTATTTTTTCAATCATTCAGTTTTGAATTAAATAATACATAAATGAATCCAGTAGAAGTTATGTTTTGGGTCGCAGCAATTTAAAAGTGCCAATTCCTTTAGCAATAATTTGATGATTTTGATCTGTAATAATTCCTTCTCCTGTCACAATACGGTAGCCCTGATGTAAAATAGTCGCCTTGGCTATCAATAGTCCTTCAACTGCAGGCTGAATGTAAGAAATGTTTAGGTTAATGGTTGTTGAAGGCAATGAAACGGTAGATGCAATCGTAGCGCCTATAATATTGTCTATCATCGTTGCAATTACCCCGCCGTGAACTGTTTGAATACTATTTTTGTGCTGCTCTTTTATTTGAAGTTTTATAATCACATTAGAGTTTTCATATGTATCAGTTTCAAACCCTATTAATTCTGAATATAAACTCTGCTCTCTTATTTCTGGTTTGTAATTTGAAGTCACAATTTAACTCCTTTCCGAACAGGTTGAACGTACTTGATTAACTGAATTCTTTCACTAATAGATGATAAGAAAAATATAGATGGTCAGTGAAGTACTGACCACCCACCAACTATTCTTTATTGTGCTAATGATACATCTACAATTTTTCCATCCTCTACTACTGCCATTCGAAGAAGTGTTATTAATCCACCATTATCTTCCACTTCTGTAATATCATAAATTTTCTTATCATCAGCTAATGTATTTAGCCCTGTTTGAATCTGCGCCCTTATTGCTTCGGCGTCATCGACAGAACCTGCTGCCTTCATTGCTTCAACAAATAAATAGGTTGCTAAGTAGTGATATCCAGCTTCAGATCCTGGATTTTTTCCATGTTTTGCAGTATAGTCATTAATGAATTTTTCATTACCTTCATATTTTGAATAAATTAAAGGTAAAACTCCAACCGAACCTTCAATTAATTCTGTTCCACCTAAAACAGCTTCAATTTCATCAAGCTTCGCTTGATCCATAATTAAGAATCCACCTTTAAAGCCTAATTCCCTTGCTTGTTTAATTACTAGAGCTGTTGGTTGGGAAGGTCCACCAACAAATAGAACATCTGGCTTTTCCTTAAGAGCATTCGTAACGATTGTGTAGAAGTCTGTGTCCTTACTAAAGTCAATTGAACCCTTATATACAATTTCTCCGCCAAGATCAGTCCATCCAGGCTCTAATACAGAAGTCCAATCCTTCCCATATTGTGTTGCCGTTGGGAGAAGTGCAATCTTCTTTCCGTAACGCTCCATTTGATACTTTGAAAACGGCTCTATGTAAGAGCTATATTTCGGAGGAATACGTACCGTTAAAGAATTTCCTTGCTCAGTTAATTTTGGCTCACTTGAATAGGCACCTATAATAAACTTTTCCTGCATATTGAATACTTGTGTAGCAAATATTCCTCCACTATGAGGTACAAAAATAATCGGTGTTTTATTTTCCTGAATTAATCTCTTTGCATTTGCACCCGTTTCATTCGGTAAGTATTTATCATCAAGGGAAACAAGGTTTAGATTAAACTTCTTACCGTTAACCTCGAATCCGCCGTTCGCATTTATCTCTTCTACAGCCATTTTTACCCCACTAAGAGTATTTTCACCGTAATATGCAGCAGGTCCACTTAACGGACCACTATAGCCAATATTAACAACCCCAGCTACTTCTTCAACTACAACTTCGGGCTCTTTTTCTGGCTCTTTTTCAGCTTCTTTTGGTTCAGTTTCAGGTTTTGAAGAAGGTGTACTGCTACAAGCTGATACTAGCAAAACAAAGAAAAGTAGCAAAAAAAGGATCGTTTTACTCATTTTAAACATTTACATTTCCCCCTTTAATATTTTAATAGACTTAAGAACAGCTAGTTTTTTCCATCTCAAATGAATGCGAACCTTTTTCCACACCTCCCTTCAGGCGATAATGACAAGTACTTAGGCTCCAATATATGCTTTACGTATGCTATCATTTTCAAAGAGTTCTGAACTTGTACCTTCCAATACAATTCTTCCTGTTTCGATAACATAGCCTCTGTCTGCAATTTTCAAGGCTGCATTTGCATTTTGCTCTGCTAGTAATACCGTGGTTCCGCTTTTATTTATTTGTTTAATCACTTCAAACACCTGTTCTACTATTAGTGGGGCTAAACCTATTGAAGGCTCATCTAGTAGAATGACTTTTGGACGTGCCATCAATGCTCTGCCAATAGCAAGCATTTGCTGCTGACCGCCACTCAGAGAACCGGCTGGATTGTCCTTTTTGTCTTTTAATATCGGAAATAATTCATACACCTTTTTTAAGTACTCCTTAAGTTCATGTTTCTCATGACGCATTACATATCCACCAAGATTAAGATTTTCATATACTGACATTTGTGGGAAAAGTTTTCTTCCTTCTGCACACTGAACAATACCGGATTTTACTATTCGGTCAGGTGACAGCCCGCCAATACTGCTATCATGATAGTGAATCGTTCCTGCTGATGGTTTACTTAAACCACTAATTGTTCGGAAAATAGTACTCTTTCCTGCACCATTTGCTCCTAACAGGACCACGAGTTCTCCTTGTTGGACATCGATAGAAATGTCATGTAACGCTTCGTAATTTCCGTAATGAACAGAGACGCTAGTTAACTTTAGCAATAGGGTCACCTCCTAAATACGCTTCTATGACTAATGGATTGTTTTGAATTTCTGCTGGTGTTCCTTCTGCTATTTTCTTTCCATAATTCAACACCATAATCTTGTCTGCAAGGGTCATGATCATTTGCATTTTGTGTTCGATTAAACAAACAGTGATACCCTTATTTACCATTTTTCGAATTAATTCAGATAGTCCTTCTGTTTCATCAGGATTTACACCTGCCGCTGGTTCATCTAAAAAAACGATAGATGGTTCAGTTGCTAACGCTAATGCAAAAGCTGTACGTTTCTTTGCCTCTTGAGAAATGCCTGAGATAGGGTGATGAGCTAAATGAGCTAATCCAACAAATTCCAACACCTCCATGGCTTTATCTTTACATTCTTTTTCTTCCCTTGTGAGCCGTGAAGTTTGGAATACAGCATCAAATAATCCGGATTTCGTTCTTAATCTATGACCGATTATGACATTATCAAATACTGTTGAATGTTCAAATAAATTGGTAGTTTGAAAGGTTCTAGCAATCCCTAACTTAGCGATTTGATCTGCTCTTAGAGCTGTAATATCTGTACCATCAAAAGTAACTGAACCAGCACTTGGAGGATGAAAACCACTTATTAGGTTAAAAAATGTGGATTTCCCAGCACCATTGGGACCGATAATTGCCGTAATCTTTCCTTTTTCTATTTCAAAGTCAACGTTGTCAACAGCAATAAGTCCACCAAACCGTTTAGTAAGTCCCTTAACTTGAACAAGCATTACTTTTCCTCCTTAACAGTTACCGTGTTCGTATTTTGTTGTGAAAAATGAATCTTTGATTTCTTTAGTTGACGTTTCATTGTCCAATTCCTTAGCCCACCGACAATTCCGTATGGATAGAAGATAATGATAAAAACTAATAGGGGACCAAAAAATAACATTCGATAATCTTGTAAGAATTGTAGATATTGTGATACCCATACAATTAGTAAGGTTCCGACTAAAGGTCCGGATATCGTGCCTATTCCACCTACTAATAGATACATCAGCATGTCAAAAGTTATATTTACATAAGAAATATCTGGGCCGATAAATCGGACAAAAGTGGCATAAAGTCCCCCGCTTAATCCAGCAAAAAACGTAGATAATACAAATGAGACTAATTTTTGTTTCATCGTATTAATTCCAATAGTTTGAGCAAGTTCTTCACTATTTCTAATCGCTATATATGTCCGACCAACTAGTGATTGTACGATTCTTTTAAATAGTAATATCACTAGAACTAGAAAGAAAAGCATCAAATAATAGAGTGACTTTGGTGAATCAAAGGTAATCGGACCAATTGGTGATGGAGCAGGAATTCCAATTAATCCACGAACTCCCTCAGTCACAGCTTCCCATTTATAGATGATTAAATAAATAATATAACCAACACATAAGGTATAGATAGCAAAGAAGTGCTCCTTCGTACGCAAAGCGATTAACCCGATCAGAAACCCAATAAAAGATGTGATGATAATCCCTAATAAGAGAGCAACCCAAGAGTTAAAACCTAGTTTTACAGTTAATACTCCAACTGAATAGGCACCAATTCCAAAAAAACCAGCATGTGCCAATGACAATTGACCAGTATATCCACCAATCAAATTCAAACCATAAACACCAATGGAAAAAATAAACACAGACGAAAAGATGTGTAAAATATATTGATTTTCCGTTAATAGTGGAAAAATTAGTGCCGCTATTAAAATGAAGATTGTCATATTTTTTTGTTTAAAAAGAGAAGTCATTACTGTACCCCCTTCGCAAACAAACCTTTTGGTCTAATCGTTAAGATAACCACTAGTAAAATAAAAGCAATTAAATCCTTATAATCATTTGATATAAATGTCGCACTTAAACTCTCTGAAAAACCAATAATATACCCACCAATAATTGCTCCTGGAATACTACCCATTCCACCAATAATAATGATTACAAAGGCTTTCAATATAACTAAGTGGCCCATACCAGGAAAGACTAAATTAATGGGTGATGATATTGAGGCTGCAAATGCCGCTAATCCCCCTGAAATAAAGAAGGTTATCATTGCTACTTTATTTGCATTAATTCCTACTAAAAATGCACCTTCTCGATTTTGCGACATGGCAACAATCGCTGCACCTGTCATCGTTTTTTTCAAAAATACATATAGTAAAACCATCACCATAACTGCAGTTCCAATAATAAGGAGTCGTTGAAGTGTAACAGTTAGTCCTGCAATCTCAACAACTTGATCGTAGGGTGATAGCATACGTCTATACTCTGCTCCCCATAATAGTTGGACAAAGGCTTCTAGAAATAATAAAATTCCGATTGCGGCAATTTTGTCATGAATGGGCGGTGAATTTCTTAAAGGATGAAAGACTAACCTTTCCATCAATATACCTAAACAACCAACCACCACTATTGAAACAAAGATAGCAACCCAGTAATGAATTCCGAAACTCTCCATCGTAATTAAGGTTACATACCCGCCCACCATATATAGAGCACCGTGAGCAAAGTTTGGAATATGTAGAATGCCGTATACAAGTGTTAGTCCGAGAGCCACTAAACTGTAAACGCTTCCAATTGTAAGTCCATTAAATATTTGTTGTATTAATAATTCCATTGTCTACCTCCGATTTCCCTAGTAGGAATATATTTCTTTAAGCTTTCTTTTTAAAATTTTGCCGACTGTTGTTTTCGGTAGTTCTTCCACAAAGATTATCGTATTAGGAACTTTAAAATTGGCTAATCTTTCACGACAAAATTGAATGAGTTCTGACTCTAGTAATTCTTTATTTTCCTTCCTGACGACAATAGCCTTTACTGTCTCTCCTCTATATTCATCAGGCACACCAATAACTGCTGCTTCTAGAACATTCGGGTGACTATAGATTACATCCTCCACTTCAATGGGATACACATTAAAACCACTAGCGATGATCATTTCTTTTTTTCTTCCAACGATATAGAAAAATCCATCCGCATCCATCATGGCTAAATCTCCGGTGTAAAGCCATCCATTTCTAATACATGAAGCTGTTTCTTCCGGCATATTCCAATAACCCTTCATGATTTGTGGACCACTTATAATTAATTCACCAACTTCACCAAATCCAAGTTCTTCTTCACCTGTCGCTATATCTACAATCTTCGCATCAGTATTTACTATTGGTATTCCTATACTCCCGCGTTTTTGAAGCCCAGAAATGGGATTTCTATGCGTAACTGGTGATGCTTCAGAAAGTCCATACCCTTCAGCAACTGTTGTTCCACTAACTTCATTAAATCTATTTATCACCTCAACAGGTAAAGGTGCGGAACCACTCGTACAAGTCGTTAAACAACTAAGATCAAATTTGTAAGATTGATAATAATTAAGTAACGCAATGAACATCGTCGGAACACCAGGAAACGCAGTAGGCTTGGTGGTTTCTATTAATTTAACAACTTCCTTAACTTCGAACCTTGGAACTAAGATTAAATTCCCCCCGTTGTATAGAGTAAGACTCATGGCACTGGTCATGCCGTATACATGAAACAAAGGAATAATGGTTAAAACTCGTTCTTCACCTAATCTAGTTTTCACCTTGGCTGTCGCTGCTCCTTGAAGTGTATTTGCCACCAAATTGTAATGAGTTAGCATGGCACCCTTCGAACGGCCAGTAGTACCACCGGTATATTGCAGAACAGCTATATCATCTTTCGGATAAATAGTTACATTTGGCAGTAGTTCTCCAGAATCTTTCAAGAGTTCATCGAACATACATTCGTTGCCATTGGAAACAGTTATTGTGTCTGAAACCGAGGTCCTATCTATGATTCTTTGTACAATTGGTAGTAGAGTGTCCATCACAATAAGCACTTTTGCCTTTGAATCATTTAAAACATGTAGTAATTCAGATTCTTTATACATGGGATTAATTTGGACAATTGTTGCACCACATAGTAATGCTGCATAATAACTTATTGGATACTCAGGGCAATTGGGAAGCATTAGAGCGACTCGATCTCCCTTACAAACTCCTAGTTTAAATAAAGACGCGGCAACTTTTTTTACACATTGATCTAATTCACCGTAAGTAAAAGTTTGTGAGTAAAATGTAATAGCCGTATGATGTTGATATTTATGAACAGATTGCTCAAAAAATTGGGATATCGAAATCTCTGGAATATCAATTACTTCTGGATTTCCAACTACTCTATGCTTATACCATGGTCTTTCCATCAATATGCCCCCTTGAAATCTATGTGTAGAATTAATTAATTGCTCTATCCTATTAATAAGCAAAATCCATGCCAACTTTTTTAATTTTCAGAAAATAACAATAAATATAATGAATTTCTATTGTTACAACTTACATTTCTAAGTTAAAACCCCTGCTGATTTGACTGGGATTTCCGGTCTAGCAGTACGTAAAGCCTAAACACCCGTAAAATAGTGTCCAATCTACTAATGGACTACACCTTCGTTATACTTATAACTGAGATATTTTTTAATTTGATTAGGCTCTGTTAAAGGCTCAATCTTGTTTTTCTCAAACGAAGTTGATTGAAGTGGAAGGTGCGAGACTCCGGCGGGAGCAGCGGGACAGGTGAGACACCGAAGGGGCAAGTGCCGAGATGGCTCACCGCCCGCCCCGCGGAAAGCGAGTGTTCTGGAACTAAGATCCCCTTATTTTCAGGGTAGCCTTTAATTAATAAAAAAAAATCAAGTGAGTAATGGCTTCAAATTGCCATAAGTACTCTACTTGATTCATTTCTGAATTATTATTTATTTATTTCTCCTAGATAATGGGTTAGGACTAATTTGTTTTTGAATTATTAATTCATATTTGAATCGACTAGGACATATTGTACTTTTGAAGCTTTCGTACAATGGTAGCCTGACTTGTCTTCAGTATATCTGCTAGCTCATATGTTGTCTTGCATTGTCTCAATGCATTCTTTATAACTGTTTGTTCTGCTAGTTCAACAGCTTCCTTTAATGAAAGTTGCTCACTTACACTGTCATATACTTTGTTCAACCTTTTATATTCATCAGGAAGATCAGCAAATGTAATCAGATTATGTTGTATAGTCAAAATTAAGCGTTCTAACAAATTGGAAAGTTCTCTGACATTTCCAGGCCAGTGATAATAATAAAAGAAGTTATTTAACTCTTTATCAAACATTTTATTCAGATTATATTTTTTAGAATAGCTTTCTAGAAAATAGTGAACTAGCGGAAGTATATCATCTTTTCGTTCCCTAAGAGGTGGAACCATTACTGGAACTACATGAAGGCGATAATAGAGATCTTCACGAAATTGTCCGTTCTTTACCATCTCTTTTAAATCTTTATTTGTTGCTGCTACTAATCTAACATCAATCTTCTTAATTTTTGTTCCACCCACACGCATGAATTCCTTTTCTTGAATAGCTCGGAGTAGTTTTACCTGCAAATCCAGAGGGAGTTCACCAATCTCATCCAAAAAAAGCATCCCTTTATGAGCAAGTTCAAACATACCTGCTTTACCTGTCTTATTAGCTCCTGAAAATGCCCCGCCTTCATATCCAAACAATTCAGATTCAAGTAGTTCATTTGGAATTGCTCCGCAATTAATCTTTATTAATTCTCCTTCACTACACCTTGAACTACGTCGAAATAAGTGACGTACTAATACATCTTTCCCGACTCCAGTTTCCCCTAGGATTAGCATAGTAGTATCAAAGTTTGCCAGCCTTTCAATCATTGTAAATAATTCTATCATCTTATCACTTTTTATTATTACATCGGGATCCATATGAGTATAGGATTTTAATCGCTGTAACTCTTCTCGATACTGCTCGTTCAACTTTTGTACTTTTATTAATTCTGAGTTGAGTTGATTTAAATCAGATAAATCTCGTATATTCGTTACTACCTTCTCTATTTCTCCATCTTCATTAAAAATCGGACTCCCTGTCATTAATGTTTCTTTTTGATTAAAATTTTTTTGCACAACAGAAACGGGTTTCTTTTGCTCGAGTACCTTAAATGTGACTGATTCTTCTAAAATTCCTCTTTTTATTAAATGACTAATGTTCTTTCCAACATAGTAGTGTTTAGGTATTCCTGTTATTCGCTCTATCGCTGAATTTGTTTTTAATGTATTTCCAAACCGATCCGTGATGTATATCCCGTCATATGAACTCTCTATTATGGCATCTAGTTCTCTATTTGATTTATCTAATTCCAGGAGTTGATTCTCAAGTTCAAAAAAATTCGTATCATTTAATATTATATAGAACCGTAACAAACTATCGTTTTCTATATAATCCCTGTATAAGAGTAAATAATGATTTTCTCCTTTAGTAGCAAGAATTACATTTCCCTCTTTTTCTTTCCAATAATCAAAATTGGTTTGTATTGAATGCTTGAGATCTAAAAAAGGAGTGAGTTTATCTTTATCTCCTAAATGAATAGATAAAATTTCATCGTCCCTATTTGTAATAATCCTATTAAACAATGACACTTGAATCTTTTCATTAATCAAAAATTTCACCCCTATTACTATAAAAAGGAAATAGATACAAGAAACGAATGAAAAAGCACATCCATAACAGATATTCAAATAAAACAAAGAGATTAATAGAATTTTTTCGAATTAGTATATTCATTTATCTGGATTTTATTTAAGTTATGTCCTGTTAAAAATTGTTGTTGATTTTCGCTTTCCACGGCGCGGGCGGTGAACCAACTCGGCACTTGCGCCTTCGGTGTCCCAACTGTCCCGCTGCTCCCGCTGGATATTGAGTTTGCTTCCATCAGTTCTCACCGCACGAAGAATAGAGAATAGCACGACCGAATAGGCTTCCATGAAAATACTCCAGCGTACCGATTGAACTGCTTCTAGAGTATGCTTCCTGAAATCGGGACGTCTGTAAATAAATATCACAATTTTGTCAAACAAGAAACTGTTATTCCCCTATAACTCTGACCAAGCATTCAAGGATTCTCATACCATCCACTTCATTCAACTTCGTTTGGAAAATCAACATTGCGCATAACAGAGTTTAATTTAATGATAACGATTCATTCGTCCATGCTGGAAGGTTTTTATCTAAGTGTTTGTCCTCACGATAACCTAATACGTACTCTGCTTGCATGACTGTGTGAATTTCACGGGTTCCTTCATAGATAACTGGGGCTTTTGAATTTCTTAAATACCGTTCAACTGGATATTCATCTGAGTATCCGTAAGCTCCGTGAATTTGAACTGCGTCATTTGCAGCTTCGTTTGCATAGTCACATGCTTGCCATTTAGCTAATGAAGTTTCTCTTGTATTTCGAATACCCTCATTCTTTAGAGAGCCTGCTCGATACACTAGTAATTTTGAAATTTGAAGTCCTGCTTCCATTTTAGCTATCATTTGCTGAACTAGCTGATGCTTACCAATCTCTTTACCAAATGTACTTCTTTCATGACAATACTTGACACTTGCTTCTAAACAAGCTTGAATGAGCCCGCATGCACCTGCAGCAACTGTAAACCTACCATTATCTAGGGCAGACATCGCTATTTTAAAGCCATCACCTTCTTCACCTAGTAAATTTTCCTTTGGAACTTTAACATTGTCAAAAAACAATTCTCCCGTATTTCCAGCACGAATTCCAAGTTTCCCTTTTATTGCCTTAGAAGAAAATCCAGTCATATCACGTTCCACAATAAACGCAGAAATTCCATTATGTTTTTTAGACCTATCCGTGTAAGCGAATACAAGGAAATGATCAGCAACATCACAAAGTGAAATCCAGGTCTTCTGTCCGTTTAATATGTAGTAATCGCCGTCTTTTTGAGCAGTTGTTTGTAGTGCTGCTACATCTGATCCCGCATTCGGCTCAGTTAATCCAAAAGCACCAACCTTATCTCCTTTTGCCTGTGGTGTAAGATATTTTTTCTTTTGAAATTCATTTCCCCATTGTAAAAGTGTCATGCAATTTAGCCCTGTATGAACTGATACAGCCGTCCGGAA
>JBFILZ010000033.1:0-22548 GCA_041611945.1 Bacillus sp. (in: firmicutes)
GAATCGGCACAGTTTCACTGATGCCCTCTTTAGCAAAGTTTAGTACTCGTTTGACTGCCTCATTGACTGGAATAGGCTTACGTTTTTCGACCATTTCTGCTTTCACCTCTTAATTAGACTACCTGTACTTTACCATAATTACTTTTCAGTTTCATATTCGATGATTTGAGCAAACGGGTAAAATACAATTCTAGCCCTTTTTTAAGATACACTACAGAAACGCCTTTTGATTACTGTTCTATATTTTCACCTCTTAGTAAAGTATGGTGTACTGGTGTTCTACTACCCTATTGTTTTTTAAAATTTAGGCTCTATTAGACATTGGTGTTGAGTTCAGCTGCAGGATTCTCGCTAAATAACTTCCTTTTAAAAATCAAATGGGCGCTTTAACAGAGCCTAGATTTAAGGGTAGTTTCACAATGAAATTCGACCCTTTATTTTCGATACTTTCCACATATATTGTACCAAAGTACTTTTCTACTAATTTCTTGGCAATCGATAATCCAAGACCTGTTCCACTATTTTCACGACTTCTGGCTTTATCTACCCTGTAAAACCTGCGAAAAACCTTTTCTAATTCTTCACTTGATATTCCAATTCCTTCATCCTTAACTTCGACAATGGCCTCATTTCCTCTTCTGAATAAAGTCACATCGATCTTTCTTGAATCAAGTGAATATTTGATCGCATTATCTAATAGAATCATAATGATCTGCTCAAAATGATGTTTATGGATTAAAACTTCAATATTACCTGTAGTTTTATCTTGATAAGTAATTGTAAAATCAGGATGGAGTATAGAGAAGTTCTTTGTGATTTGATTGATGGTTTCTGCAATTTGAATGGGTCTTACTTCTGATTCCTCAAATGCTTCTGATCTTGTCAAATTTAATAACTCTCCCACTATTTTACGCAGTCGTTTCGTTTCGTTTGTGCATACAGCAAGTGATTCCTCCAACACCTCTTTATCATTCTTCCCCCACCTATTCAGCAAGGCCAAATGTCCATCAATGACTGTAATCGGCGTTCGAAGTTCATGAGATGCATCCTCAACAAATTGCTTTTGATTACTAATAGTATCTTCTACTCTGTCCATCATCTCATTAAAAATTCGAGACAGTTCGGTGAATTCATCTTGTCTCTGCGGGACTTTCACTCGAGTTTGAAAGCCTTTTTCTTTTATTTTTGCAATAGCAAGATTTAGTTCTTTGATCGGGTTAATATACTGTCTAGAGATTATCATTCCACTTAGTAAACTTATGACGATTGTTGCGGCTGCAAATCCTATTGTAATGAGCAAAATTATGTTCGTTACTTCGTTAAACGAAGTAAGCGTTCGGACCACTTCAACTGTTCCTTGGAAAGAACGAGTATTAATATGCTCCCATGCAATGAGATAATCCTCACCCTCATGGTGAAATTGCTCGATACCTTCCCGAGTGGGATATCTTACGGTTGAAAGCTTTTTCGGAAAATCATTAGATGCAGATATGACAAGATTCTGATTAATATCTAAAATTCTTATGACTTGGTGTTTATCATTCAATTTTAGAAGGATTGTTTCCATATCCTTTCGTTGAATGTCATTAATAGGATGGTTTGCTTGCTCATAATAAGCAGCGACTTCTCCTTTTGTCTTTTGCACAGCTTCTTTTTCATCAGACAGGAGCCAGTTATACAATAGCTCATATTGAACAAAACTAAATAAGAGAAATGTAATAAAAATCAAGATTGATGATGAAAAAGTCAGTCTCCATTTTAACGGTACAGTTCTAAAGTATTGAGCTGCTTTATTCATGATCTGATCACATACCCCGTTCCACGAACTGTTTGAATATAGCTCTCTGATTCACCATCATCATCAATTTTATTTCGTAAATAACGTATATAAACATCTACAATATTGGTTTCAACTTCGCTTTCATAACCCCAAATCTTATCCAATAATACTTCACGGCTTAACACAATGTTTTGGTTAATGAGAAGAGCATAGAGAAGCTCATATTCCCGCTTTGTTAAATCAATTATTTGGCCACTCTTTTTTACTTGCCTAGCTTTTACTTCTAATGTTAGTTGACGATAGGTTAATATTGTCTCCTTTTCACTCGTTTTATCTTGTTGGCTTCTTCTAAGTAATGAACGAATTCTAGCAAGCAATTCTTCTATTGCAAAAGGTTTGGCAATATAGTCATCTGCCCCACTGTCAAGTCCAGACACTCGGTCCATAACACTATCACGTGCTGTTATCATTATGATTGGAGTCGACTTTGAAGAACGGATTCTTCGACAAACTTCTACCCCGTTTAACTGGGGTAACATTAAATCTAGTAATATGCAATCCCAGTCTTCCGCTAAGGCCATATCTAATCCATTCCGACCATTGTCTGATGTTTTTACAATATAACCCTCATATTTAAGTTCTAATTCAAGAAAACGTGTAATGTTTTTTTCATCTTCTATTATTAGAATTTTATTCATCATTCGCACCACCTTAGCTTCTTCTACCCACTATAATTTATCTATTTTTGAGAAAAAAGAGCCATCAAATTGTTAGATAGCTCTTTTTCGGTTAAAATTATTTGCCCGGTGTTTCGATTAATGTTAGCTTTGTTTGTTGTTTTTCACCGTTTCGGTAGTATGTGACGGCTAGGGTTTCTCCCACTTTCTTTTTTTGGTATAAATATTTTCGAAGCTCCACAACCGACTTTATTTTTTGTCCATCAAACTCTGTGATTACATCCATCTCTTGTAATCCTGCCTTTTGTGCTGGAGAACCAGAAGCAACACCCTCAATGTACAAGCCCTCTGTTACTTCATCTGGTAATCGAAATGTATTTTTCCAATGATAGCTGGCAATATCAGATAATGAACCACTTACAACTCCTAGAAATGGTCGCTTCACCATCCCATGTACTTCTAAACTCTCTATAATTGGCTTCGCAATCGAAATTGGAATGGAGAAACCAATTCCCTCAACTGATGTTTGGTTTACTTTCATCGAATTAATTCCAATAACATCACCATTAACATTAATAAGGGCACCGCCGCTATTTCCAGGATTGATAGCCGCATCCGTTTGTATGACATCTGCCTCCCAGTCCACTACGCCATTTTGATCTATATCAATTGGAATCAATCGATCCAAACCACTTATAATACCCTGAGTAACAGAACCAGAGAATTTTAGTCCTAATGGGTTTCCAATAGCTATGACAGGCTCACCAAGTTTGATGGTTTCAGATGAGGCAAAAGTTGCTACCTCATTCACATGAGATCCATCAATCTCAACAACAGCTAGATCCATAAAAATGTCTTGTCCTTTTAATGTACCATCTACCCGTGTCCCATCCGCAAGACTAATCTCAATTTTATTTGCCCCATTCACGACATGTGCATTAGTAACGACATAAGCTTTATTGTTTACCTTTTTGTAAATTACTCCGGAACCTGTACCTGCTTCTTTGTCAGGCTCTAACATTCGATTGTTTTGTATGTTGATTACACCAACTACTGATCCGCTTGCTTTTTCAATAGCTTGGGTAATGCTAGTCTCCACATTAAAACTCACAGTATTAATAGATGCCGGGACTGCTTGATCCATAGATTGAGATTGGATGTTTTGACTTGAATCTATTGGGATTGTTGGGGAAATAACAAATAGAGTAATTAAGGCTCCAACACACCCACCGATGACAGAAGAAATAATAGTTTTCGGGAATCTACTCTTTTTTACTGAAGTTCTTATTTTTGTATGTTCATCATAATACCCCATATTTACTTAACTCCTTTAATGTCTATTTGTTATACATAATGTACATCTCCTAGTTTAAAGAAACCTAAAAACAAGATTAATTTTTGATGAGAAATTTAATTTTTTTTATAAATCTTCTGTAAACTTCATTCATATAGACTCTGTTAAAGCTCAATGTTGATTTTTTCAAACGAAGTTGATTGAAGTGGAAGGTGCGCGACTCCGGAGGGAGCAGCTAGACAGGTGAGACACCGAAGGCGCTATCGCCGAGGGGCTCACCGCCCGCCCCACGGAAAGCGAGTGTTCTAGAACGAAGATCCCCTTATTTTCAGGGTAGCCTTCATATAAAAAGAGCGAGAGCTTATAAATGAATGACTCTTATTTATAACAGCCACACGTGACAAGGTGATCGTTCACCATACCAACTGCCTGCATATAAGCATAACAAATGGTACTACCAACAAATTTAAATCCGCGTTTCTTTAAATCTTTACTCATGGCATCACTAGCAGGTGTCGAAACAGGCACATCTGATAGATGCATAAAGTGATTTTTGATAGGATTTCCACCCACAAAAGACCAAATGTACTTACTAAAGGAACCAAATTCATCAACTACTTCAAGATAAGCCTTCGCATTACTAACGACTGCATTTACCTTTAATCGATTCCTGACAATCCCTTCATTTTGAAGCAAACTTTCTACTTTTTCTTGGTCATATTCAACAATGACCTCAGGGTCAAACATATCAAAGGCATTCCGATAATTTTCTCTCTTTTTTAAAATTGTAAACCAACTTAGTCCAGCTTGTGCACCTTCTAAATTTAAATATTCAAACAGAATTCTATCATCATAGACCGGAACTCCCCACTCTTGATCATGATAGTCCTTATATAATTGATTTTCCGTAACCCAGCCACATCTCTCCATCTTTTACCTCCAGTAACAAAGTTCATCTATAACAATAGTAGTACTTTTTATGAAAAAAATAAAGAAAGCAACTCACCAAAACCAATCCATGGATTTCTCATAAAGTACGAACTTTAAAATAATGGCTCTGTTAAATCTCAATGTTGATTTTCAAACGTAGTTGATTAAAGTGGAAGGACGCGCGACTCCTCGAAAATACTCCCGCCCGCCCCACGGAAAGCGAGTGTTCTGGAACGAAGATCCCCTTATTTTCAGGGTAGCCAAAATAATAACGAACACTTCGATTATTTTGCCTTGCTATCTGCTTCTTTTTTTTCTACTATTAATAAATAGCACTTCTACAAATAAGGAGATACAAATGAAAATTCCAATTTATATACTTTCAGGTTTTTTAGGCGCCGGAAAAACGACTTTATTGAGAAACCTTCTTGTACAAGAAAAAGAGTTAGGTACCCGAGTTGCCGTTCTTATGAATGAACTAGGTGAAATTTCAATTGATTCACATGCTGTTGATGGTGAAACACCCTTAAAGGAACTGTTAAATGGTTGTGTTTGTTGTACAATTCAAGGGCAATTAGAAGCCCAACTACAGGAACTTATTACCTTACATGATTTAGATGCGATATATCTTGAAACAACAGGTGTCGCGCATCCTCTTGAAGTAGTAGATGCATGCATGTCTCCTATACTAGTGGAAAAATTAAACGTGGAAGCCGTAATTAGTATCATAGATGCAAAGAGATGGATTGACCGAAAACATTTAAACCCACAACTTCAAACATTATTGATTGAGCAGGTAAAGCATGCCGATGTTCTTCTATTGAACAAAGTGGATGAACTTTCAGATTCAATTCAAAGTAAACTAACTTTTGAAATTCAAAATATTAACCCAAACGGTAAATTGCTCCTAACAACATTTGCAAATTTAAACCTTAAAGACATTCAGGTATTACAGCGATTAAAACGCGAAAAGCATGAGACTGTTCATGTTCAACATCAACTTCAGCTTAAAACATTTGTGTATAAATTTTCAAGCCCAATTGATTTTGATGAGTTTGAAAACTGGCTAAGAGGTATGCCTGACAATATATATCGAATCAAAGGATATATTCGGTTTACTCATTCAGATACACTTTATCTGTTTCAATATTCTTATGGTATGCCTTTTTATATGAAAGAACTTGTTAAGATTCCAACAAACCTAGTTTTCATTGGCGAAAACCTCCCTGTTGAAAAAATTAAAAAGGATTTACTAATTTTAGAAACTACGGTTTAAAATTCGAAAAGCCAGACTACTCATAAAGTAGCTGGCTTTTCACTATTTCGTACATATAATGTTGGATCTACACCAAGTAAGAATTCATTCATCTCACCAATATAATTCAAATAAAGCTCATGCATGGCACGCGTGCAGGCTGTATAGAATAATTTACGTTCACTTTCTCGACCGTATACTTCATTTGAGGCATTATAAATAATAACTGCATCAAACTCGATTCCCTTTGCTAAATAGGACGGAATGATGACTAATCCTGGTTCGAATAAGGTCGTTTCCTTCTTAATAAGTCTAATTGGAATATGTTTTTTTAACTCGTGATACACTTGAAGGCTTTCAGCAGATGACTTACAAATCAATGCAATATTTAAAATACCTGATTTATTAAGAGATTGAATTTGAGCAAGGACATTTTGATTTAAGCAAACTTCATCACTTGCTTTCGTGATAATCGGCCGATTTCCCTTTCGATTAAAAGGTACAATTTGATCACCATTTACAACTAAAGCTCTAGTAAATTCAACAATTGGTCTAGTCGAACGGTAACTCTTCGTCAATGTTACAATTTCCTTTGATTGCCCTGATTTTAATGAAAAAGACTGAAAAGGTGAATCCTGAGTAGAATGTGCAAATATTGCTTGATTCATGTCACCTAATAAAGTAAATCTACTGTTTGGAAAGAGAATCCAAAGCAACTCTAGCTGAATTAATGAATAATCCTGTGCTTCATCTAGAAAAATATGTCGGACCGATGTGTTATTATGGATTCCCTCTATTCGCTCTTTTAAGTATAAAAAAGGAGTGGCATCTTCAAATTTTAATTTCCCCTGTTTGATGGATTCAATCGTTATTTCAGATATTTGTTCCCACTCATTCCTTTTGATTCCGAATGATTCTATTCGTGTTAAACAGGCGGGGTTGCTGAACAAGCCATTGTATATCGCTTTCATATCAATATATCTAAGATTTCTAACTCTTTTAAGAATCGGCTTTATATTTTTTTTAACAACTAGCTTTGATAGAAATATTTCTTCAAGATCTGAATCATCAAATGATTCAGCTGAGAACTGCTTTTTATTTTTCCGTTGTAAATTCTCATAGGCAGTTAAATAGGTTTCTTTGTCTAAGTATTGTATTTCTTCAGAAACCCACTGTTCTTTAATTTCTTTTTTAGCTATCAATTTAATTTCTTTTAAAAGATGTTCCGTTAGCATTTTCAAACGATTCGGAATTGAAATCGCTCGGTCATAACTGTAATATATCCCCTCCATATAATCAGAAGAAAGAATTGTTCTACCTTTAAGTTTAATGTCCCGAAATACTAATCCTTCATTCCCAAGTAAGGAGATATAGTGATTAAGGATCTTTAAGAAGGAGTTCGTAGATTTCATTTGAATGCCTTGGAGTCTCCGTTGGTATTTATCTTCATGGTTGAAATGCAGTGTATATTCTAGTTGAGTAAATGGATCTTCTATTACAAATTGAGTACCTAAAGTGTCCTGAAGAAAATCGTGATAAGTCGTTTGCTTCATATTTTTTTCTCCAAGCTCTGGCAAAACAGATGCTACATATTTATTGAATATTTTATTAGGTGAGAATAGGATTATATGCTCTGCTTGTAAGGTTTCTCGGTACCGATAAAGTAAGTAAGCTACTCTTTGCAGGGCTGCAGAAGTTTTCCCACTACCAGCAGCACCTTGAACTACTAGCAGTTTGCTATAATCATTACGGATGATACTGTTTTGCTCTTTTTGAATAGTAGATACAATCGTTTTCATTTGGGTATCTGATTGCTGACCAAGGACTTCTTGTAACAACTCATCCCCTATAGCTAAACCAGTATCAAACATACCTTCTATGTTGCCGTTTTTTATAATGAATTGTCTTTTTAATGTTAAGTTTCCACTTACAAGACCAGTTGGAGATTCATAAGTAGCATCTCCCGGTAAGGAATCGTAATAAAGACTTGAGATGGGCGCTCTCCAGTCATAAACTAAAATTTCATCTTTCTCGTTTAAGAAAGTCGCTATTCCTAAATAAATCGATTCTGGCTTTTTTTCCCCTTCAAATCTAAAGTCAATACGACCAAAATAGGGCGAATACTGAAGCTTCAAAAGTTTTTCCACTTGATTATTTCCATGCCCGTGGCTTCGTTCACGTTCTGATAAAAACTCCACTTGCTGTTTAATGCTAGTAAAGGTTTCATTTATCTCATGAGGTTCATCAACATTTATACATACATCTTCCCAAAAACTTTTTCTAATTTCAGTAATATCCGTTTTTATGCTAGATAAATTCTGCTGAAGTGTATTGATTTTCTGTTCTACGGATTGAACAACTTTCTCTACCCGTTTCTCCTCTTGTACCCATTCTTTTGGAGATATACTCATCACAACACCCCTAACAAAAATAAATGATCAATAAATAGTAATCGTTAATTTAATTACTTATTATTTATTTGTAAAAATTATACATGATTTAATCTTAGCATGGCTTTTTATGGGAATCCATTGTAAATAACAAAGGAATCAATTTGTGGTCACACACCTTCATCTACTGCCAATATTGGTTTTAAGTATGGATTGTCGCAACAGCAACACTCGCACAGCCGTTATTTTAAAATCATTATATTTTTTACAACATCTCACGATTATATGATTAAATTTCTAACGGTTCTTACGAGATAAGTTATACTTTTGCAACGAGTTGAATAATATTGTTACAAAAGCTTGTACGGATAAGGAGGTCCCCAAACTTGAAAAAAAGGTTGCTACTATTACTAATTTTTATATTCCTATGTGCTTGTACCTTTATTGATAATAATAAAACGAAACCAATGAGCACAGCAAATGATGTCATCTTCTTGGAACAATATAATGACATCGTCGAAAAAGTCGAGAGACATGTAAATTATAAGGATACTATCGAAGTTCGATCTGTATTCCAGCACCAAACCGATCAAATATGGAAGATTGAATTTTCAAACGGTACGATTGTTTTATATGACGAAAAGAATGGCGAGATAAAACCAATTGAGGAATAAACTGCAATCATCCATATTGGATAATATCCTTTCGACTAGGGTATTTATATAGTATAGGAGGTGTACATGATTATGACTCAACCCTATTTATGCCCAAATTGCAAAACCAATCGATCACGCTTTAATGTCATTGAACAAGTGGCTACTCCCGTAAAAATGGATCCCCATTCGGGTGAGGTGACACAGCAATTTACTAATGATTCACTTGATCCTTTTCACATACCATACCGCGGTCCTTCCCGAAGAGTTCAATGTGGTACTTGTGGATTAATAGAGGAAGAAAATTCATTTATTAAGCGTGCACAATACGGAAAGTAGACATTGCATGGAGATGAACTATAACTCTTGTTCATTTGGTTACTTTTTTTGTGATATCTCAAATAGTTGAAAAAATACAAATAGGATAGGAGTTATACCCTACCCTTCATTTGTACTTTTCTTTTTTTTGAAATTTATGTACATAGGCTTATGATGTTTCTAAAATACAAACCTCTACGCAAAAAGGATCAAAGGGAATTTTATACTAAATTACACTTTCAACAAATGCTTGTTATGGTATGTAAATTTTCATCAATAAAGAGTTTACTTAACTTTAAGGCTACCCTGAAAATAAGGGGATCTTCGTTCCAGAACACTCGCTTTCCGCGGGGCGGGCGGTGAGCCAACTCGGCACTTGCGCCTTCGGTGTCTCACCTGTCCCGCTGCTCCCCAAGGAGTCGCGCCTCCTTTCACTTCAATCCACTTCGTTTAAAAAATCAACATGGAGCTTTAACAGAGCCTATCTTAAAGTAAGCTACCTATGACAACTAATTACTCACGTATCGCTTTATATAAGGTTTCACTTAAATAGTTTTTTGTACTCCCCATATCCTTCTTTATCTAATTCGGAAATAGGAATAAATCTTAACGCGGCCGAGTTTATACAATATCTTAACCCACCTTGATCCTTTGGACCATCGTCAAATACGTGACCTAAATGAGAATCTGCTCCCATACTTCTCACTTCAGTACGAACCATATTGTGCGAGACATCTACTTCCTCTTTTACGTTCTCAGAAGCTAGCGGGCTAGTGAAACTTGGCCACCCGCAGTGGGAGTCGAACTTTTCTTTTGAACTGAACAATGCCTCACCAGAAACGATATCAACGTATATGCCTTCTTCATTATGATTCCAAAATTCATTTCTGAACGCAGGTTCTGTACCATTATTTTGAGTCACTTCATATTGGATAGGAGTTAACTTCTTCTTTATTTCAGCTAAAGATTCTTTTTTTTGCCACGTCTCTTTCAAATAACCCTCACGCCCTGATCCCATTCGATACATCTTGTAGTGGACAGGGTTTTTTTTATAATAATCCTGATGGTACTCTTCTGCTTCATAAAAAGGAGAGGCAGGAATGATACCAGTGACAATAGGTTTATTGAATCGTCCACTTTCCGCTAACTCCATTTTAGATTCTTCGGCAAACTTACGCTGCTCTTCGTTATGATAAAAAATAGCAGTTTGGTAGGATTCACCTTTGTCTGCAAACTGTCCGTTAGGGTCTGTAGGATCGATTTGTTGCCAAAAGAGTGATAGTAAGTCTTTGTAAGAAAAAATAGTGGAGTCAAATGTAATTTGAACAGCCTCATAATGGCCTGTTTTATTCGAACAAACCTCTTGATAAGTAGGGTTTTCTATATTACCTCCTGTATAACCAGAGACAACCTTTAGTATCCCAGGTTGTTCATCAAAGGGCTTTACCATACACCAAAAACATCCACCTGCAAACGTTGCAAGCTGTATATTATTATCCATAATTACCTCCACTTTCGTATTTCTTATTGTTTCCTATTATAGCAAGAGGTAACATTTTCTCCTAATAACCTGTTTGCATTTCAGCAACATATCGACACTCAAAATAATCCCCTATTTTCCTGCACAATATCAGCAAAAGAAAAAAGACCTTCTTGGGTCTCTTTTTCTCATTTCAAATAATAGGCTGGTAAACTTTCTTATTTCCGTCCTCTTCTTTTTCCATCTACCGTTACCTTATCTGTTGGAAAATGCTCGAATTCTCCTATTTCCTCTTTTATTTGTTCATGTGTTGGAATGTCATCATAGCTTTCAAGAATTTCATGATTGACTAAACTTACAAGGTGGTAAGGAAAATCATCATCATCATGTGGAGATCGAATCATCGTGAATACTCCACCACCCTTCGTAAAGAAAAACTTCATATAATTGTCAATTTTTTTTTCCTCTTGTTTTCCTATTAAAAAAACCAATTCTATCACCTCAGCATTTTCTCTAGTAAACTATATTCAAGAGAGTAAAAAATAGAAGTGAATTTTAACTTTTTTTCAAAAATGCTCGGTAAAATTTTGTTGTGGATTGTAACTAGAGTATGCTCGCTTTCCACTGTGAGGAAGGGGATTTTCACCACACGAAGACAATGTAATCGCATTTCAAGGAGAATCCCAACTTCTTTTTCAATAGAATCCGCTAAGAAAACAACATTAACCTTTAACAAAGCCTATATATTTTTTAAAAAGATAAGGCAATACTCTAGTAAAGAGGCTATCTATTTTAGTCTCATTTCTTTATGTTGCGTACTTATTGTTTTCTCTTACTATCAGGTACTTTCGTTGATCCTGGAAAAAGTTTGACTCCCGTTTTACTAATATAGTAATTTTCCATCTTTTTCATCCAATGAGAAACTTCTTCTCTTCCACTGGCTACTGATCCCTGAATTACCTTCATATTGTACCTCCTTATTTTCAAATAAGTTGCTTTATATCATACACTTTTCCATTTGTTAAGGCATCTTCCTCAAGAAGTTTCAACAATACTGCTGCTACAAAATCCGTCGAACGAAGTAAGCCTTTTTCTTTATAGTCAATAAATTTATCTATCGAATCAAATTGTTGCTTTGTCTTAGAACGAATCGTAGTTTGCATACTTGTATCCATAATTCCTGGTGAGAACGATATGACTGTTGTTGGAAACTTTTCTTTTTGTTGCTCTAGCCCTGCTGTTCTTGTAAACATATCTAAACCGGATTTAGTCGCGCAATAGCTACTCCAACCAGAGTATGGGTTATGAGCAGCTCCCGAGGAAATGTTTACAATCGTCTTCTTCGCCTTAATACTTGTTGTGAACTGTAAAAATAAATTACTCAGAATCATTGGCGCAAGTAGGTTTATTTCAACGCTTGCTTTTAAATCACTAGAAGTCATTGTACCCGCATTGGTAATGGGCTCAATTACCCCAGCGTTATTTATTAAGGTTATCGATTCTATTTGTGCATCTTGTATCTCTTGGAATATTTCATTCAGTACAGATTCGATGTTTATTGAATCTTCCAAATTCACTTGATAAAAATACAAACCACTAGAAGAAATATTTGGTTCTTCTAACAAATCTACGTTTTTTGTTCTAGATAAACAAAACACTTTAGTATTGGGTGAAATTAATTGTTTAACTAACGATTCCCCTAAACCTCTTGAGGTACCGGTAATAATATAATAATTCATAATAAAGCTCCTTAAATATCCTTTTCTTTTTATTATAACGAATATTTCCATCTGATTTCGTATAAAACTATCTTTTTTTCTCGATCAATTTCAACATTTCATGTCAAAATTTGTAGATTGTTCCTAATGTAACGATTTAGATAAGAGATGTATTGCCAACAAAATCACATAAAAAAAGGCTGTGTTAACCGTTGTTGTTGATTTCAACTGCAGGATGTTCTCTTTTCGCGAGGTCTGGCGTCCTTCCACTTCAATCAACATCGTTTAAAAAATCAACATTGAGCTTTAACAAAGCCTAAAAAAAAGAAGATCACCCTTATCTAAATTACAATAAGGCGAGCTTCTTTTTATGAACACACAAATATTTTCACGTATACATTTGTACTTGAAAGCAAAAAAACGTAAATAAACTTGATTTAGCTGTCGAAATGAGTTGAGTAATTGATTTATTTACGATTAACTCTCGTTCGATCACCGGCTATTTTTTTCCATTTTTCTCTTTCGACTTGCTGAGCTCGCTTATCATTTTTACGTTCTAAAAATGCTAGCTCACGTTGAAGTTTTAAATAACTTTGGTATCGTTGACTATCGAGTGTGCCATTTTCAATGGAATCTCTTACAGCACATCTTGGTTCATTTTCATGTTTGCAATCTCTGAAGTAGCAAAGTTCAACTAACTCCTCTACATCTTTGAAATTTTGACTTAATGAACCCTCTGCCTCCCATAGTTGAAGCTCTCTCATTCCAGGTGTGTCAATAATCATTCCTCCGTTAGGTAACAGGACCAGTTCTCTGTGAGTCGTAGTGTGCCTTCCTTTTCCATCATCATCACGAATATCTTGGACTAATTGTTTTTCTTCTCCAACCAAATAGTTCGTTAGCGTTGACTTTCCAGCACCTGAAGACCCTAATAAGGCGACAGTTTGACCTTCTTCAAAATATGGTTGCAAGTGGTCTAATCCCGAATAATCCCTAGCACTAGTTACATGAATAGGCACGCCAAGTGCCACTCCCTCAACCTGCTTTATTTTCGAATCAATATCTTCACATAAATCGGATTTCGTTAAAATAACAACTGGATTTGCTCCACTTTCCCATGTTAAAAGTAAATAACGTTCAAGACGTCTTACATTAAAATCTTGGTTTAATGAATTCACTAAAAACACTGTGTTGATATTGGTTGCTATAATTTGTTCTTCTGTTGTTTCTCCAGCAACCTTCCTTGAAAACTTACTGAACCTTGGTAGAATTCCATGAATAGTTGCTTTTCCCTCTTGATATCGAGGGGAAACTACTACCCAATCTCCAACTGCAGGATAATCTTCACGACCATCTGCCAAATGTCTCATCCGACCCGTTATTTCTGCTAATAATTCACCTTGTAAGGTAATAACCCTATATATTCTTTTATGTTCTAGTATGACTCTACCAGGAATAAAGTCTATTTGATCGAATTCATCGAAAGCTTCTTGTAGTTCCGTATTCCATCCTAATTGTGTTAAATTCAATTTGTTTCCTCCTAAGAAAACTAAGTTTTTTTTAAGAATGGCTACCCTGAAAATAAGAGGATCTTCGTTCCAGAACACTCGCTTTCCGTGGGGCGGGCGGTGAGCCCCTCGGCGATAGCGCCTTCAGGTCTCACCTGTCCCGCTGCTCCCGCCGGAGTCTCGCACCTTCCACTTCAATCAACTCCGTTTATAAAATCAACGTTGAGCTTTAACCGAGCCTTAAGAATAGTAAAAGGACCGTTTTCACGGTCCCTAAAAAAAGACATAGAAAAACCATGAGCCTGGTTGACAGCCCATGGTTATTTTCTGTTCCGTTCAATCATGTGGTTAGAAAATATGCCTAAAAAGACACCAAGGGCTGTTCTATGATATTAGACACGTATACTGCAATCATCTTTTTCATAATACATCCCTCTCTTTCCACTTTTAGTTAATTAAATTATAATATAGTAAGTAAAAATTGTAAATGTTCATTTATTATAAGATGATTTTATGATTTGTTCACCAACTAATCACCATAAAAATAGAGCACACCTCATGGTGTACTCACTCTACAATTCTTACTGTTTATTACCCTTCCAAACCTCAACCACATCTCCAGCTTCGTCTGTATCAATTACAAAAGATCCATTACTGTATCTATCATTTAGGCGCATATTTGCTGGATCGACAATAATGACTGTATTGTTAACTGTCTGTGCAAAAAGAACATTATTATTATCCACAACCGGAAGAATTTTCACGATTCGATGAGGATTTGATTTAAGCTCTCGCAGCATAATGACTCCACGTTTTGCTCTTGATGCTCTTTCAAATTCAGACAAAGACATTTTCTTTGCTGCACCACGTTGTGTAATTAAGACTAAATTAACCTTACTATCAGGGATTATTAATGAGCCTGAAACAACAAAGTCACCATCTTTTAAATTAATTCCCTTAACTCCAGCAGACCTTGCCCCTGTTGGATTTACTTCTTCTTCGTTAAACCATAGTGCATACCCAAGACTTGTTGCAAGAAACACATCTTGCGTCCCATCAGAAATTTGAATTTCGACAACTTCATCATCACTCTTGACGTTGATAGCCACTAAAGGTTTCGAATATCGCTGTGCCTTATATTGATGCAGTTCTGTTTTCTTCACCATTCCATTTTTTGTGACAAAGAGAATGTAATGAGGTGTTTCAAAATCCTTTATAGGTAGAGCCTCAATAATTTGTTCATTCTTTTCAATCGGTACGATATTCATAACATGTTGACCAAGATCTTTCCACCTGATATCTGGTAATTCATGTACAGGAAGATATAGATAATTCCCTTTGTTTGTAAAAAGGAGTAAAGTGTCAGTAGTATTTATTTCAAGTTTCTTTAATATTCGATCAGTATCTTTCATTCCAAAATCTTGACCATTTGAAGCTGCATACGAACGCTGACTTGTTCGTTTCACATAACCGTCTTTCGTGACCGTCACAATGACATCCTCTGAAGAAACCATTACTTCAAGATTGATTTTTATTTCTTCAATCTCAGCTTCAATACTTGATTTACGTAAATCACCATATGTTTTTCTAACACGTTTTAAGTCCGTTTTTATAACTGAAGCGAGGCGGTTATCACTGTTTAAAATTTGAGACAACTCTGCAATCTTCTCTGCAAGTTCTTTTGACTCTTGCTGAAGAGCGGTTATATCCGTATTAGTTAAGCGATATAGCTGTAAAGAAACAATTGCTTCAGATTGTGGCTCTGTAAATTGGTAGGCTGAAATTAGATTCTCTTTCGCATCCTTCTTATCTTTTGAAGCACGGATTGTTGCAATGACTTCATCTAAAATAGATAATGCTTTCATCAATCCTTCAACAACATGGTGTCTATCTTGAGCTTTTGCTAGTTCATAGTTCGAACGGTTCGTAATGACCACTTTTTGATGTTCGATATAGGCATCTAATAAACCTATTAAACTCATTAATCTAGGACGTCTATTGGAGATTGCTACCATATTGTAATTATAAGGGACTTGAAGGTCTGTATTTTTGAAAAGGTAATTCAAAATACCTGGTGCGTCAGCATCTTTTTTTAATTCGACGACAATACGTAATCCTGTTCGATCTGTTTCATCACGAACTTCAGAAATACCTTCAAGTTTCTTGTCGAGACGTAATTCATCCATTTTCTTTACAAGATTGGATTTGTTCACCTCAAATGGAATTTCTGTTATAACAATTTGCTGTCTTCCGCCTTTCACATCCTCAATAGAGGTTTTGCTACGGATAATAATTTTCCCTTTACCTGTTTCAAACGCTTTTTTGATGCCTTCCACACCTTGGATAATACCACCAGTTGGAAAATCAGGGCCCTTCATCACAGTCATCAAATCATCAACTGTAGATTGAGGCTTGTCCATTCTCATAATCACAGCATCAATAACTTCAGGTAAATGATGAGGTGGAATCTCAGTTGCATATCCAGCAGAAATCCCAGTTGATCCATTAACGAGAAGATTTGGGTACATGGCTGGTAAAACTGTTGGCTCTTCACTAGTATCATCAAAGTTCGGAATAAATTCTACTGTTTTCTTTTCGATATCACGTAATAACTCAGAAGCCATCGCTGATAAACGAGCTTCTGTATAACGCATGGCAGCTGGCGGGTCACCATCAACACTTCCGTTATTACCGTGCATTTGGACTAGATAGTTTCTCATTTTCCAATCCTGACTCATACGTACCATTGCGTCATAGACAGATGTATCACCATGGGGATGGAAATTACCAATTACATTCCCAACTGTTTTGGCAGATTTTCGGTATCCCTTATCTGAAGTGTTTCCTTCTGCATGCATGGCATACAAAATCCTTCTTTGCACAGGCTTTAAACCGTCTCTGGCATCTGGAAGAGCACGTTCTTGAATAATATATTTACTATAACGACCAAATCGATCGCCAATTACATCCTCAAGGGGTAAATCTCGAAATATCTCCTGTGTCATTATTCAACCTCCTCTGAAACCGAAAGATGTTCATTTTCTAATAGATTGGGTTCATCGTTCGTTCCAAAATCGACATTTGACTCTATCCACTTTCGACGAGGTTCAACCTTATCACCCATTAACGTTGTAACGCGACGCTCTGCTCTAGCTGCATCATCAATCTTCACTCGAATAAGCGTTCTTGTTTCTGGATTCATTGTTGTATCCCAAAGCTGGTCTGCATTCATCTCACCAAGACCCTTATAACGTTGAATCATATAGCCTTTTCCAATTTTCTTTATTGCTGCTTTTAAATCTTCATCAGACCAAGCGTACTCCATTTTTTCGCTTTTACCTGAGCCTTTACTTACTTTATATAATGGTGGTAAAGCTATATAAATTTTTCCAGCTTCAATAACAGGCTTCATATATCGATAGAAAAAGGTCAAAAGTAGTACTTGGATGTGAGCACCGTCTGTATCTGCATCTGTCATAATAACTATTTTGTCATAATTGATATCTTCAACTGAAAATTCTGGGCCTACCCCACCACCAATAGCATGAATAATGGTGTTAATTTCCTCGTTTTTAAATATATCTGCTAACTTCGCCTTTTCGGTATTAATTACCTTACCTCGCAATGGAAGGATAGCTTGGAACCTTCGATCGCGTCCTTGCTTAGCAGAACCACCTGCAGAGTCTCCCTCTACTAAATACAGTTCATTCTTCAGAGGATTACGTGATTGAGCAGGTGTTAACTTCCCACTTAAAACGGCGTCAGATCGTTTTCGTTTCTTTCCACTTCTGGCTTCTTCTCTTGCTTTTCTAGCAGCTTCTCTTGCTTGAAAAGCTTTAATTGATTTTTTAATCAATAAAGAACTTATATCCGGATTTTCTTCTAGAAAATATAGTAGTTTCTCGGATACAACAGAATCAACCGCAGACCTTGCCTCACTTGTTCCAAGTTTCCCTTTGGTTTGACCCTCGAATTGTAAAATGTCCTCAGGAATTCTAACCGATATTATCGAGGCTAAACCTTCTCTAATATCAGATCCCTCTAAGTTTTTTTCTTTTTCCTTAAGTAAATTAACTTTTCTTGCGTACTCATTAAACACACGTGTCATTGCAGCCTTAGCCCCAGCTTCATGCGTTCCTCCATCTTTTGTTCGAACATTATTTACAAATGATAGAACTGTTTCTGAGTATGCATCATTAAATTGAAAAGCGAAATCCACTTCAATTTCGTTTGTCATACCTTCCATTGATACAACTTTATGAAGGGTGTCCTTTTCCTCATTTAAATATTCAACAAAAGCTTCTATACCGCTTTCATAATGGTATACATCATGTTGGTCGTGACGTTCATCAACTAACTCTATTTTTAAACCTTTTAACAAAAAGGCAGATTCTCTCAAACGTTCGCTTAAAGTGTCGAATGAATAAGCAGTTGTACTAAAGATTGTAGGATCTGGCTTGAAATGAATTAATGTACCTGATTGTTTTGAGGTACCTATTTTTTCAAGTGTCGTAGCTGGTTTCCCACCATTTTCAAATCTTTGTTTGTACATAAAACCATCACGCTTAATTTCGACTGTTAGCCATTCAGAAAGTGCGTTTACAACAGATGCTCCTACTCCGTGTAAACCTCCACTAGTTTTATAACCGCCTTGACCAAACTTTCCTCCAGCATGAAGGATTGTAAAAATAACTTCCGGCGTTGGTTTTCCTAGCTTATGAATTCCTGTAGGCATTCCTCGTCCATTATCCATTACGGAAATACTATTATCTTGATGAATTTTAACAATAATCGATTCACCAAAACCCGCTAAAGCTTCATCCACTGCGTTATCTAAAATTTCATAGACAAGGTGGTGAAGACCTCTTTGGTCTGTACTACCTATATACATCCCCGGTCTCTTCCGAACAGCCTCTAACCCCTCTAGTACTTGTATAGCATCATCGTTGTAGTCAAACTGTTGTTGTGTTCTTGCCAAAGAGTCCGTCCCCTTTCATAAGTGAAGAAAAACCTAGCTCATACTAAGTTGCCTTTATAAAACGCTAACCTAGGTTCTTTTAAATGCCAATGGTCCGTTCTTTACCAATTTTCATATTCATTTATTCTAAATCAATTAGAAATTGTTTGTCTATGCCTTATTGTACTTGTTGTTTTGTATTTGGCAAACCCTTCTTTTATTAAGATATTAAAAAAAACCTTGATACGTCAAGGTTTTTTATATTAGAAAATTATTTTACTTTAGCATGCTCTACCTTAATACACCGGTTCATTATTGTGGTTTGACCATTTTCAGTAAGTAGCTGATAAGCATCTTCATTTTCCAATCCTTGCTGTGCCCAAAATACATCTGCATCAATTTCTAGAAATTCCTTTGCTAAACCATGCAGTTCCTCTGAACGCCTAAAAACATTCACAATATCAATATGACCCTCTATTTCTTTAAGAGAAGCTACTGCCTTCACACCTAACACTTCATCAACTTTTGGATTTACTGGAATAATCTCATAGCCACTATTTTGCATAGCTTCACTTACCATATATGATGTTCTTTCAGGATTACTTGATAAGCCAACTACAGCAATGCGTTTACTCCTTTTTAAAATGTCCCGAATTTCCTCACTACTAGGATTTACGATATTCATTTGACTTCACCCCTTACCCTTCTTGTATGACTATGCTTTACTTTAACGTGTATTCAATATCTATGTTTGAGTTTCCTAAACATAATTTTCAAGGAATCTCTCATCTTCCACTTCAATCACGATCGATTGAGAAATCAACATTGATCTCTAACAGAGTCATTTTTTTGATTCCATTTATTACTGATAATAGAAAAATAAATAAGAAAAGGTGGGTTGGATGAGATTTTTATTCGAAACTTTATAATGGGTTATTGACTATTGTACCTATCAATATTGTTTTATATGTGATGGTAAAATATTTGCTGTTTCCGATCGCTTACTTGGAGACTACATTAAAGTTATTAGGTGGCGATGAAATTTGTATTATCAGGGGGTGATGACTTCTCCTAAACTACAGAACCAGGATTCACTTAAGAATTTCTGGCTTTCATCGAATATTTTTATCCATTGACTTCAGTTGTGGGTTGGAATAAAAAAGTCACCTTTTTCCCATCTTCACTTAACTGTAATTGTGCATCAAATTGCTTATCACCTTTTTCAAAACCTTTGATAAGATCAGTCTTTCCGATCGATAGTAATTTTTTAAGTTGTGCTTCTGTGACTTTTTTTCCGCTTACTAGTTTTGACAATGTAAAAGTACATTTAGTCGTTCGATAATTTGAACAGCCATAAAATTGACCCTTATCTATTACAGTTCCTTCGCAAAACTTACATTTGCCGATTGACTTACCTTGGTCCAATCGAGATTGAACTCTTTGAATGGAAGAAGTATTTAACCCCTCAAAATCCCAGCTAGCTGATGTGTCAAGTGCGTCTTCTATGATTTTTTCTGATAATTTTTTTGTTTGTTCCATAAACTTTGTTGCAGAAGCCAATCCTTGACCAATCTCAGATAATCTCTGCTCCCATTTAGCCGTCATCTCCGGTGAAGCGAGAATTTTATTACCAATTGCACGGATTAGAACTTTCCCTTTATCTTTAGCAAAGACTTGATTCTTTACCACATCAATGTAATTTCTTTCCTTTAACATTGTAATAATTCCAGCTCTCGTTGCTTCCGTGCCTAAGCCCTCGGTTTTCATAAGCACCTTTTCAAGGTGACTATCTTCTAGATGTTTACCCGCTGTCTTCATAAGAGTAATTAACTGACCTTCCGTATATCGCTTGGGCGGTTGTGTTTTCCCTTCTTTAACCTTGACCGATGCAACATTACCTAGATCATCTTGCTTAACTAATGGAAGAATCGTTTCCTTATCAGAATCATCTTGCATCAGTACCTTTCTCCAACCTTCTTGTATCTGCTGCTTTCCCTTTGAGATAAATTCTGCTCTATCACTAACTAATGTAGTAATAGTTGTATAGTCAAAGATAGCCTTGTCGTAATGAGCAGCTATTAATTGACGGATTACCATATCATACATTTTTTGCTCATCGCCTGATAGCCTTGAAGGATCAGTTACTTGTTCAGTTGGAATAATTGCATAGTGATCAGTTACTTTCTTTTCATTTACATATCTTTTATTCTTCTTTATTGATTCAATTGGTAATGGAAATAGATCTTTATAATCCTCAAATCCACTAATTTTTTGGAGAATATCTGGAAAGGTATCGGCCTCTCCTTCAGTTACAAAAGAGGAATCTGAACGTGGATATGAGACTATCCCCTTTTGATAAAGTGATTGAAGTACATCAAGTGTTTTCTTTGGTGAAAACTTATACCTCTTGTTTGCAGTTGCTTGCAAGGAGGACAAATTAAATAAAAAGGGAGGCTGATATTCCTTCCGTTCAGTTTGCATCTCTTTAACCCGTGCTTCTTTTCCCATACAAAAAGCAGCTATTTTCTGTGCCAAATTCTCTTCCTTTAAACGTGAATCTTGGTCCTTTTGCCATTTACCTTCGTATTTTTTTCCATCCATGTTAAAGGTTGCAAGAACTTCCCAAAATGTCTCAGATGTGAAACTTTCAATTTCTATTTCTTTTTTCACAATAAGTGCAAGAGTGGGAGTCTGCACTCGACCAGCCGAAAAAACATCAGACATTCCCTTTTTCTGAAGTAAAATGCTGTATACACGAGATGCGTTCATCCCAACAATCCAATCCGCGCAAGCTCTCGTATAAGCTTCATAAAAAAGGTTTCTTGTATCTTGTTCAGGAATCAGCTTTTCAAAGCCCTCATATATTGACTTCTTCGTAAGAGAAGAGATCCACAGACGTTTCATCGGCTTCTTTACACCTGATAAATTGACAATATTCCTGATGATTAACTCTCCCTCACGCCCGGCATCTCCAGCATGAATGATTTCGGTTACTTCCTTTTTTAATAAAAGACTTTTTACGATTTGAAATTGCTTATACTTCGATTTTTCAACTTCATATTTGAATTTTTCAGGAAGAATAGGAAGGTTTTTAATATCCCATTTTTTCCATTCCGGCTTGTATTTTTCGGGTGCAATTAGTTGACATAGATGACCAACAGCCCAAGTTACATATGCTCCCTTTGGAAAAAGCTCATTAGGAGATATTTCAATGAAACCCTGTTTTTTCTTGAATTTAAAGGGTGAAGCAAGTGTAGTTCCTTGGTCTGGTTTTTCTGCAATAATGACTTTCATACCTTGGCTCCTTGAATGGATATTTCATCCTCAATATTCTTCAATAAATTCATAGTTTAATAAGATATTTCCCGTAGTTTGATTCTTGGAATACTCGAATGAGGTGTTAGGTGGATTGAGATTCAGTCCTAATTATCTGAGGTTTTTAGTTCTTTACTTTCAGTTACATGGATCAAGCTCGTTAGAAATTTCTAAAACTATTTTCACAAAAATATCTCTCACTTCCTACTAGTATACCATTTTAAAAGCTGAGATAGGATAAATGGAGTGAATCCTATTATGTATTTTTCAACA
>JBFILZ010000034.1:0-22264 GCA_041611945.1 Bacillus sp. (in: firmicutes)
CCAATGAAGAGGATCCCTTCACTTTCTAATTTTAATTTTTGTGTGTAAAATGACTCCTCATCTTGTAAACCAATCTCCCCTTTTGCGTTGAGCACTCTGTGCCACGGCAAATTGTACTTTTCACTCATAGAGTGCAAGATTCGAGAAACCTGCCTAGCACCTCGTGGGTTCCCTGCGAATCTAGCAATCTGACCATATGACATGACCTTTCCTGGCGGAATTTTCTGCACAATTGCCAAGACGCGTTCTGTGAAATTCTCCATAGAATATCAACTCCCTTTCTTGTTAATCCCAGCTTAAACGTTGTTCTTTAAATGGATCCCCATAATTATGATAACCGTTCTTCTCCCAAAAACCCGGCTTATCCGTTGCTGAGAATTCGATCCCCCTCACCCATTTAGCACTTTTCCAAAAATAGAGATGTGGAATCACCAAACGGAATGGATAGCCGTGCTCCGGTGATAAGGATTTACCATTATGTATATGTGCCAATAGACTTGTTTCACGCATGAAATCAGCAATAGGTACATTCGTACTCCAGTCTTCCTCAGCATGAATAATGACATACTTCGCTTGAGGTAATGGTCTTGATTCCTTAACCAGGATCTTTGTTTTGATCCCTTTCCAGTCATTATCAAGTTTTGACCACCCTGTTACACAGTGAATATCATTTTGAGCCTTAGTAGTAGTAAAACTCAAAATTTCATTAAATGTATATGTAATAGATTGCTCTACTTCACCAAATACTTTTAGGTCCCAATCTGATAGGTCCTTTTTATAACAAGGTACATTACCATAATGTAGTACTGGAAACGATGTAGTTACATTTTGATTTGGAGGCACTCTACTGCTATCAACTTTTGGGTTAATTCTTCCAAAGTACATAATTGATTTCCACCTCTATTCATAAAAAATTTATTAGCTTCTATAAGCTACTTCTATTTTACTATTACATTTTCCCGAAAAAGGATAGGGACAAACTTTTTATTTTTTATTCCAACATTTTTTTTCTTTAGTATATGACTCTGTTAAACTTTTTTATTGATTTAGCTTCAGAATACCCTCTTTCCGATGGGCGGTGAGCCAACTCGACACTTGCGTCTTCGGTGACTCATCTATACCACTGGTCCCGCTGACATAGAAAATATTCCCCCTTGAATCTTCACCTCAAGAAGAGAATGCTGTCGTAATTTCAGAGAGTCTCCTGCCTTCTACTTCAATCAACTTCGTTTGAAAAATCAACAGGGATCTTTACCAGAGCCTAATAAATTAACCCATTTCTATTTCTAACTTCTTATTCAAAACTATCATTGATACTCACGTATTTATGTATCAACTTAAATTTGCTGCCTCATTAGTCTAACCATAAATACAAAAAAAGTCTGCCACTTGGCAAACTTTTACGCTACTTTTATTCCTATTGACTTTGAGTTAGATTTTTCAATCATTGGATAAGCCTTCTTCATTCTGAGTGCAACAACTCCTGCAATAGCAGCCTTAACTAGATCTCCAGGAATAAAAGGCAGATTACCAATTGCTGCTGCTATCCACGGAGTTTCTGTAACGATAGAATATTGAGTAATACCCACTAAATATACAATTATTATTCCACCTATAAAATTAAAAAGCATCAGATTCACAAGATTTAATCTATCCCAAAACTTCTCTGTGAAATAACCTATTACGAACGCTGCAACAGGCCAACTTAATACATAACCACCAGTCAATCCAAGTAATACGCCAAATCCACCTCGACCTCCAGCTAAAATAGGTGCTCCAACTGCAACAAGGAGAACAAAAATTAATACGCTTAATCCACCGCGCTTAGCACCTAATATACCACCCGCTAACATTACTCCAAGTGTTTGGGCAGTAATCGGTACAGGAATAATTGGAACCGGAATCTGTGGTATTAAACCCAAAGCTGCTACAACTGCCGCAAACATTGCGACATACATCATATCTTTTAACTTCATATAAACGACTCCTTTTCTCAAGGCTCTATTAAACGTTGTTGTTAATTTCAACTGTAAGATGGTTATTTTTTCGAAGGGCGGGCCAGATCGTTCTTTTCCTCAACACTTGCTTGCGAGGCTTCTGATGACTCGCCACTTCAGCAGGACATTGAATATAAATTCATGAATTCTCACATTCGAAAGATTTGCAAAGGGTTTAACACCCTCCACTTCAATCAACTTCGTCTAAATTATCAACAGGGAGCTATAACAGAGCCATTTTCTATATATGAATATAATAAAAGATAAACCATATGTCAACCTATATTGTTTATTAGTTAACATAAAAAAATAAAAAAAGACTCACAACGATTGTTATGAGTCTTTTGTCCATTTTTCTAAAGAATAATAGCAGCAATCCACCCAAAAATAATGAGTGGGAAATTGTAATGAAGAAAGGTTGGTACAACTGTATCCCATATATGATTATGTTGACCATCTACATTAAGACCTGATGTTGGACCCAGTGTACTATCTGAAGCGGGTGATCCTGCATCACCTAGTGCACCAGCAGTACCTATAATAGCAATAGTTGCCATTGGACTTAAACCTAACTCTAGGCATAGCGGTACAAAGATTGTTGCAATAATTGGGATAGTTGAAAAAGACGAACCTATTCCCATTGTAATAAGGAGACCTACAAGTAGCATTAGAAGAGCACCAAGAATTTGATTTCCTCCAATCCAACCTGCTGCACTACTAACAAGTGAATTGACATGCCCTGTCGCCTTCATTACATTAGCAAACCCTGCAGCAGATAACATTACAAATCCGATAAAAGCCATCATTTTCATACCTTCAGTTAATATTGCATCCGTCTCATTCCACTTAATCGTTCCACCTAACATAGCGATAATAATCCCTGCTAGTGCACCGAAAATCATAGAATCAGTGGATAGTTGAACAACAAGTGCAGCTAAAATGCTTAGTAATCCAAAGCCAAGTCCGCGTTTAGAAAAAGTTACTAAATTCGTCTCTTCACTTCTCTTACTAGATTCATAGTTTCTTTTACCTCGATATGAAAAAAATATAGCAATCAGTAAACCCACTACCATTCCCATACTTGGAATAAGCATAGCAATCGGTATATCTGATTTTGTTATCTCTAGACCACTAGTAGCCATATTCATTTGCATAATATCATGATAAATAGCTCCAAACCCTGTTGGAAGTAACATATATGGTGTGATGAGACCAAAAGTGATTACTGTGGCAATCAATCGTCGATCTATTTGCAACTCATTAAACACCATTAATAATGGTGGAATAAGGATAGGTATAAAGGCAATGTGAATAGGGATGATATTTTGAGAGAAACAAGAAACAATAAGAATAATGAAAAGGATAGCAGCCTTAGATAAAGACTTTTTCTTTTCCTCCCCATCCTTTCCAACAAGCTTTATTGCAAGACTAACCAATAACTCCGGTAACCCTGTTCTAGAAATAACAACAGCAAAGCTACCTAATAGAGCATAACTAAGAGCGATTCCAGCACTATTCCCAAGTCCTTCACTAAATATTTCAATTGTTGGGACTAGACCAAGTCCACCAACCACTCCTCCAACCAATGCTGAAATAACTAAAGAAATCACTACATTTAAACGAGCTAAGCTCAAAATCAATAAAAGTATAACGGCTATTATGACTGAATTCATGCAACTTCCTCCTCGACATTATACTTTAGTGTGTTAAATCGGTAACACACTAAAAACAAGTTTCAGAATAGCATGCCATAAATTGATTGTCAATAAGAAAAGGACTGGTTACACCAGCCCCTTACATAGTTATTCCTCTCCAAATAGCTCAACAAATGCAGCTAGAGTTCTTGTCATGGCACCTGTTGCTCCTGAAGGGCCGAGATCATACTCAGAAAGAGTTGTCGCAGTTCCCGCTATGTCTAAATGCACCCAAGGCGTTCCTTCTGCAAATTCACCGATAAATGCTCCAGCAAAAATAGCATGACCATCACGTCCAGGAGAGTTATTCATATCCGCAACCTTGCTTTTCTTCACTCGTTCCTTCACATCTTCCGTAATTGGCAGTCTCCAAATCATTTCCCCAACTTCATTTGAAGCCTCTAATATCCTCTCAAATAACAATTCATCATTTGTCATTGCTCCAGTTATATGATGTCCAAGGGCAATTATTACGCCTCCTGTTAAGGTGGCAACATCCACTAAATAGTTTGCTCCATGTTGCTTTGCATAGGTAACTGCATCAGCTAGAGCTAGACGCCCTTCTGCATCTGTATTTAAAATCTCGATAGTCTTTCCATTCATTGCAGTAATCACATCATCGGGTTTGAAGGCATTTCCACTTATCATATTATCCGTAGAAGGAATCACTGCGACAACATTTTGTTCTGGCTTTAACTGACCGATAATTTCCATCGCACCAAGAACAGCAGCCGCTCCTCCCATATCACTCTTCATACCAACTAAACCATCTTTCGGTTTAATCGAGTATCCACCTGAATCATACGTAATACCTTTTCCAACTAAACCGATTACGTCTGTCCATTCATCTTTTCCCTGATACTTAAGTACAATCATCTTTGGTGGCTCAACCGAACCTTGATTTACGACTAAAAGGGCACCCATTCCAAGTTTTTCCATGTCTTCCTTTTCAAGAATTTCGTACTCCATTCCATAAGTTTGAGCCAGTTTCACAGCATAATTAGCCATGTCTGTCGCAGTAAGCATATTGGCCGGGGTGTTTACAAGGGTCCGTGCACTATTTGTTCCAACTCCGTATGTAAACCCAACCGATAAACTTGCCTCAACCTCTTCAATATCACTATTTGTATAAATAGTGATATTAGATATTACTTTTTCTGGCTCATTTGATTTTTGCTTATAATCCGCAAATTTATATGTAGCCATCGGAAACGCTTCTGCTAACGCATGAGAGACATCTAGAAAATCTACCTTTTCAGTTACAAAGCTATCAAGCGCAATTTCTACTTGTTCAAGTTTCGAATTATTGATTTCTTTAAAAAGTTTTCCAAATGAACTTCTAGCACTCTCAAAACTATAGCTTTCTTCTTTTCCAAGTCCAACAAAATAAATTCTCTTTGCTGCTAATTTCCCTAATGTATGTACCTTTGAGATGTTTCCTTTTTTCGCAGACACATCTCCCTCTTTAATAAGAGTAGATAGCATTTCATCCAAAGCAATATTTACTTCACCTAATACCCCAGCTAAAGGAGTTGTTCTCTCAAATAATCCAATGATAAGTGTGTGACGAGCTTCTCTTACTGAAAAATCATTTCTTACTGTAAACATTTTTTTAACCTCCATATTATTACGTCTTCTTCTATTATACAGATATGTTGTATTTATTTCGAGGAACTAAGAATCTCCTAGGTATAGGAACAACGTCGGTAACATTGGCAATGTTTTTACATTTTCAAAAGGTAATTGATCTATTTCTTGTGGTATAATGGATAAACATTCCTCAATAAAAGAATTTACATATTCCAAGTCAACACCCCAATAATTCGGTCTATATTTTTGAATATACTTATGTCCTGCCGTCATCATTAATCTAGCCCCTTTAACGTTTCCATACTCGTAGTGATAGATGGCTACTGTCATTTGAAGGAGTCCTTTTAGAAAATAATTTTCTTTATCTGTCATCCAGATGTCTTCCAAGAGATCATGACAAGTATAATAATCTCCTTCATTAAATTTTATAAAAAAATCATAGTATTCGATTGGGTATGTCATGTATTGGCCCCCATAATATGTGATACTTCTACTATAATAATAATATGGATCTTGTGAAAATAACACATTGATAGCATGAAAGGGTTGAATGTTTTGATAGACTTACTGACTAATTTCCCATTATTAGCTGCATTAGCGGCAATATTTTTCGCTCAATTTGTGAAAGTACCTATTCAATATATCGCTTCGAGAAAGATTGATTGGTCACTCTTAACAAGCACGGGTGGAATGCCAAGTTCTCATTCTGCAGCTGTTACCGCGCTTGTAACAGCCATTGGAATCGAGCAAGGAGTAGGATCTCCTATTTTTGCGGTTGCTACAGTCTTCGCCATTATTGTTATGTTTGACGCAACAGGGGTAAGACGTCATGCAGGTGAACAAGCAACGGTCTTAAACAAACTCGTTACTGATTTCACTAAATTTATGGAAGAGGCTATGCACTGGCAAGAGAAAGGGGAACTTGAAAAAAGAAAAGAACTCAAGGAGCTCTTAGGTCATCAACCAGTTGAGGTATTCTTCGGAGGTCTTACTGGATTTTCACTAACGCTTGTACTATATTATTTCTTTCTTTAGGAGGTTAAATAGTGCGAATCATCTCCATATGTCCAAGTAATACCGAATTATTAACCTACTTAGGCCTTGAACATTGTTTAATAGGTATTGACGATTATTCAGATTGGCCCACACACATTCAACATTTACCACGCGTTGGACCAGATCTTTCGATAGACATGAATCTGGTAGAAAAGCTTCAACCAGATTTGGTTTTAGCTTCGTTAAGTGTTCCTGGAATGGAAAAAAATGTTGAGGAACTAAAAAGAAGGGGAATTCCTTATATCGTCTTAAACCCTCAGTCTTTAGATGATATTGCTAATGATTTGTTACTAGTAGGTCAGCATACAGGTGTGACTGAACGAGCTGAAAGTTTAGTTAATCGTTACAATAAATTTTTAAATGAGTATCGTACACTGTCTAATCAAATCGAACCAAAACCTAGCTTATACTGGGAATGGTGGCCTAAACCAATTTTTAGTCCTGGTGGGGTAAACTGGCTAACCGAAATTAGCAGTCTGGCTGGAGGGCGTAACATTTTTAATCATATACCAATTGCAAGTTATCAAACAGATTGGGAGGAAATTTCCAATCTTAATCCTGAGCATGTATGTATGGTCTGGGTAGGTGTCAATCAGAATAAAATGAAACCTGCCACTGTAAAAAAAAGACCAGGATCAGAGAGAATTGAAGCCGTAATTAATAATCAGATACATGTTTTAGACGAACCATTATATTGTCGTCCTTCTCCTCGTTTATTGTTAGGACTTCAGAAATTAGCTTCTATCCTGCACCCTACAATTTTTCCAGAGGATAATGGAAAGGATCCGTTACTTGATACCTAATAAAAGCGCTCAGGAATTGAACACTAGTTCAAATCCTCGAGCGCTTTCTTTTAACTCTTCGTGTTTTTTAGATATTGATGACGAAAAACCTGCAGCGTTTTATCCTCATTGAGTAAAGCCAATCTTTCTTCCGTTAGTTTTCCATTTCCTTTTTCAACAACGTAAACTGCAACTTCTTTTTTACCCCATTCATCATACACTTCTTTTACTGTTTCATAGTAAAGATCAATTTTATTCCCTTTTATAGCTCCACCTTTATCGGCAACAACACCATATCCATAATCTGGAATAAAGAGAATTGTGCCAATTGGAAATACCCGAGTATCTGCTGCAACCGTTGAAAATAAATCACGCTTCACTTTAACTCCTGATGCGGTTATCCCATATTGTGGGTGTTCTGGTGTTTTACCTGTAGATTCTACTCCTGCTGTGTAACCTGTTGCCATCACCGTTACCGTTGGATATTGATTCCAATCGATAGAATCTTCTAGGGTCAGCGCATTTGAAACAGCATTACTTGAAGAAATCCAAGTTTCGACAGGTGCCTTCTTTTTTAAACCTTTATAGCTTAACCTTGTTTGTCTATGTTTATTATTTTTATAATCTCCTGATAAAGAGCCTCCATAAAATGCTGAATAAAAGGGATGATCATAGCGATCCCACCATTGGGTGATTTCCTCTGCTTGTACACCAGAAACAGAAGTAAAAGTAGATGAAAATGCTATCAAAACGAATCCAGACATCAATGTTCTCTTTATTATTGTTCTTAACCTATCCATTTTTAAACATTCACTCCTCTCAAAATCTATTCATGCCCACTTTATTACTGATTTATGCATGAATGTAATAAATCCATTTTTGAGAGGTGGTGTATGTAAAGGTTCTTTTCAAAGAAGTATGTAAAAATTATATATATTAAATAAAATATAATCCTAAAAAAAAAACCTCAAAAGTTAGAATTTCTAGTCTAACTTTCGGGGTGCTGTACATGATGATGATCTTCCTTCTAATAGCTTTACCTTCGGTTATTGATTAATAATTTCTCTACCTCAACTGATGATAGTGGGGGACTATAATAATAACCCTGGCCAAAGCGACAACCAACATTAATTAAAAATTCTGCCTGTAGCTTATTCTCTATCCCTTCAGCAATTAATTCAAAATTGAGATTTTTCCCCATCTCAATCATCGTTTTAACCAATGATGCCGTATTGGCGTTTATTAGAATTTCACTTACAAAAGTTTTATCAATTTTTACAAAGTCAATAGGAAGGTTGCTTAGCACACTTAAAGAAGAGTATCCTGTACCAAAATCATCAATAGATATTTTGACACCTAAACATTTCAATGCATTAATAATAACAGATGATTTATTGATATTTTGCATAACACTCTCTGTTATTTCTAGTCCTAAATGTTGAGGTGGCAACTGATGTTCTGATAGAACTTGATTTATTATTTCGACAAAATTATGATCTTCGAACTGCAAAGGGGAGACATTTACAGCCATTTTGATTTGAATGTCAGATTCTAACCATTTTTTATTTTGTTTACATGCTTCATGAAGAATCCATTTCCCCAAAGAATCAATCAAACCACTCTCTTCAACGATAGGAATAAATTCAGTAGGAGAAATTATTCCCAATTCGGGGTGTCTCCAACGAACTAAAGCCTCTACTCCGTAAATTTTTTCTGTATTCAATTCGAGTTTAGGTTGATATTCTAAGTAAAACTCATTTCCTTTTAAAGCAGATCTTAAATCTTGTTCTAATTTAATTTTCCGATTGAGAATATCTCCTTGTTCATGAAGATAAAATTGGTAATTATTTTTCCCTCTATTTTTCGCTAAATACATTGCTGTATCTGCTTTTGACTTTAAGGACTCTTTATCATGTCCATCTAAAGGAAATAAACTTATCCCTATACTTGGTGAAGTAAAGAATTCTTTATTTTTTATCATAAATGGAGTTGAAAATGCTTTTAATATTCCATCTGAAACATTGCGTACAGTTTCCTCATCAATTCCCTCCAGTAGAATTGCAAATTCATCGCCACCTTGACGTGATACCAAATCTCCCTCTCGAACACAATTAATAAGTCTTTCAGATACCTGTTTAAGTAAAATATCACCCGCTTCATGCCCCATCAAATCATTTATAAATTTAAAACGATCTAAGTCGATAAACATAACCGCTAAGGATTGATTATTCTGCTCGCTACGTTTGATAACCTTTTCTAAATATTCGTTATACATATGTCGGTTTGGTAATCCAGTAAGAGAATCATGATAGGCCATATATTTTATTTTATCTTGGTAAACCTTTTTAGCAGTAACATCAATACCAACAATTACAATGGATGGGTCACCTTTATAATTAATTTCTTTACCTAGCACTTCAAGATAGACAACTTTACCATCAGGTCTAATGATTTTATATTCAATGTATTCATTTACAATTCTTTTTTCAATAATCGCTTTTATTCTCTGGGTTGCCTTTTCCCTAGAAGGATCATCAATAAAATCAAATATAGACCTCCCGATTAATTCTGTTTCTTTTAAACCTAAGATTTCAGTTGCTGCTGGATTAGCATATAGTATTTTTTCATGTCGATGAATCATAATCAGATTGGGTGAAAGTTCCACTACATTGCGATACCGACTCTCGCTTTCAAGTAGCAACACTTCTGTTTGTTTTCTCTTCGTAATATCAACAACAACACCGTTAACTTTAATAACCTCATTACTTTTTTCATCAACAATAGGTGTACCTGACATATATACCCATATCACTTCTCCTTGGGCATTAAGAAATCGTGCTTCAAAATTGTCAGAAGAACCTGATAAGACTTTTTCATAAAATTCATTAATTATCTCTATATCATCAGGGTGAAAAATACTACTCCAAAAAGTAAAATCCTCGTAAAATCTCTGAACAGAATATCCAGATAATTTTTCAATTCCTTTTGAAACATAAATTCTCTGCTTAATTAAATCATTTGACCATATTGAGGCATCGACACTATCAAATATTTGTTGAAAATTTTCTTTATTAATGATTAATTCTTTATTATAATACCGTGCCTTATCATACTGACCACCAAAAAACCAAGATATGGAAATTGAAAATACAGCCACTAAAAGACTCATTATAAAATAAATTAATTCATCTTCATGGTATGTATATTCTATAAGCCATATACTCATTAGTAAAAATGGAAATGATGCGCTAATTCTTCCTATGAAATTCATGTATTCTCCTAGAAAATAAATTTATTGTCTTTACCTCAACTCATACCTTATATAAGGTTCATTGATTAATTAGGAATATTTTTATTAAGCTCAATTCCCTACTAGTAAGGTATCATAACTCTCCTAATATAAAAAGCCAACATTAAAAAAAACTCCTTGCTGCAAAAATGCAGCATGGAGTTTCAATTCATTCTTAAAACATTTGATAACCTTTTGAGCGCAAAGTCTTTATTACGAGTCCAGAGCAAACTGCCCCAATGAGCCCAAACAGTAAAATTAAAATATCCGCACCCGCAAGTGATGCCAGCTTATTTACTAAAAGTGAAAAAGAGGATTGTGTATTTGTAAAATAGTCAATAAATCGAACCTCATCTATGATGAATATAAATACGATTGGATATATTATAGCCATAACCCAAGTTCCACGTAATAACATATTGAGTAAAAATCCAATTCCAAAAAACAACACAAAGAAAAGTAATAAAGAAATTAATAATATCGGCAAACTCATGCCCATTGCCTTCACCTCCAGCATACATTACAAAACTAGGGGTACCCTATATCTTGTATCCATAAGCTCATAATCACATGGATCATAAGCATATGATTAAGTGTACTAAAGTTATGAATGGCTGGTCAACATTCTCTTGTATTATTCACTGTATTGTCAACATTATATGAAATAGAATCATTATCTACTTTCATATAATCACTTTATTACTTTTTACCAGTACCTTCGCAACAAGTACATGTTTCTGATCCTCCAAGGAGAAGTTGAAAATAACCATTACCAGAACAATATGGACAATCCTTCTTTTCAAAAGTGATCGTTTGCATTCCATTCACCATCCTTTTTGATGATTCTTAATATTCTGATAATATATCAACATTTCATTCATAAGGAAAGTGCTGTTTTCACTTAAATACGCAGAAGTAAGCGAATACATTTTAATTAATCTCTAATTCTCTTGGATTATCTCATTATTTCGTAGTATCTAATAAAACAGCTTGTAGGAAGTATAGCCAAACTGGTCCCCAGGATTAATATCTGTATTCATCTTTTTGAGCTGAGTTTCTTTCATTTGCAAATACCAATGGAGAAGAACCGATGTATTAGGGTCAGTCTTGATTTCGTCTGGGTGCATAAACTTCGCTTCAAACAACTCAGATTCCTGCACAATAATAGGTTGTAGCTTCTCCATATATAAAGAAAAGATAACCATATTATCACTAATTTCATTTTTTATTACCCCAGATCTAATACCTAATATCCCTTTAATAACACTATGTATTCCGGTTTCCTCATGTACTTCTCTTAACACAGCCTCGTCAATGGTCTCATACGCCTCTACGAAACCTGCAGGGATTGACCACTTCCCTTTTAGTCCACCATATTTTTTCTTTACAACGAGCCATTCTCCAGTTGGAGATATAACTAAACCTGCTACTGCAAGCCAAACGTTCCCTCTTTTTGTTTCCACTATTATTTCAACTCCATTTTTTCTTTTATTAAGCATCAAACAAAAAATACCCTTATCTTGGACTTGATAATAACTCCTCCACAATAGGATTTTTTTTGAAGGCTACCCTGAAAATAAGGGGATCTTCGTTCCAGAACACTCGCTTTCCGTGGGGCGGGCGGTGATCCATCTCAGCACTTGCGTCTTCGGTGTCTCACCTGTCCCGCTGCTCCCGCCGGATTTTCGCACCTTCCACTTCAATCAAATTCGTTTGAAAAAATCAACATGGAGCTTTAACAGAGCCTTTTTTATACTAAAAAAAGACAAGAACTAGAGTCCCTGCCTTTAAAAATTATAGAAATAAATTAAATGAAATTCCACTTACCTTTTTTAATAACCATTAGTGGTCCACCAATCAAAAATAGTGCACGATTATCGATAACTTTTTTCATTACAGATGCTTTCCATCCAACAATTTTATGGCCATAAACAGTTCCAATTGCATCATCATGACCTAGTGAACAAACAGTCCCCTTAATTTCAGGCTTAAATACCTCTAGATTTCCTTGATCACGAATTAGTACAGTTAAATTGTTTGCACATGTAGCACCTTGCTGCATAGCAATTTGCGCTGTAGGAGGATAAGGTCTGTTAATCTCTTCGTTAATAATAAGTGATGAGTCACCAACAATAAAGACGTTATCATGGCCAGGAGCTCGTAAATCAGGGTCCACCTTAACACGACCACGCATTGCTTCAAATCCAGATTCCTCAACAATACCATTTCCGCGAACACCAGCAGCCCATATTACTGTACCTGCCTTTATTTCTTCTACATCATCATTCACTGCAACGATAATTCCTTGTTCCGTACACTCTTTAATCGCTGTACCAATTCGGAACTCGATACCTTTTCTTTCGAGGTAGCTTCTAGCATAATCCACTAACTCTGGATCAAACCCTGGTAATACCATCGGTGCTGCTTCGACACAGATAACCTTGACTTTCTCACGGTCAATATCAAATTCATGACAAAGTTCAGGTACGCGGTTTGCTAATTCCCCCACTAGTTCAATACCAGTAAATCCAGCACCACCAACAATAATCGTAAGAAGTTCATCCTTCTTTTCTTTCATATTTGAGTAAGTAGCAAATTGATACTCAATATGCTCTTTTATTTGGCGAGCAGAATTAATATTTGCGATTGCAAATGCATTCTCTTTAAGCCCTTTGATTCCAAAAGTTTCAGATTCATACCCTAGTCCAACAACTAGGTAGTCATAAGTAACTTCTCCATTTTTCAAGATTACCTTTTTCTCTTCTGGAATAATCTTATCTACAGTATCTTGAACAAAATTCACTTTACTTTTATCAATGATATCTGAAATGGCAATTCTAGTACGATCGTGATGCAATGTACCTGCTGCATTTTCATGTAACCATGTTGTTTGGTAATGATAGTCATTGTTGTTCACTAGGGTAATGTCAGCTTCGTTTACCCCCAATTTTTTTTGAAGATTTACGACAGTCATAATCCCACCATAGCCTGCCCCTAAAATAACTACTTTCGGCTTTCTCAAACTAAATCACATCCATTTAAAATTTTATCCTATTTGTGATGAATTTCACTAACTATTGCAAAAAATAAAAATTGTGCGAAAAAATTCATAAATTTCTTGGATAATGTCTACATCTCATAATATTCGTTTTTAGTGTAATTTTCAACCAAAAAAATATTTTAGATTTGTCCGTTCTTTATTTGAAAGTAAACAGAAAATTACGTATGAACACCCTTATTATATGTAGGAATTTCATATTCATTTATGCTATCATTAATTATTAAAAGTTTTGGGGAGGTAATTCTATTGACAGCCGATACAAATATATCTGATATCACCATAATTGGTGGTGGCCCTACTGGGTTATTCACAGCATTTTATGGTGGAATGCGCCAAGCGAATGTAAAAATTATTGAAAGCTTACCTCAACTTGGTGGTCAATTATCTGCATTATATCCTGAGAAATACATATATGATGTTGCTGGGTTTCCAAAAGTGCGAGCTCAAGAATTAGTCGATAACCTAAAAGAACAAATGGCAAAATTCAATCCTACCGTTTGCTTAGAAGAGTCTGTTGATACAGTTGAAAGGCTTGAGGATGGGACATTTAAGCTAACTACAAACAAGCAAGAACATTTTACAAAAACAATAATTATTACTGCAGGTAATGGAGCATTCCAACCAAGACGTATTGAGCTAGAAACTGCCGCTCAATATGAAGGAAAAAATCTTCACTATTTTATAGACGATTTAAATAAATTTGCTGGTAAACGTGTGTTAGTTTGTGGTGGTGGAGATTCTGCAGTTGATTGGGCATTAATGTTAGAGCCTATTGCTGAAAAAGTGATTTTAACTCATAGAAGAGATAAATTCCGTGCCCATGAACACAGTGTCGAAAATCTATTCAACTCAAAAGTTGAAATAAAAACTCCCTATCAACCAACTCAAATTATTGGGGATGATATGATCAAGCAAGTCGTTCTACAAGAAGTAAAAGGTGAAAAGGAAGAGATCATTGACGTAGATGCAGTAATTGTTAACTTCGGATTTGTTTCCTCACTAGGTCCAATTAAGAGTTGGGGATTAGAAATTGAGAAAAATTCGATAGTAGTAAACTCAAAAATGGAAACAAATGTAAAGGGTATATATGCAGCTGGTGATATTTGTACTTATGATGGCAAGGTAAAATTAATTGCCTGCGGATTCGGCGAAGCTCCAACGGCAGTAAATAATGCAAAGGCCTACTTTGATCCAAATGCAAAACTACAGCCATTACATAGCTCAAGTATGTTTTAAGTGAATTCTGTAAGTAAAGAATGTTTTGCTGTATGAATATATGTTTAAAAAAGTTGAAAGTCAAAGAACTACACATTTTTAATCTGTGTGGTTTTTTTGACTTTCCTTGGTCTCTCATCCAATAGAGGGAATGAAGTTTCTTATTCATCATTTAGTTTTTTGTTCTCGTAGCAATAAAAGTTTTAATATATTTATCTAAAATCCTCGTTCCACCAAAATTATCTTCATAAAACTCAGTAATTACAAAACCACTTTTAATGCTAAACCATCCCGATTTGCTACTTTATCATCTTGTTCTACCTGTTTATTTGACAGATCAAGAACTGTTACATCTGCTCCAGCCACTGCAAAAATTGGCCCTTGTTGACCTCCACCAGATGCTATACAAAGATTCTTCATTCCTCTTAGACTTTAAGATACAAAAATAACATTATAATAATGAAATTGACATAATGTAAAACATTAACTTCCTTTCTATTTGTTTCGAAAAATATGGATTAAAATAGGAACATATATAAGAATCAAAATCGTTTTCAAGGGAGTTTTCATATGAAGATATCTAATGGTGTAACAAGCATATGGCTTAATCGAAGCTTTACCACCATATGGATTGCCGGATTATTCTCCAGTCTTGCTATTTCTTTTTTTATGTTCTCTCAGTCATGGTATATTGTTCAGACACTAAATTTGGAAGCATCTCTTGGACTAGTATTCATAGCCACTAGTGTTCCTAGACTTATTTTTATGATTATTGGTGGTGCGTTAGCTGATAAGTTTAGCAAGACAAAAATCATGCTCATTTCAAATTTATCCAGATCCATTCTTACTTTTGGTTTAGTATTGTTCCTGTTTTCTAGTACCATTAACATTTGGACGTTTGTCATATTCGGATTGTTTTTCGGTATATTGGATGCTTTTTTCTGGTCTGCTGATGGGTCCATCTTACCTGAAATAATCAATAAAGATCAGTTATTAATCGGAAATTCTATTACCCATATGACAAATCAAGTTTCTCTCATTATTGGTCCAGTAATTGCAGGTTTATTTATTAAATTTAGTAGTTACGAAGTTATCTTTCTTCTCACAGCATTTTTTCTAATTATTTCAGCTTATTTTGTTTCAAGACTTAAATTACCCACTGCTCGTGAGGAAAGAACTTTATATGGAGATAGCATGCTCCAATCGATCTTTTCTGGTATACGTTATGTCAGAAAGTCATCCTTTCTATCAGGTGTATTAACATGTAGTATATTCCTTTATATGTTTTTAATTGGTCCACTTCAAATGGGTCTGCCACTGTTTGTAAAAAATATTCTCCATGGTGATACACTGCATTTTAGTTACCTTGAAGGATCTCTCGGCGGCGGAATGTTACTTGGGGCAATCATTGTAGGGACAGTGAATCTAAAGAGAAAAAGAGGATTATTTACCCTAATTATGATTTTGTTATCTGGTGTAAGTTTTTTACTTTTTAGTTTTACAGATGAACTGTGGGAAAGTATCATCGTAATCATTTTATTCGGTGCGACCTTGGCACTAGCTAACATTCCATTAATGGCTATCATTCAATCAATTGTGAAGGAGGAAATGATGGGAAGAGTAATGAGTCTTGTTATGCTATCATCTATGGGGTTGATTCCATTGTCTTATGCTTTAACTTCTGTGGTTCTATCTTTAGGAATTGATATTGATGTAATTATGAGTACAGGAGCAGTTTTTGTTCTACTATTCTTGGTATATGTGTTTTTTCGTTTCCCTGTTATTAGAGCAATGGACTAATCAAAGGTTGTATTAAAGCCATCAAAAGCAAATACAAAAATCACCTCAGACCCTTATTACAAGCAATTTATGAGTATGGGAAAATATCAACATTCTACTATGAAAATAGTATTTATTAAAAATCACTCTATAATCTGACCTGATATGTCCTATTGACAAAAATATAATTATAATTTTCCACTATAACAATTAACCTCGCAAAAGGTGAAATATAATACTATAATAAATTCATATTGGAAAAAGGAGGGAATTTGTAATTTATGAAATCTTTATTGACCATTGTCTTTTCTTTCTTTTTAGTTTTTGGAATTTCACTGTCCGCGGTTGCCAAAGGAAACTCGCAATCATCTGAGATGTTAGTAGAGAGATTCAATGTTAACGGAAGAAATGTCGAAGTAAATATCTCAAAAGAGAATCGTCAGAAGGTATCCGAAAAAGTTCTGAGAGGATTAGCTGAGGAATTCTTTGGTGGGACAATTACGGTCATTAGTGTTGGAGACCTTGTGAAGCAGGACAGAGTTCATGATTACAAGCGTCCTAATCCAAACTATCACAAAATACAAAATGAAAAAGGAGAATTTTTAACTCAGACTTTTGAATGTAGTTATTGGTCAGGGACATGTAATACTTATTCAGATCACTTCGTCACCAGTATGTCGAAAACAAGTTATGGCAATAGAGGTTCTAGCCATTTCTTAATTTCGGTAGCTCGTGGTGCTGAAAAATCATTTGTTACTGAATATGGAAAAACATTAATTAGTAATGTTTCAGGGGGTGTTTCTGGAATAAGGTCGGAAGTTAGTGCATCTATTAATGCAAGTGTTAGCCGAAAGTGGAGTAAGTTCTCTGGAATAATTCCAGATGTTGTCTTACCTAATAATTCACGTGAATTTTATTGGGCTGGTCTATATGATTATGGTAATTGGTCAGGTTATGAAGATAATTACGATAAGTATGGCTTGACTACAAGATATTACCATATTGGAACTTACAAAGAATATGTGCGTGACATCAGTTGGTCTGTAGATAAACAATACTAATTTATCGATAATAAATGAAGGGGAAATTAAAAAAGAATCTATACTGAATTTAGATAAAAGAGCTTGGGGAAAGGCAAATATCGAATGTTTTAGAGGCTAGAGCCAATCAAAAAAAGCTTCCCAATCAAGAGAAGCCTATTTACTATTTAACAATCCTCAGGAGTACCAGCATTCGTTGCCGTCTTGAACGATGAACCACACCCACAGCCTGCGATAGCATTTGGATTATCGATGGTAAATCCGCCGCCCATCATGGATTCTTTAAAATCAATCTTAACGCCCTTTATGATTGGAGCACTTTCTTGATCAATTAAAATTTTAATACCATGCTGTTCCAATTCAACATCATCTTCTTTTTTCACTTCGTCAAAACCTATCCCATAGGAAAGGCCACTACAACCTCCACCTTTAACACCAACACGTAGAAATAAAGCATCATTACCTTCTTCTTTAAGCATATCTTTTATTTGATAACCTGCTGCCTCAGAAATTGTAATCATGAAACGCACCTCCTTTAAGCTCTTAATATAAGTATACATTGGAAAATACTTTCTCTCAAACAAAGTGTCTTTTTTATGCTGTTTTCGTCAACTTAGTTACTAATCAACATGTGCTTTGATAGCAACTTAATAAAGACTTAATTATATATATATTCACCAGTACAAATTAGTTCGGCCGGTCCTGTCATATAAACATTTCCATCATTTGACCAATTAATGTAAAGATCTCCGCCTGCTAGATGGACAGTTGTCAATATACCTCTTTTCGATTTACCATTTAAGTTAGAGGCTACAACTGCAGCACAGGCTCCTGTACCACAAGCTTGTGTAATCCCAGATCCACGTTCCCAAACTCTAAAATGCATTTCACTTTCACTTATTATTTCAACAAACTCAACATTTACACTTTCTGGAAACCTAGGATCTTTTTCAATTATTGGACCGAGGCTAACCAATGGTGCTTCGTTAATATCATCTATAAACATTATACAATGAGGATTACCCATTGATACAGCTGTTATTGAATAAGATTCTCCATCTACCACAAAGGGTTCATTTATTACTTCATTAACCGGCTTCCCTTCCATCGGAATTGATTCCCTACTTAGAAAAGGTGGTCCCATATTAATCGTAACAGAATGGACAATCCCGTTCTTTTCTTGAACGATAGCCTCCACAATCCCAGATAGAGTCTCTATTTGAAATTTTATGTCCTTTACAATCCCATTCTCAAAAGCATACTTCGCCACACATCTGAGTCCATTGCCACAGTTTTTTCCTTCAGAACCATCGCTATTAAAAATCCGCATCTTCACTGGAGCATTTTCAGAAGGGCAAATCAATATGAGACCGTCCGACCCAATACCGGTATTAACTGAAGATACTTTAACCGCTAGGTCTGCCAAGATGTCTTCTTGAAGATTCGTTTTAAAAGTGTCCACATAAATATAATTATTACCTAAACCATGCATCTTAATAAAAGGAATACGTTCCATACATTTCCACCTTCATTAATTATTAATTTCTTCAAGTATAAAACCAAACCACAGGTTATACAATCTAATACTTTTACCGGGAATATATACCTATAATCAGGACTTCCATTTATAGGTGAAAAGTTGAGTTACTTTCTATTTTTTAGTATATTTAGAATAAGTGAAAATCCTGCTAGAAGGGGGATATGAACATCGAAAATCAGGATAAACTTTATGATAAATCCGTGGTCTGTACAATTTGTTCTGCAAAATATACTACAAAGAAGGTTCGTTCACGCTTTGTTCGAGTATTACGTTCTGATTCAGATTTTTGTTCCTATTATGAGGATGAAGAAAATAGCCCACTCTTATATTATGTAAGTATTTGCCCTAAATGTGGATATGCGGTAACAGATGCTTTTTCCAACCATTTTCCTACAGGTTCTATCCAGTCAATAAAAGAAATGATTAGCCTTAGTTGGATAAAAAAAGAGTTTGGTACCAAAAGATCTGTCTTAGAAGCCATTGAAGCTTATGAGTTGGCTATTTACTGTGCGACCCTGAATAAGGAAAAACATATTGTCCTTGCCGGATTATATATGCGCCTAGTCTGGATTTATAGAAAAGAAAAAATGATTGATAAAGAAATCCATTTTATGAAGTTAACTGTCTCGGAGTATCTTCAATCCTATAGTACTGAAGATTATGAGTTTACAAATATGAGCCAAATAAAAATATTATATATAATTGGCGATTTATTCAAAAGGTTAGGTGATGAAAAGCAGGCGGTTCTTTATCTATCAAAAGTCATTCACAATAAAGAAGAATCAGTTGAAAAAAGAGTTATCGCTTTGGCTAAAGAAGTTTGGCAAGACATAAGAGAAAATCAAAAGAACAATCTTAAATCAAGTTAAAAATGCCCTCTATACGATTTATAGAAGGCATTTTTTATTAAAACATCGGATTTTCGTCAATGTATTTATATATATTTTCTACTAATTCTTCTGGGTCATTACCTGAGACCACATCACCATTCACTAAAGCATAAAGGCTATCAAAACATTTCCCACAATACCCAAGACAACCGTACTCTACTATATCTAAATTGGGATCACGTTCAAGAACTTCCCTAGCCTTTTGAGCTCCGCTCGCTAAATTACTAATACAAAATTCGATAATTGGTTTCATCATATTCACCTCTACGCTACTAGGCTACCTCTAATTCATTTATTCGTCAATTGTAATCTACGATTACGGATTTTTTTAGAAATTAGTTAGGAAATAAATTCAAGTGCTAATTTACACTTGTTGATTTCATATTAGGAATTGATTGTTGCACTCCTAATAGACAAAGATGTAGTGGAAACCCTGTAGAAAACTACGTTGAGTAGGAATTATTATTACAGTCATAGTCGTATAATAACCTTAAAACTTTAGACTAGCGTACCTCGAATAAAAAATATTTTACTTATCGCTTGAACATTTTCAACAAACTTATTGTGATTCCTTGTAATTTTCGTTATACTTTTTAATGGTATTTTCTTATTATTATTTGTTCTAACTATTTTATATAGAGATTCTTTTTCTTGAATAACAGCTCTGTTAAAGCTGCATGTTGATTCTTTAAAAACGTTGATTGAAGTGGAAGGTGCGAGACTCCTTGAAAATGCTATTCTCTTGCCTTCGTGCGTCGAGAATTCCCGTAAGTAAGCAAATTTACTGTCATGCGGGACAGTTGATACACCGAATGCGCAAGTATCTAGTGGGCTCACCGCCCGCCCCACGGAAAGCGAGTGTTCTGGAACGAAGATCCCCTTATTTTCAGGGTAGCCTTAATAAATAGGATCTGTTTTGGCTCTATTATCTCTATAAGAGCCCATAATAAAGTAATTTCTGCCCCATAAAAGGAGACTTAATATGAAACATCTAGTTCTACTAGGAGGCGGTTATGGAAACATGCGAGTTTTGCTACGTTTGTTACCAAACCAATTGCCTGATGATGTACAAATTACATTAATAGACCGAAATCCCTACCATTGTTTAAAAACAGAGTACTATGCTCTTGCAGCCGGAACAATTTCAGACAATCATATTAGAGTAACTTTCCCTGAACATCCAAGACTCTCAATAAAATATGGTGAAGTGTCTAAAATTGATTTGGATAACAAAATGATCTATCTTGATCAAGATACGGTTCATTACGACGATTTGGTGATAGGTCTTGGCTGTGAAGATAAATATCATAATATACCAGGTGCCCAAGAATATACTTATAGTATACAGACGATTGATCGATCAAGACGTGCCTATCAAAAGTTAAATAATCTAGGCGCAAATTGTGTTGTGGGGATTGTTGGTGGTGGACTTAGCGGAGTAGAGCTTGCTAGTGAGCTTATTGAAAGTCGTCCAGATCTTCAAATCAAGCTCTTTGACAGAGGCGAGTATATTCTATCCATGTTCCCTGAGCGTTTAAGTAAATATGTTCAGAACTGGTTCGATACTCACGGAGTTGAAGTTGTCAATCGTGCCAATATTACTAAGATAGAAGATAAAATCATATATAACCAAGACGAAGGAATTCATTGTGATGTTATCGTTTGGACAGCTGGAATCCAACCAAATAAAATCGTGCGTGAATTAGAAATAGAAAAGGATGCTCAAGATCGAGTTATTATCACAAAACAACATAACCTCCCTATTGATGAGCATGTTTATGTTGTTGGAGACTGTGCAAGCCTACCACATGCCCCTAGTGCTCAGTTAGCTGAAGGTCAGGCTGAACAAATCGTGCAAGTTTTACAAAAGCGTTGGCGTGGTGAAGAACCTCCCGCAGAATTTCCACCCATTAAGCTAAAAGGAGTTCTCGGATCTCTTGGCAAGAAACAAGGCTTTGGGCTCTTAGCAGATCGGCCTCTTATGGGCAGGGTGCCTAGATTATTGAAATCGGGTATTCTATGGATGTACAAGCACCACAAAGGGTGATAGGTCTAACAGCTTAATCCATTATTAAGACTATTGTTTTAATTTGTTGTGATAGATGCGTATTTAATTCTACTTTACAATCCGCTTATATGACCTAAGAGACCGATAGATGTAATAAAATCCTTTAGAAAAAATCTAAAGGATTTTATCGGTTTTGGGCGAGAAGACTCCTTCCTCAAGCGCGTCAGCGGTAGGTGGGAGATGAATCGCTTTTTTTTTGAAATTAAAAAGCTTTTTAAAAGACAAACTGGTGTTCTGTTTGGTAAAATAATCTTATGAAAATA
>JBFILZ010000035.1:0-22172 GCA_041611945.1 Bacillus sp. (in: firmicutes)
GAATAGGCTTCCATGAGTTCTCACCGCACGAAGGAAATGCGGAAGCACGACCGAATAGTCTTCCATGACAATACTCCAGCTTACCGATTGAACTGCTTCCTAGAGTATGCTTCGGTGAAATCGGGACGGTTGCTACTAAATATCCCAATTTCGTCAAACAAGAAACGGTTATTCATCTATAGCTCTGCCGAAGCATTCGAGGATTCTCGCACCTTCCACTTCAATCAACTTCGTTTGAAAATCAACATTGAGCTTTAACAGAGCCTTTTTTTTTAGATCTAAAATAATATCATGAATTGATACATAAGCATAAAAGGGGGAGGCAGAAAGCAAGCTTACCTTATTCAGTAATCAACGTACTCTGTTAGTCGAGTTGAAATAGCCAGAAAAGGAGTAAAGTATGCAGAAATAGTCTACAAAAATGTACGTTGGACCTTTTCCCAAAAAGAGTTATCTTTGAGTTTTACTGTCTTTATTCGTTTATCTGTAAGATTAATAATGATCGATTCCACATGACTAACACCTAATGCTTCATTGTCCATTCCAATAACTGGGTAGTCATTGCCGTCTTGAGTAACCTTCAACGTAAGAGTCCTAGCTCCACTTAAAATAAAAGAAGAACCTAATGTACGATAGCGATTGTTGTTTAATGACGCAAGTTCGCTAACCTGTAAGCAAGGCAGCATTGGATCAACAACTGCGCCGTTTACAGACTTATTGTAACCTGTACTACCAGTTGGGGTAGCAACAATAATTCCATCCCCTCTGAACGTTTCAAAATGGAGATTATCAATAAATACTTCCATCACAAATGTTTTTATTATTCCAGAACGGATTGATAATTCATTTAAACAGTAGAAAGTGCTCGTATCATCAATAGCTGCTGACAGAACAGGATACTTCCTTACTTCAAGTTGCTCCGTTCTCAACGCTTCAATCATTTTATCTTGATCATCAACATGGAAATCACAGTATAAGTTTAGGGTAGATTGAGTTGAAATTCCTGCATATAAGCAATCCTCTCGAAATCCAGTTTTTCGAACTGCTTGGAGGAAAGTACCATCTCCACCAATGCTAACAATGATACTAGCATCTTTACTGCTTTGAACAACTGAAAAATGGTGTTCATTAGCTAATTTTTCAAATACTTCTACATGCTTTATTAGGTCTGGTTCTTTTTTATAGAAAAAATAAATGTTACGTCGATTTGACATATTACCAACCTCCATTTTGATTAAACAATAGAAAATTTTACTAAACTATTATATGGTTATAATATATCAAAGTTAAGAACAATATGAAAACTAGGATGAAATTGAGGTAAGGAGGATTTTTATATGAATTCAAAACGCTGGCTAGCCCTAGGAATTGCAGTAGGGTTATTTATTTTTTCATCAATAATAAGTGTACTCTCTACCTTTGCATTTGGTAATTTTTCATCCCTATCAGATGGAATCTTTGCTGAAAATGATGCGTTTGTAGAAAAGGTAATTGAAGAAGGACAAGGTCTAGGTAAGATTGTAGTTCTTGATGTACATGGAGCAATTATGGACTCAGTTGAGGCAACTTCTATCTTTCAAACAGCTGGGTACAATCACCGTGATTTTCTAAAAATGCTTGATCAAGCTAGTGAAGATAAAAGTGTGAAAGGTATTCTTATTCGAGTGAATTCACCTGGTGGCGGTGTTGTAGAAAGTGCTGAAATTCATAAGCGAATTACAGATATACAAGTGGAAACAAAAAAGCCAGTATACATATCAATGGGAAGTATGGCTGCATCAGGAGGCTATTATATTGCTGCACCAGCCGATAAAATCTATGCAAGTGCTGAAACATTGACAGGCTCATTAGGCGTAATCTTTCAAAGTTTAAATTATAGTGGATTAGCAGAAAAATATGGAGTCAAAATGCAAACAATTAAAAGTGGTCCATATAAGGATATCATGAGTCCGACTCGTGAAATGACTGAAGAAGAACGTGAAATTCTGCAGTCAATGATTCAAAATTCCTATGATGGTTTTGTAAAAGTTATTTCAGAGGGAAGAGGAATTCCAGCCATCGATGTTCGTAAAATAGCAGATGGTCGTATTTATGATGGTAGACAAGCACTTGATTTAGGCTTGATAGATGAATTTGGTTATTGGGAAGATGCAATAGAAGGTATGAAAAAAGATCATAAATTAGGAGATATATCAGTTATTCAATATCAATCAGCATATGGATTTTCTTCTATTCTATCATTGAGTACACAAAAGCTATTTTCGAATGATTTAGAATTGATTGGTTTAACCAAGTTGTTAAGTCAACCTAATGCACCAAGACCAATGTACATGTATCAGGAATAGGAGTGAGATGATGGATACCGAGATTCAATCGTCAAATGATAGAGGGGTCGAAAAAGGAACGATGACTAGCACATGCAAAATTTATTACGCTGGTTTTTGGATAAGATTTTGGGCATATTTATTAGATATTCTTGTTATTGCCAGTCTTAATCGAATCTTTATATATCCTGCATTTCGTTTTCTAGATTTACCAATGTCAAAAGAACATGTATTTACTCCAATTGTGATAGTTACTACTCTGAGCATGTTTTTGTACTTTGTAATCATGACCAAATACTACAATCAAACAATAGGGAAAATGGTATTTGGTTTGAAGGTTATAGACCTTACAAGTGATTCATTAAGCTGGTCGACGGTCCTATTTAGGGAAGTCATCGGTAAATTTATTTCTAAGACTATTTTTTTTGTTGGCTTTATAGTTGTGGCTTTTACACATAAAAATCAAGGTGTTCACGACTTGTTCGCGGATACGAGTGTGATTTTAGAAAGATATAGTGAAGGATAATCAAACAACCTATCCATTTTTATGGGTAGGTTTATTTATTTAGTAGGAGGGTGATACTGTTAAGCGAGTGAGGTGAATAACTTGATTTGGCTTTATATACTTATTGTTTTTTTCTCTTTCGTAACAATTACTCTATTTTCGAAGCTTCATATAAAATTAAAATATTCTCACACAAAAGACGATGACCAACTGACAATTAGGTTTAGGTTATGGTTTATTCGATATACGTTTAATGTACCATTAATAAAAATAGATAAGGAAACAAGTAGTATTGTAGTGAAACATGAGGGGCATTCTGGAAATGATCAATCAGACTCTAAAGAGAGGTCAAAATTCAAACTAATTACACCTACCGATATTATGAATGCTATCAAGGATTTACAAGACTTATTGCAACATGTAATTCATCTACATACTATAATTAGAAGATTTTTAAAAGGGGTATCTATCCATAAATTAGAGTGGCAGACTGCCTTCGGTTTAGGTGACGCAGCATTAACTGGGATGTTTATAGGAGCGGCATGGTCTATAAAGGGTGGTGTAATAGGTATTTTGAGCCAATATATGAAACTCGAAACAAATCCAAATGTTACGATTACACCTTACTTTCAAAACATGTTTTCACATACGAAACTGACATGTATGTTTTCATTTAGAATCGGGAATGCTATTTTAGCAGGATTTAGAATCGTGAAGTTTTGGAAGGGAGGACGTCCTTCATTTAGGAACGCTCCTTCATTCCTCAAGGAAAAAGATAGCGATAAATCTTTTAGCTAAGGGAGGAAATCTAATGTCAGAACATCCTATTCAAGGATTAATGGGAACAGCAATGGAGAACTTGAAGCAAATGATTGATGTGAATACTATCATTGGAGATCCAGTAGAAACTCCAGACGGAAGTGTCATACTTACTGTATCAAAAGTAGGGTTTGGTTTTGCGGCTGGTGGTAGCGAGTTTTCTGTACAAAGCAAGTCTTCTAAGCCAGGTAGTGACGGACAAGAAGGAAACTCAGGAAAGCTTCCATTTGGAGGAGGTAGTGGTGGAGGAGTTTCAATCACACCAATTGCCTTTTTAATTGTTAATGCATCAGGAGTAAAAATGCTTCATCTTGATGAAAGCACTCATCTATATGAGAAGATTTTAGAAGTCGCACCTCAAGCCCTTGAAAAGATTCAACATATGTTTAATAAGAAGGATCAAAAACAAAATAATCAACAAGAAGGTCAAGCCGCCAAAAAGGAGAACTTTGACTTTTAATTGATATCTGCCATATGTGGTTGTTGATTTACCGCTTCATGATGCTAGCTAATACCACAAAAGACTTACGGCTTTCTCTTTAATAAACATTATCATTAAAGAAAGCTTCGTTTTAAAGTTAACCAATTTGGTTAACTTTTTTTGTTGAGTTCATAGAGGGAGTCTGATTCTGTGCGCAACTTAAACGAATCGACATACTACTCGAATGAACTGAATGGAAATCTTTCAATTAGGTTTTCAAGTACATGCTTTAAATTTATTATTAAGTCTATTTTACTTACTGTACCAAATTTGCATTTACTTATTAATAAAAGTAGAATGAGAATGGATATTAATATAGGTAGGAGGAATGTGTATGGCGTCTGTTACATTTAAAAATAAACCAATTACTTTAATAGGTAGTGAAGTGAAAGTTGGCGATCATGCTCCTGAATTTCAAGTTTTAGGAAACGATATGTCATCTGTGACACTTTCCGATTCGAAAGGTTCTGTGAGATTAATTACTTCCGTCCCTTCAATCGATACTGGTGTTTGTGATGCTGAAATTCGTAAGTTTAATGAAGAAGCGTCAGACCTTGGAAATGTAAAGATTTTAACGATTAGTGTGGATCTACCATTTGCACAAAAACGTTGGTGCGGGGCGAACGGAATTGATAATGTTCAAACATTATCTGACCATAGAGACCTATCCTTCGGAGAAGCTTATGGTGTATATATGCAAGAACTTCGTTTACTAGCAAGAGCAGTTTTTGTTGTAGACAGTAATGATAAAATTACATATGTGGAGTACGTAAGTGAAGGAACAAACCATCCTAATTATGAAGCGGCAATTGAAGCAGCAAAAGCTGCAAAGTAAAGGAAGAATGAAAGGACGCCTCGCTAGTCGGGGTGTTTTTTCATTCAAAGAATAGGGGAGAAGTTAAATGATTTTCACGAATATAGAAAAATGGTTTAAAGTTATAGATCAAAGTGCAAGTATACTCCAAGCTGAACTACAAACGTCTTACTTAGAAGCTGTATCACACACTGGAGATAATATATTTGAAGGTAGCATAATGCAAGACGAGATTCTACATAATGATCTTATTTGTAAAAGACTGACCAATGAGTATGCATCTATAAAACTAGATGAATTATCAAATGAAGAGATTAGAAAGGGATTTCAGTTAGCCATTTTGAAAGGTATGAAAGAGGCAACACAGTCTCATCACCAAATGACACCTGATGCGGTAGCGTTATTTATTAGTTATTTAGTAGAAAAAATGACAAGAGATTTAACCGAATTGACTGTTTTAGATCCTGCCGTTGGAACAGCTAATTTACTAACAGCTGTTATCAATCATTTACCTGGAAAACAAATCGATAGTTACGGAGTTGAGGTAGATGACCTTCTGATAAAGCTTGCCTTTATTAATGCCAATCTTCAAAAGCAGCAGGTTGAACTATTCAATCGAGATGCACTTCAGGATTTGTTTATTGATCCTGTGGATTTAGTGATATGCGACCTTCCTGTTGGCTATTATCCTAATGATGATCGTGCAGATAAATTTCAGTTGAAATCAGAAGAGGGACATTCGTTCGCTCACCATTTATTTATTGAGCAAAGTTTTCATCATACTAAGCCTGGTGGTAAACTATTATTCGTCATTCCAAATAACTTGTTTGAAAGCAAAGAGGCTCCAATGCTTCATAACTTTCTAAAAGAACATGGTGTAATTCAAGGATTATTACAGCTTCCTCTTTCTATGTTTAAAGATGAAAAGCATGCAAAAAGTATCTTTTTGGTTCAAAAGAAAGGTCCTGATGTCAAGATACCAAAGCAGGCATTACTAGCAGAACTTCCTTCTTTTTCAAACAAGAAGGCTATGGAAGGCATGATACAACGAATTGACCACTGGTTTCAATCAGAGTTTTAAATTCTTTAAAGAGTAGGGGCCCTCTCATTATTTCAATTAAATGGTGGTTAATTTATGTAATCTTGGAAAAACCTATATAAGATAAAACACATCACATTAGTCAAATGTGATTGAAGTGAATGAAGGGACGGAACAACTCTATGTCAAAAATTATTGCAATCAACGCAGGGAGCTCATCCCTTAAATTCCAATTGTTCGAAATGCCTAGTGAGACAGTCGTGACGAAGGGGATAGTTGAACGTATTGGACTTTCGGATGGCGTCTTTACGATAACGGCACACGGCGAAAAAATTAAAGAGGTTACGGATATTCCAGATCATGGAGTAGCCGTAAAGCTACTTTTATCAAAACTTACAGAATTGAATATACTTTCATCTTTAGATGAAATTGAAGGAATTGGCCACAGGGTTGTTCATGGAGGAGAAAAGTTTACGGACAGTGTTCTCATTACCGATCAAGTTCTAAAGGATGTTGAGGACCTTTCAGAGCTTGCGCCTCTTCATAACCCAGCAAATATTATCGGAATAAAGGCCTTTAGAGAAGTTCTACCGAATGTTCCAGCTGTAGCTGTTTTTGACACTGCTTTCCACCAAACCATGCCAGAAAAATCTTTTTTATATAGCCTTCCATATGAATATTATGAAAAGTTTGGAATTAGAAAGTATGGGTTTCATGGTACATCTCACAAGTATGTATCTGTCCGTGCTGCAGAATTATTGAGTAGACCGCTTGAACAACTTAGACTTATTTCATGTCACTTGGGTAATGGGGCTAGTATCGCGGCAATTGAAGGCGGTAAATCGATTGATACTTCTATGGGATTTACTCCTTTGGCTGGAGTAGCGATGGGCACTCGATCGGGAAATATTGATCCTGCCCTTATTCCATTCATTATGCAAAAGACAGATAAAACAGCAGATGAAGTCCTACAAATCCTCAACAACAAAAGTGGGATGTTAGGGGTATCAGGCTTTTCGAGTGATCTTCGTGATATTGAACTGCAAGCTGAACAAGGGAATGAACGAGCTGAACTAGCTCTTGAGGTATTCGCAAGTCGGATCCATAAATATATAGGCTCTTATGCGGCACGAATGTCTGGTGTGGATGCAATTATTTTCACAGCGGGTATTGGAGAAAATAGCGATGTAATCAGGGCAAGAGTTTTAAGAGGATTAGAATTCATGGGAGTATACTGGGATCCAACTCTAAACAAAGTACGCGGTGAAGAGGCTTTTATTAATTACCCTCACTCACCCGTAAAAGTAATTGTGATTCCAACAGATGAGGAAGTAATGATTGCAAGAGATGTAGTGAGATTAGGCGATAATTGATAATAATAAAATATAAAAATGAGTACGGTGCTTGTGCATTGTACTTTTTTTATTTTGGCTCTGTTAAAGCTCCATGTTGATTCTTTAAACGAAGATCCCCTTATTTTCAGGGTAGCCTTTATTTTAATTAGACTTCTAAATGGTGAAAAAAACATAAGTATCAGTAGACAACCAGAAAATGTAACCTCCTCAAGTGATTCTAGACATTATATATGAGTATATTTGATAAATTAAAATTCAGAAAAATTGCAGATGATTTATTTGATTTACGTATTCTTGAAATAAAGTTTCAAAAATGTATTGTGTTGTGTAACTTTATTTTTTATAATATTAGTAAGTAGAATAGAAAATGGTGAGATTAATGGTTTCAGATATTATCTTTATTCAAGAAAGCTTACACACCTTTAAGCCATCTGAGAAAAAAGCAGCAGAGTATATATTAGGAAATCCACAAGAAGTAGTGAATATTTCCGTTCAGAAATTAGCTGAAAAGGCTAAAGTCAGTGAGGCTACCATTATTCGTCTGGCAAAGTCTTTAAAATGTAAGGGTTTCCAAGAGCTGAAGTTGAAAATTGCATATGAACTTGCCAGATCAGAACACACAAATGGCTTATATGAGGATATTCCAAGAGATGATTCAATGAAGTCGTTCATTCAGTCAGTATCACAAAATAATATTCAAGCCATACAAAACACTTTGCTAGTCCTTTCAGAAGAAGAACTAGAAAAGGCGGTCTCTCTAATGTCGAATGCACGAATTGTTGCCGTGTATGGCATAGGAGCATCTGCCATAATTGCAAGTGATTTCAAACAAAAATTAACTCGTATTAACAAATGGTGTGAGGCTGCTTTTGATGGCGATACTCAATTAACTATATCGGCAAATCTATCAAAGCAAGATGTTGCTTTTGGAATTTCCTATAGTGGACAGACGAAAGATGTGATTGAATCGCTTAAGGTTGCCAAAGAAAACGGTGCGAACATTATTACTCTTACTAAATCAGGTGATAATGCTGTTTCTTCATTGGCAGATATAAAGTTAAATACTACATCGTTAGAACGCGATGTTCGTAGTGGTGCTACTAGTTCAAGAATTGCACAACTAAATGTAATAGATATATTGTTTCTTGGAGTTACCAAATCTAATCAGGATAAAAATATTCGAGCATTAGAAAGAACACGTAAAGCCGTGGGGGTTTCAAAAAAAAATGTATAGAAATTACATCGAAAAATTAGTAGAAGAAGGTCAAATTCCAGGTGCTGTCTTGTATGTTTCTAAAAAGAAGGATACTAGTGTTTTTGAATCATATGGAACGTTTTTAAATGAAGATAATAAAAAACAACTCTTCTATAAAAATACTATTTTCGATGCTGCATCACTAACTAAAGTTATGGCGACACTTCCATCATTGTTGCTTCTAGCATCAAAAAAGGAAGTAGACTTAAATGGGTTTGTTCACTCATTCTTGCCTGAATTTAAATATAAAGACATTACCATTACCCATTTGCTTGACCATACGTCAGGGCTTCCTGCAGATTTGAGCTATCAAGATCGAATGCAACCTAGAGATGTAGTAACAGAAATCTTGAAAACAGAGTTAGATTTCGAGACATCTACAAAAACGTTATATAGCGACTTAGGAATGATTTTGTTAGGAAAAATTATTGAAAAAGTAACTGATCAGAAGCTTGATATTTTTGTGAAAGAAAACATATTTATACCATGGGGTTTACACGATACTACGTATCTACTTCCTAAAATTAAAAAGCCCCTGGCGGCTTCAACAGAATGGTATAAGGGCCGCTACATTCAAGGTGATGTACATGATGAAAAGGCATTTCAATTGAATGGAATTAGTGGGAGTGCGGGTGTTTTTTCAACAGCAAAAGATATTGCAACCTTTTCTTCTTATTGGCTTTATCCAGAAGAACAAGATCTAATCCCTCCAACATATTTAAGAAGTGCTATTAAACACAGGCAAAATAATAGAGGTATGGGTTTTGAAGTTTGGAGTGGTGAAGGGGAACCCCTCTCGATTGGGAATCTTTGGCCAATTGGTTCTTTTGGACACACGGGCTTTACAGGAACTAGTTTATGGATTAGTCCAACGGATGAGTTAGTAGCCATTTTATTAACAAATACAATTCATCTAGGTAGGAAATCCAATATTAAAAATATTAGAATGCAATTACATTCGTTAATTTACTCCTCTTACATTTCTCATTCATCCTAGATTTTTCAATTATGTGGTTTACCAATCGAAGGTGAATGTTAGAAGGTAAAACTATCAATAATGTAAACGTTTTATTGATAGTAAATGAATGAGGAGATAAATATAAAAAAAATAGGGGGAGACTAGTATGAAAAAAATCAGTAAAAATTGGTTGTTGGGTTTATTTACATTAGTTCTAGTTTTATCTGCAGCATGCTCTAAGGATGCAGGCACTTCCAAAGAACCAGACAAAACAAATGAGGAAGTTACTGAATCAGTAACACTATCAATTGGAAGTTGGAGAACAGAGGATAAAGCGGGATATACAAAAGTTATTGAAGCATTTAATAAGAAACATCCGGATATTAAAGTTGAATTTAAACCTTCAAAAAACACAGAATATAACACTCTATTGAACACAGCACTACAAAGTGGTGAAGGTCCAGACATTATCCATCTAAGACCTTATGCATCAGGCATTGCATTAGCAGATGGGGGATATATTGAACCATTAGACGGTTTAAAAGGATTAGAAGTATTTCCAAAAGCATCTTTAGCAGCTTCTAAAGGAACTGATGGTAAGCAATATGGTGTCCCATTAAATATGAGTACGACACAAGTGTTCTACAACAAAAAGATATTTCGTGATTTAGGATTAAAAGAACCAAAAACATGGGATGAGTTTATCGCATTAAATGAAACTATTAAAGATAATGGAATTACTCCAATTGCTTTAGGTAGTAAAGAAGGTTGGTTGTTATCATTATCACACGGTATTTTTGGCCCGGCGCATTATGGTGGTAATGAATTTGTCGAAAAGATTACAAAGGGAGAAACTAACTTTAACAGTACAGAGTTTCTTAACTCCATCAAAGCAATGGATGCACTTAAAGCATACTTCCCTGATAATTATGAAGGACTCGGCATGGAAGATATTCGTACTTTATTCTTCACTGAAAAAGCTGCAATGTTTCCTTTAGGAAGTTGGGAAATTGAAGTTTTACGTGGAATGAACCCTGATCTAGAGCTTGGTTTCTTCCCAGTACCATCAGCAATTGGGAAAGATCCAACTATTACTGCTTGGGTAGACGGTTCATTTGCTATTAACGCAAAATCTAAGCATAAAGAAGAAGCAAAGAAATTCTTGGAATTTATGACTACAAAAGAATTTGGTGAATTATTCACAAAAGAATTTAAGATGATTAGCGCTATTCCTGATGTTAAATCGGAGGATGCATTAGTTAGTGGATTAAGTGAAGCGGTTGCTTCTATTTCTACACCATACATGATGGTTGTCCATTTTACTGGAGGAAATCCTACTTCTAAATCAACGTTAGAGCTTGAACTTCAAGGTATGTATCTTGGGGAGCAAACTTCAGAAGGTGTCGCTCAAAAGGTACAAGAAAATGCTGAAACATGGTTTAAGCCCTTTCAATAAAAAGTAAGGTGGCGGTGAATATGCAAACAGAGATGAACGCAGTTAGAACAAAACAGATAAAACAAAGGAAGAGGAAGAGATGGAACATCCATCTCTTCCCAATTCCCGCCATAGCTATCTATAGTCTATTTATTGTTTATCCACTACTCGCAGCTCTTTCTTATAGCTTCTTTGATTGGAATGGTATTAAAAGAGGGGCCTTTATAGGGTTAGATAACTATAAGGACCTTTTTACATTGGAGCCATTTAGTGGAATGTTTTGGAATGCATTTCAACATAATATTTTGTATTTTGTGGTGCAGATGGTTGTCCAAAATGGAATAGGATTCTTATTAGCATTTATTATTTATCAAAATATCCGTGGGGCAGAGTTCTTAAAGTTTGCTTACTTCTTACCGAGACTACTATCTGTTATTGTTGTCGGTTTTTTATGGAAGCTAATCCTAAATCCAAACTATGGAGCTTTAAATGTTATTTTAGGGGAAATTGGATTAGAATCCCTCCAAGAAGCGTGGCTAGGTAGTCCAAAGACAGCACTAATGGCAATTATTTTGGTTAACTGTTGGTTTGGTATTGGTTTTGCTGTTTTGATATTCTTAGCAGGATTACAATCAATACCAAAAGAACTGATTGAGGCTGCTACATTAGATGGAGCAAAAGGAATGACTATGTTAAGAAAAATCATGTTGCCTTTAATGGTACCGTCCATCATGATATTGACAGTCTTAACATTTATTCAATCATTCGAAGCATTTGAACTCGTTTATGCGATGCAAGGATCTCAAGGTGAGCCTTATAGATCGACTGATACACTTGCTGTGTATTTCTATCGTTTAGCATTTGGTGGTTCGACTGGTGATTCTACAGCAATAGGACTAGGATCAGCCTTAGCAGTAGTCTTATTTATCTTTATATCAACGTTTACAGCAGTTTTACTGGCAACCATGAAGAAAAAAGAGATAGAGATGTAGGGGGAAATAAGGTGAATCAAACTATTTGGACTAGACCTATCTATTATATCATTGCCTTTTTGTTTGCAACCATTAGTCTATATCCTATTATACTAATGATTCTTTCCTCTTTTAAACCAAGTTCTGAAATATTTATGAAACCACTATCGTTACCAGAGAGCTTTAGTTTGGATACATATCGCAATCTACTGGATCAAATCCCATTTATGACTTATTTTTATAATAGTGTTTTTGTCAGTGTTATTTCCGTTATACTCGTTCTCATTACCGCGTCTCTAGCCGCATTTTATATTGCTAGATATACATTTTGGTGGAATAACATCTTGTTTTTCTTCTTTTTGATGGGAATGATGATTCCAATAAAATTAGGAATTGTTCCATTGTTTATCTTAATGAAAGATTTAGGTTTAACAAACTCATTGTGGTCTTTAATTTTAATGTACACTGCCCAAGGTATTCCTCTATCAATCCTAATATTAACAGGATTTTTCAGGACAATGCCCGTTGAACTAGAAGAAGCAGCAAGAATTGATGGAGCAAGCGATATAAGAATTTTATGGAATGTAGTTTTGCCATTAATGCGCCCAGCTTTAGGAACAGTGATGATTATTAACTTTATCACTGCTTGGAATGACTTCTTCTTCCCGTTGATCTTTATCACAGATGAGATGAAAAAAACAATACCAGTAGGTATGATGTCTTTATTTGGGGAGTATTCGGCTGATTGGGGGGCATTATTCGCAGGTCTGACATTATCATCACTGCCTATGATTATATTATTCTTTATCGCATCAAAGCAATTTATGGAGGGACTGACTGCAGGTGCTGTTAAATAATGACTTTTTTATAGCCTTTGATGGTGGTGGAACTAAAACCATATGTATCATTGGAGATTCAAAGGGTACAATCATTGCTTCTGCTACTGGTACCTCCACGAATATTAAGTCAAGGCCGCAAGATTTAGTGAAAGAAGTCATACACGAATTGTTAGGAAAGGTATTACTATCAGAAAATATAAATGTAAACCAAATAAAAGGTGTATTTGTTTCGACAGCTGGTGGCGATCGAGAAGAGGATAGAAAACGGTGGAAGCAATGGATACTTGAATATGGGGTAAACCCTAAAATTATAAACGTCGAGAATGATGCAGTAGGAGCTTTAACAGCTGGTACAAAAACAAATACGGGCATAGTATTGATTGCGGGGACTGGTTCTATTTGTTACTTAGTTAAAGAGGGAAACTCAAAGCCAAGACGAGTTGGTGGTTGGGGTTACCTATTAGGTGACGAAGGTAGTGGCTATGATATTGGTAATCAAGCATTAAAGATAATACTACGGTCACATGATGGTAGAGATGGAACAAAAGAGGCATTAACAGAATATATTTTAGGACAATTTGGTTTAGACAGCCCAGAACAATTAATAACTTATATTTATGAAAATCCATATCCTAGAAAATTAATAGCTTCAGTTGCTCAATATGTTATTACATTAGCTGAACAAGAAGAAATACACGCTAGAGAGATTATTCAACAAGCAATCGATAAGTTGGTAGAATTAGTAATTTCCATTGTTCGTGAGGATATAGATAGTAATACATTTCCATTAGTCATCTCTGGAGGATTATTTTATTCAATCTATTTTAAAGAAATATTTGAACAAACAATGAGGATAAATGGTTTGAATCAAACTGTTATTTTACCCGAATATCCACCTATTGTAGGTTCATATATTCAAGCTCTTATCCAAAATGGAGAAATCATTTCAGATGAAGTCGAACAAAACATAAACAATTCATGGGAAAGAGCTTTAAAGGTTGTTTAATAATAATGGAGGCAGAAAATATGAATTTCATTAATTCTACGTACTTAACAGAAATGAGAAATAAGGAATCAGAAAATTTACATGAATTTTCAACCATAGAAATTATCAAGTTAATGAATCAAGAAGATAAAAAGGTTCCAGATAGTGTGGAGGAAGCGTTACCTCAAATCAGAGATGCTATTGATGCTGTTGTCGCCGTGCTACAACGTGGAGGTAGGCTGTTCTATATTGGGGCAGGAACAAGCGGTAGACTTGGAGTTTTGGATGCTTCGGAGTGCCCTCCTACTTTTGGCGTATCTCACGATTTGATTAACGGAATTATCGCGGGTGGAGAAAAAGCAGTAAGGTTTCCAATTGAAAATGCTGAAGATAATCGAGAAGCAGGAAAAGGAGAAGTTGATCGATTACTAACTCAAAATGATATTATTATTGGGATTGCCTCTAGTGGCAGAACACCCTTTGTATTAGGAGCACTAGCAAGAGCTAATGAAAAAAATATTCCTACTGTAGGTATTTCATGTAATAGTGGTTCAGAGCTAACACAAATTGCGAAGTATCCAATTGAAATTCCAGTAGGACCCGAAGTGATAACGGGTTCAACACGTTTAAAAGCAGGGACCGCTCAAAAAATGGTTCTAAATATGATATCGACAGCAAGCATGATAAAGATGGGCAAGGTCTACAAAAATTTGATGGTTAATGTTCAAGCCACAAATGAAAAGCTTAGACTAAGGTCAATCTCTATCATTCAAGACATAACTGGTGTTGATGAAACTGTAGCAAATGAAGTGAATGAGAAGGCAAATGGTGATACAAGAGTAGCAATTTTAATGACATTATTTTCGATTGATTTTGATAAAGCTATCATGGTTCTTGACAAACAAAATGGTCATTTTCCAAAAGCGATGGAAGAACTTCAAAACAATATCAAGTAATGGATAATAATTTAGTTTAAGTAATTCCGGTCATGTGGACGACAACTAAAGAAAGATATAATATAGCTTTATTTCACATTGAAAATTGCATATCGATTAACTTTGACAATAACACTAAGAGCTTCAGGCACTTAGTGTTTATTTTTTTACGCTTTTTTAATAAGGCTACCCGGAAAATAAGGGGATCTTCGTTCCAGAACACTCGCTTTCCGTGGGGCGGGCGGTGAGCCCCTCGGCGATTGCGCCTTCAGGTCTCACCTGTCCCTCTAGTCCCACAGGATTTTGAATATGCATCCATGAATTCTCACCGCACGAAGGAAATGCGGGAGTATTTTCGAGGAGTCTCGCGTTCTTCCACTTCGATCACTGCTAAAGATATATATTGCTTATTTTCATACCTCATGGTGCGAACTTGTTTTGCATGAAGGTCTATGTCCTAACTACATATCAAACTCTTGTATGAAAGGAATATACTCTCAACTGTGTTCTTTTATCTATTTTCTGTAATAGCTTCGTACAAAAAATCAGCAATATGAATAGCACGAACCTTACCAGTTAACCCTTCGCGTTCTATACCAAGCTTCATTTGGAGGAGACATCCAGGATTAGCGGTAACAATAGTCGTCGCTTTCGTTTCCTTCATTGTTTCCATTTTATAATCTAGTATTCGCATAGACATCTCAGATTCTACAATGTTATATATACCTGCTGAACCACAGCAACGATCAGCTTCCTTCATTTCACGAAATTCGATCCCTTGTATTGCTTTAAGAAGTGTTCTTGGCTGAACAGATGTTTTCATGACATTTTTAAGATGGCAAGAATCTTGATAAGTGACTATTTGTGATGGGAGTTTTAGATCCCTTTCTTGAAAATTTAAATCTATTAAAATAGTGGATATATCCTTTTGCATATTTGAAAACTTCTTCGCTCGTGTAGCCCATTTAGGATCATCCTTTAATAAATGTCCATAATCTATAAGGAATGCTCCGCAACCGCCAGCATTTGAAATAATGTAATCAACTTGTAAGTCTTCAAATGCTTGGATATTTTTTTTTGCTAGTTCTTTCGATTTGTCTTTTTCACCACTATGGCTATGTAGAGCCCCGCAGCAAACCTGAGCAGGAGGTGTTACAATTTCACAGCCAGCAATTTGTAGTAATCTTAAGGTAGCATCATTCGTTTTCATAAACATGGTATCCATTAGGCAACCAGAAAAGAAAGCGACACGTTTCTTGACAGACCCTTCGGCTGCAATCTGTATAGAACGATTTTTCATTTTTTTTAAAGTAGGTACTTCAGGTAGAACCTTCTCCATTGCGGCAATGGTTTCTGGAAGTATTTTCATGACTCCACTTTTTCTTAGTACACTTTGGAGACCAGAACGTTGATAGATTCCTAGTAAGTTAGTAAGTGAACGCAGCCGTCCTTGGTGTGGAAAAAGTCCATCAAACACTACTTTTCTAAGGAATCTAACAGGTAAAGAATGTTTCTTATTTTGATTAATAATATCTCTTGCTTCCTCTAGAAGGTGACCATAACTTACACCTGACGGACAAACAGGTTCACACGCTCGACAACCAAGACACATATTTAAAGAATTTTCTACGTCCTCATCAGGTTCAATTAATCCGTCAACAACGGCTTTCATTAAGGCTATTCGACCGCGAGGAGAGTGAGACTCCTTAAAGCCAGAATCAATATAAGTTGGGCATGAAGGTAAACAAAATCCACACCGTGTACAGTTAAGAAGCTCATCTTCATTCATCCTATTTTTAAATTGGAGTTGAATTCGCTCTCTTTCTTTTGGAGTTGTCATTTTGAAACCACCACACGTTTTCTAGAGTCCTTTGGAAACATTTTACCAGGATTCATTATATTATTAGGATCTAAAGCATCCTTAATTGCTCTCATTGCGCCAATTCCTGTTTCACCAAGCTTCAAGACCAAATACGGTGCTTTGACTACTCCAACACCATGTTCTCCGGTTATCGTTCCTCCAAGTTCTATTGCCTTGTGGAATATCTCCTCAAAGGCTAATTCAACCCTTTCCATTTCTTCATGGTTTCTTGCATCTGTAGGGCAGGTTGGATGTAGGTTACCATCCCCTGCATGGCCGAAGGTACAAATTTGTACGTTGTATTTAAGGGCAATGTCATTTATTGCTTTAACCATTTTTGCAATTTCTGACCTTGGTACTGTAGCGTCTTCTAGAATTGTAGTTGGTTTTAAACGGGCTAATGCAGATAAAGCTGCACGCCTTGCAGTACGCAATGCATCTGCTTCTGCTTCCGACTGTGCAACCTCAACCGATGTTGCACCTTCCTGCTTACAGATTTCTACTATGCTTTTTATATCACGATCCACCACTTCAGATGGTCCATCTTGTTCTATTAGTAATACAGCTTTTACATCAGTAGGTAAACCAATTTGTGCAAATGCTTCAACTACCTTAAGTGTAGGTTGATCTAGAAATTCTAATGTAGCAGGAATAATTTTATTAGCGATTATTTTGGAAACAGTTTTTGCTGCTGCTTCCATATCTTGATAATGTGCCAGCATCGTTTTTTTTGCCTCGGGAATTGGAATCAATTTAAGAGTGGCCATTGTAATAATTCCTATGGTACCTTCAGAACCAACAAATAATCTAGTAAGGTCATATCCTGCAACATCTTTTGCGAGCTTTCCGCCTGTTTTAATAATATCTCCATTAGCAAGTACTATTTCTAAACCGAGACAATAGTCTCTTGTAACACCGTATTTTAATCCTCTTAATCCTCCAGAATTTTCATTAATATTTCCACCTATAGTAGAAATTTTCATGGAACTTGGATCTGGTGGATAAAATAGACCTTTCTCTTCAACAGCTCGTATTAAATCAAGTGTGATAACACCCGGTTGAACAGTAATCGTTAAATTTTCTTCATCAATTTCAAGAATATTGTTCAAATGCTTAAAAAGTAGGACAATTCCTCCTTCGGTAGGACATGTCCCACCGCAAAGATTAGTACCAGACCCTCTTGGTATAATGGGAATTCTATGTTCATTGCAAATTTTTACAACTTGGGAGATTTCCAAGGTACTTTTAGGAGAAATAACAGCATTTGGCATAGACTGAAAGTTTGGGGTTGCATCATATGAGTAGACAAGAAGGCTAGCGTTGGAGTCCTCATAGTTCTCACTACCTACTATTTGTACGATTTGTTGTTTGATCTCCTTAGTAATCATCCTATCACCCTATCCTCTTAGTTAAATCGCTTAATATTAATCTTAAATTTATACTTATCTGATCTGTATGTAGAATTCACGACTTCGAGTGGTGTACCATTTTCTAAAAATGTTTGACGCTCAATCAATAAGACGGGATCTCCCTTTTTCAAATGTAAATGAGTAATTTCCAAGTCATTCGCTTTAGAGGATTCTATAATTTGAGTGGCATGTCCGATAGAATACTGTTGAGTTTTTTCAATATAGTGATAGATAGAATTTCTAAGTATTTCTTCGTTAAGACCGGGTACAAGTTTTTCAGGGATATAAGTGGTTTCTAGTGCAATAGGCTGATCATTAGCAAGTCTAATTCTTTGTATTTGAAATACTTGTTCATTGGCATGAAGATGTAGCTTGGATCTAATATCACTACTGGCTTCAACAATAGAAAAATTCAGGAGTTTACTCCCAGGCTTAAAACCTCTTAATTTCATGTCTTCAGTGAAGCTAGTAAGCCTACGCAAATCTTGTTCAAGCTTCATTTCAGAAACAAAGGTACCCTTTCCCTTTAATCTATATAGATATCCCTTATTAACAAGATTAATAATTGCTTGTCTGACGGTCATTCTACTTATTTTATATGTATCAGATAATTCTCTCTCAGAAGGCAGAATATCACTTGGTTTTAAATGACCAGAATCAATCTTCTGTTTAATTTGTTCTTCTAATTGGTAATACATCGGTAATGGAGAATTTTTATCGATCAATGGGTAAACCCCTTTCAACATAGTAAAAAAAATTGACGGTGGTCAATGAATAGAATAAAATTGGTATAGACCACATAACATTAATACAATTATACATAGAAAAGACCCAAAAGGAAATGAAAAATAGATGTTTATAATGGCTGTATTCGCAGCATTTTGACTATTCAACACTATTTACCGTGTAAGCTAACTGCTCTAAGATGTTCACCCTCCGCCGTGCCGGGGATTCACTATCATTCCATAAACCTACCTCGTCCCTTTTAGCGAATGAGGGACCTCCTGCAAGAATTATTTATATGTATAAATTTTTTTCTTGTTAAAAAAACATTTCTCTACGGAAGCAGCCTTAAAAAAACTTTTCATTGAATCCAATTCATAAAAATAATTGGTTATTATTACAGATGCTTGTACCAGTCACTTGAATAGGAGTTGAATTACTCATGAAACAAGAACATTCTTTTATTATTACAAATGTAAGAGTATATGCAGAGGATTACTTGTATGAACAAGGGTTTGTTAAGGTTGAAAAGGGTATTATTACCAAATTAGGAAATCACCACGACCTTACAGAGGATATTAGAAAAAGCACAGAAGTTATTACTTTAACCCCGAATATCTCCTTAATACCAGGGATGATTGACATCCATATCCATGGTGTTGATGGGGCGGATACGATGGATGCAACACCAGAAGCTTTAAAAATAATCGCAAAATCCCTTCCTAAAGAAGGCACAACTAGCTTCCTCGCGACTACGATAACTCAAAGTAGTAAAAATATAGAGAATGCTCTTGATAATGTTAAAGACTATATAGAAAATTATCAGGATAGCGGCTATGCAGAGGTATTAGGTGTTCATCTTGAAGGACCATTTATATCGGAAAAAAGAGCAGGGGCACAACCGTTAGAATATATCATGCCACCTAATATTACATTGTTTAGGAAATGGCAAAAACTTAGTAATGGAATAATCAAGGTGGTAACATTGGCTCCTGAGGAAGAAAATGGTTTGGAATTCATCCGCTTTTTAAAACAATCAGGCGTAGTTGCATCGATTGGACATTCAAATGCGACATACGAAGAAGTGTCCTCTGCAATTGAGGCTGGAGCTTCACATGTTACTCACTTATTTAATGGAATGTCGGGTCTACACCATCGCGAACCTGGTGTAGTTGGAGCGGCATTGGTAAGAGACGAGTTGAAGGTAGAACTAATCGTAGATGGTATTCATGTCAGACCAGAAATCGTTGACCATACTTATAAAAGTAAAACAATAGATTCAATCATACTTATTACTGACTCGATGAGGGCTAAGTGTCTAAAAGCTGGTTTCTACGATCTTGGTGGTCAAAAAGTTAGTGTTACAAATGATAGGGCTACTTTACAAGACGGTACATTAGCGGGAAGTATTCTTAAAATGGGACAAGCAATGAGTAATTTCCGAGAGTTCACAGGTTGTAGTTTAGAAGAATTAATAAAGGTAACATCTGTTAATCCAGCGATGAGTCTAAAAGTTTTCGATCGAAAAGGTAGTATAAAAGAAGGGAAAGATGCTGATCTGGTTCTAGTAGACAACAATTTAGAAGTAATAATGACCTACTGTTGTGGGAATTTAGCATTTAAAAGAGGTGAGAATAAATGAAAATAATTGCTACTAGAGATCACACTGAACTAAGTAAAATCACCTCGGAAATAATAATTGAAAAGGTGAAGAGACAGCCAAATACTGTACTAGGACTTGCGACTGGTGGAACTCCGGAAAAAACCTATAAGTTACTTGTTCAGGATCATCAATTAAATGAAACGTCTTATCGTGACATTAAAACAGTGAATTTAGATGAATATGTTGGTCTTTCTAGAAACCATCAACAAAGTTATCATTATTATATGTTCCATAAATTATTCAATCACCTTGATATTAATCGTAAGAATGTCCATATCCCAGATGGAATGGCACTTGATTTAGAAGAAGAGTGTAGAAGGTATGACAAAATCTTAGAAGACCTTCATTTTCCAGATATTCAGTTATTAGGAATAGGTAGCAATGGACATATTGGCTTTAATGAACCGGGTGCATCCTTTTCAAGGAAAACGTATGTAACAAAACTTACAGAATCAACAAGAAAGGCAAATTCACGATTCTTTGAAAATGAAGAAGATGTTCCAAACTATGCAATTACGATGGGGATCTCTAAAATATTGAAAAGTAAGGAAATACTACTGTTAGCTTCAGGTAAATCAAAGGCAAACGCTATAAAGAAATTATTATTAGGGGAATTAGACGAAAATTTTCCTGCATCATCATTAAAATTTCATGAAAATGTAACCATTATTGCGGACGAATTGGCATTACAAGAAGTTAGAAAAATAAAGGAACTTAAATTATTGGATTCTTTTTGTTGTAGGTAGGAACTACTAGTAAATTCCGCAATAAACGAATATTTTGTATAGGATATGTGTTGTGTGACATGTTACCATTCCTGTTTTAATATGAAACTTTTTCTTTCTTTCATCCGTATATGTTCTATAGACATTTACAAAGGGAGTGAAAGATATGAATGAAAATGGCTGTGTAAAATGTGGTAGTAGAGATGCTGGAACAAAGGATGTAGCCATGACCGGGACGGGTTTGTCCAAAATGTTTGATATCCAAAACAATAAATTTACAGTGGTGTTCTGCAAGGGCTGTGGATATTCTGAATTTTATAATAAAAATGCTTCTACTGGTTCGAACCTGCTCGATTTATTCTTCGGAGGCTAACACCCTAAATTAATATCATAATAACACCTGATTCGGAATAACATGATAAATCATTACAAGTTTGAATATATAGACATAAACCTTCGATGGAAGATCTTAGTTTGGATTACTTTAGAAGGGAGTGTGGTGTATGGAGACCTTTGGGAGAGGTTGTCTTTACGTTATCCTTGGATTCGTAGCTATCTTTATCTTGGCGTTGATCACTCAAAGTCATATTAATATTCCTTGGTTTATTGCGATTCCATTGATAATCTTTGCATTTTGGTATGCGAAGAAGAAAAGTGATGAAAAAGATTAAATTAAGATATGGCGCGGTTCTCTAACAGGAACTGTGTTTTTTTTATGCAGGAAATTTGAAAGGATGTTTCGAATTTAATTAGTTAATGGGTATATAGAATGGCAGATGAGTGTACATGACATGTATCCTGTTTAAAAAAAGAAATGATAATAAAGAATGATATGTAGTATGTCTTCAGGTATTATAGATTAAATTTTCAATCCAATCAATTGGATTAAAAAAGACGTAATAATTAGTAAAGGGGTTAGAACATGGAAACAACACTAAAAGAACTTATATTTAATTTAGAGAATTTATTGTTACAACCAGATATTCGTAGTTCTCCAGAAGAACTAAACAAACTACTTGCAGAAGAGTTTTTTGAGTATGGGAGTTCAGGAAATGTTTGGTACAAAAGTGACTTTA
>JBFILZ010000036.1:0-21987 GCA_041611945.1 Bacillus sp. (in: firmicutes)
TGGGCATAATTTACAGGTAATATATAATTCCAAATATAATGAACCAGAATTTATTTATCTAAAATAGCCGTGCTAACTCCCACTTCAATCAAACCGTAAGGCCGATAAATCTGATAGTAAGTAAGGAATTCGTTGCAATAATGGAAGAAAAATGACATGTACAATTGTACATGTCATTTTTTAATGTTATATTTTATCATTCAGAACGAATCAAATTGATATGAGGCTACTTTAAATGAAACCGTTCAATATGTCCAAAAAGTCCTTCAAGTTGCAAAATTTCAACTTGTTTTGTCCCAATTAAATCAAAATGTGGGTATTTATCACGTTTATGAATCCATTCTGAGCGTAAATCATAGGTCCTTCCCCAGCTTTCAAGCAATTCTAAATTAGCGCAACCTGCTTTCGTTACAGATTTGCACTCTGGAAACCTAGGATGTAGCCAATAGTGAGTTAAGAAAACGATTGAATTCCCCTCTTCTACATTCCTTTTCCACTCTTCTAACTCCGTTTTTTTTATCCCAAAAGCCATTATTGAGAATCCTTACCCATTGCTGTTAAATAGGCTTGATGCCATTCTGGATAAGACCTTCTTAATGAGATAGGTTTGAACGTGTCTTTCTTGACACAGACATGTGTTGAAGTAGCCACTAATGATACTTCACCATCTGGTGTTAACACTTCATACCCATAAACCGAACGGAATCCATCATATTGAGCAATCCACGTTTTAATCGTAGCTGTTTCTCCATATCTAATTGGCTTTTTATATGTAACTTGTAAATCTATCACTGGTGAAACAACCCCATCCATTTCAAGTTGCGCATAACTAAAACCTATATCTTTTATAAGTCCCGTTCTCCCGACTTCCATCCATATTAGATAATTCGCATGATAGACCACTCCCATCTGATCTGTTTCCGCGTATCTAACCTCTATTTCCCTAGTTGAAACAACCATCTTACTTCCCCTCTCTCTTACAGATTAACTGAGGATTGTAACTCCTCAACATCCTTACCTGTTATTTGACATAGTTCAGACTCATCTATTACAGATTCTCCCATGATTCGTGATGCTTGAATTTGGATTAGTTCATCCGTTATCGTTATTGCCATCCTGCCGTTTCCTTTTATCGACTGACTTTTGACATACTCCAATAATCCTCCCTCTGCTTTTTTTGTAAGAGTATAATCATATTGTAATACACGGTTAACAATTATTTTTATTAGTTCCTCTGGAGTGTAGTCAGCAAAATAAAAAAACTTCTTAAATCTAGACTTTATCCCCGGGTTACTTTTTAGAAGATTTTCCATTTCCTGTGGGTATCCAGCTAAAACGATTACTAAATTATCATTATGCTTCGTCATTTCATCAACGATCGTATCAATTGCTTCGCTACCGAAATCAGATGGACTTCTAGAAAGAAGTGAATAGGCTTCATCAATAAATAAAATACCTCCAAGTGCTTCTCTAATCTTCTTTTTCGTTTTTATAGCTGTCTGTCCTACATATCCTGCCACGAGGTCTGCACGACTTGTCACCACGAGATGACCTCGCTTTAATAGTCCGCTTTCCTTCAATATTTCTGCATAAATTTTCGCAACTGTTGTCTTTCCTGTTCCTGGATTCCCACTAAACACACTGTGCAGCTGGATGGGGACTGTTTTAAAACCTTTATTTTTTCTTGCTTGTTGAATTTTCACGAAGTGTTGAATCTTTTTTAGTTCTTCTTTAATCGAAAATAAACCTACAAGGTCCTCCAGTATTTCAATAGAGGTAATATGAACTTCACCTATTTCGTTTTCAATTAGATCCTTTTTCTCCAGTATCGTTAATTCAAATGAATCCACATCATTTAACTTAGTTGTTGCACCCTTCTGAAAAATGGCATCTAATAGGATGGATTTTACTGTTCTTGCATTTCCAAAGCTTTCATCTACTCTTTGTTTATTAATTCTATTGTCTAGTTCTACTAGTGCTTCATTCGTCAGAACATAATCGTTGTCCCTTGCTATGTTTTTTGCTATTTCTAATAATTCCTCATTTGAATAGTCGGTTAAATGGATTTGATTACTTTCTGGAAAGCGACTTCTTAACCCTGGATTTGACGATAGAAATTGTCTCATTTCTTCAGGGTACCCCGCAAGAATAACCGCGAACTTTCCTGCATATTCACCACTAGTCATAGCCGAAACAATTGTGTCTATAGCCACTTGACCATAATCATTTCCTGACAATCCTTCGCGTTTCAGGCTATAAGCTTCATCGATAAATAAAATGCCACCTAGTGCTTTCTTTATAGCTTGCATAACATTTTCTTCTGTTTGCCCTACATATGATCCAACTAACTGTGATCGATCAACCTCTACCACATCAGAATTTGGCAACATATCTAGTTCATGATAAATTTTAGCTAATAATCTGGCTAAGGTTGTTTTTCCAGTCCCAGGGTTACCGGTTAACACCATATTCAAACTTACTTCATCCTTCATTTTGAAGCCGAGACCTTTTCTTTTCTCCTGATATTGTAAATAATGATAGTGTTGATTTACTCGTTTCTTTACTTCTTTCAATCCTATCATTCGTTCTAGTTCAAGTAAGCTATTTGTTCTAGAAATCAGTTCCAATTGTTCCTGATTATGAGGCACTTTTCTCTTAAGATTTTCTATAGTTTCTAGATATTTTTTAATCTCATCTAAATATACGGAAGTATGAAAAACTCCACTTATTGAGTCGTAATATTCCTCAGTAGCCTTTAGTAACAGAACGACTTGCTCATTTAGTTGCTCAAACGTGGACATCCAAGCTTTTGACTCAGAATCAAGGTCAAATAGGTCCATCATGTTAATTTTTTCAGTTTTCTCAAGATATTCGTCTAGAAAGTACCTGCTCTGATTAATATACGTTTTTGCAAGCTTCTTCTTTGCCGTTCTGTTATCTGTTTCGCGAATATTCGGAAACTGTAAAATCGTTATTAATGACTGTAAGGAGGAAGAAATAATTTTACTGTTTAATTGATGGGCCTCCTCGTTAGAAGGGTCAAGCGCTTTTGCTCGTTCAATCCATGAAAGTGATAGTTCATCTATCGTTTTCAACCTGTCAACCCGCGACTTAGCCAACATGCAAAGCAGTTTTGATTCAAGCTCTCTATCCGGATTATCCTTTAGTAGCTGTATTAACTGGATAATTTTCGCTTCATCTATTATGGAGTCTGACTTGAAAATGGCTTGTTTCCATTCTTCTTTCATATGTACGATCTTCTTTTCTCTATTTTTCATTTATATCACCATATCCATCATAGCATTCTATGGACCTTTAGTTAAAGAAAATGACCAAGCCACGCTTGGTCATTTAGTTATTTCTAAATATTCATTTTATTTTCGAAATCTCGCTTCATCTTTTATCTCGTTTCGAAGTGCATCTAAGCTTTCTCGTCGACGTTCATTTTTTGCCTCGATGTTCGCTCGATCCTGGTCATTCGAAAGTTCCATTGTAGCTTCCGCTTCCTCCATGTTCTCAATCGTGTTGTGTACCATCTCTTGAAGCTTCTCTACATTATCACTGCGGTCATCTGGGTTTGAACGTTGTTGCACCATCATATTCCTCCTTAAAATCTTACTTACAAATGTAGTTTCTCTAAAACATAAAACATTATGTAGCTTTTCTCACTATTCGGTTTGTATGTGACAGAGGACGTAAAGTCCCCTGTCACAATCCTCATTCGCCTTTAGTTTGGATAACTTGGGCATGCTCACCTGATTTATCATTATACTGTTTTCCATTGTTTCCACTATATCCAACTGGTTGTGTCCCTGGGTGACTTGGACGAAAATGTTTACTGTGCTTTTTCGGATTTCCCATGATGTAAATCCCCCCTTACTTTTAATGTTTACTGATAATAATCGAACTATGTAAAAAAGGAAGCTGGTATCTTTACCCGCTTCCTTTTCTGCCATTATTTTTAATAAATAGGCTCCGTTACATTGTTCTTGATTTTAGCTGCAAGATGCTGGCTTTCCGCGGTACGGGTGAAGAGCTAACTTCCCAATGCGCCTTTGGTGTCTTACACCTTCCACTTCAATTAACTTCGTTTCAAAAATCAATATTGAGCTTTAACAGAGCTAATAAATTAAAAGCTTATTCAGCTTTATTAATTCTATTTTGTTCGATTCGATCTTCTATTCGTTCTAATTCTTCTCTATTACTCATAAGTTCTTTTTTGTTTTCTAACACTAGTTCCTGAAATGTGCGCCTTTTAAATTTTCTCATTTTTTAGGTCACCACCCTTTCTTTTATTTAGTGTTACTTATTATTGCCTAATATTATAGGAATTATGATAGTTTTTTGAAAATTTAAAAGAAATACTTAAACACACACAAACGATTCCAAGAAAAGGGAAGAAATATTGTAGCGGTAAACAAAAAACAACAGAATCGATACTTTCTGTTGTTTAAAGAATAACTATTTTAATGTTTGAATGATTTCGGTGATTTTATCAACATTGAGTGGGCCAATAAATTTATACTCAATTACACCTTCCGTATTTATAAAGTAAGAGGTTGGCAATGTTAATACCTTATATGCGTTTCCAATACTACCTGTTCTATCGAGAAGCACAGGGAAAGTGTATTCATTTTTGGTAATAAATTCTTGAACAACTTCATCGCTCTTTTCAGTATTTCGAAAATCAATAGCTAATACTACAATATCTGGGTTTGCATCAACAAACGCTTGAATTTCTGGCATTTCTTCAAGACATGGTGGACACCAACTTGCCCAAAAGTTCATGAAAACCTTTTTTCCTTTTAATTCTGAAAGGGTAACGGTTTTTCCTTCTAAGGTCTCCAATGTAAAATCTGGAGCTATTTCATTTATTAAATCGCCTTTTTTTATTACTGCACCTATATTTTCATTAGGATTATAAGGATTTGCTTGAACAGTTTCTTGCGTTTCCTTCAACCATAATTGCGAATAAAAGGTATACCCTATCAATCCGACAAGAATTCCTAATGCCAACAAACGTTTCATAGTTTACATCCTTCCAAAAACAAAATGATTAATTCAATTATTTTTTTGCAATTTGATCCCACTATATAATCTTACCTATTAAATCAACATTTTACCATGACTCTGACTTATATCCTACCATCTAGATATAGTATGGCTATATATATATATCTATAATGACTATATTTTGGCCACTTTTAAATATCTATGTTGATTTTCACTTCAGGATGCCCTTATTCCGAGCGAGGGTGTTACTATTAGGAATATATAATGTGAAAATATGTACTTAAACTAACGCAGCTGAATACTTCAACTAGGGATATGGGGTTTTATGGTAAAATCATCTTGGGTAAGGGGGGATAAAGTTGAGTAAAAAAAAGAAGGTATTATTCAGACTTTCAATAGGTTTGAATATACTACTCGTCGCAATTGTAGCTTGGGGAATTATAAAAATGAACTTCGTAAAGGAGCAAGTTCTTATTACAGAAGTCCAAAATAATTTAGTGGAATTGGAAGGGTTGATTGCTAATCAGATAGATGATAATTGGCCTGAACCTAACTTGGTTACAATTGAATTAGGCGATATATTAAACGGAGTTTGGCTTGGAATGACTACTGGAAAGCAGTTAGGAACGCTTTCTAAAAGTGACAAAGAAATTCTTGAACACTTGTATTCAAAATTAAATCAATATCCTAATGATGAATTATATAGCTTTGTTGATGTAACTGAAGAGGATAAACAGAACTTTGAAGACTTACGGAAAACACTTCGTGAAGTTGGATTAGGATTAAATATTACTATAAGTGCCAATATGGATTCTTTTATGAGCCAAGTAGAAGCATTAAATGAAAAACTTGAATCTCCATTAAATTAATATATATTTGCTATTGTGCTAACGAAGCAGTTAAGTTGTTTAGTTTAAGAAACAGCATAGTGTCATTATTAAAAAATTAGGAAAAAGTCGAGGTGGGGAAATGAACAAAATGGTCCTCTTTTTATTTGTTTTACTAATGGGGGTAGGATGTATGAGGGAAGATGTCCCTACCGAAGATTATTTTGTGAAAACAGAGGAATACCTACAGGAAATCGATAACTTTAAAAAAGAAATCCCTAAACTTGTTCAAATTGTTGAAAAGGACTGGACAAGATTTAAACTTCTTGAAGATAAAATAAATAATATGAAAGACGAGATCCAACAGTTCAGAAGTTTGATTCCTCCGGATAGCTTAAAAAGTGAGCATAACATGACCCTTACTTACAACGATTCTTTTGAATTCTTACTGAATCAAACATTAGATGAAATGAAAAAAGATGAGTCAGTTTCAGAACAATCAAAGGATTTTCTAATAGGCAATTATATCACTAACGTTTCCAGTAATTTATCTGACCTGATAAAACATTCGCTACTGGAAGAAACAAGTTAATGGCTGATCGGACGTTGTTTAAAAAAGTCCTTTTCTCTTGTTGAACTTCACTTTAGTTGAAGAAGTGCTTGAAAATAAACAAGTAATGGTCCAGTTCAAAAACTGGACCTTTTTTATATACAAAAAGCACCGCATTTGCGGTGCAATTTTATTGTGTAAATTCGAGTTCGATAGTAACAGAACCCGCTATTGATTAGTTTTCCTTTAGTTTATCACGTAATACCATTTGCAGAATTCCACCGTGACGATAGTAGTCAACATCTATATCGCTGTCGAAACGAACAAGAACTTCAAATTCCTTCTTGTTACCATCTTCATCTGTAGCTGTTACTTTTAATAAATCACGTGGTTTAACATTTTCATCAATGTGAACTTCGATCGTTTCTTTGCCAGTTAAGCCAAGTACTGCTGCACCTTCACCTTGTTTAAATTGAAGTGGAAGAACACCCATTAGTACAAGGTTACTACGATGAATACGCTCAAAGCTTTCAGCGATTACTGTCTTAATTCCAAGCAAGTTTGTTCCTTTCGCTGCCCAGTCACGAGATGAACCCATCCCGTAGTCATTACCAGCTAGGACAACTAATCCAACACCATCTTGCTTGTATTTCATACATGCATCATAAATTGACATTACTTCACCAGTTGGCCAGTAAGTAGTAAATCCACCCTCTGTACCTGGTGCAACTTGGTTTTTAATACGGATGTTTGCAAACGTACCTCTTGTCATAATTCGGTCATTTCCACGACGTGAACCATAAGAGTTAAAGTCACGAGGAGAAACGCCCTTTTCTTGTAGGTATCGTCCTGCAGGTGTGTCTTTACCAATAGACCCGGCAGGTGAAATGTGGTCAGTTGTGACAGAATCGCCAAACTTTCCTACAACACGTAACCCAGTTAACGGCTCCACTTTACCAGGCTCAGTTGATAAGCCTTCAAAGAATGGAGGATTTTGAATATATGTTGATTCCTCATCCCATTGGAACAGTGCATCATCTGTTGTTTCAATTGCATTCCAACGCTCGTTGTCATCAAATACACGCTCATATTCAGCACGGAATAATGCAGGTGTAACAGTGTTCTTCACAAGCTCGTTAATTTCGTTCGTGGATGGCCAGATATCCTTAAAGAATACATCGTTTCCATCTTTATCTTTTCCAAAAACATCGGTTTGAAGATCTATATCTACTGTTCCAGCAAGTGCATATGCCACAACTAAAGGTGGTGATGCAAGATAGTTACCTTTTACTAGAGGGTGAATACGGCCTTCAAAGTTACGGTTACCAGAAAGAACTGATGTTACAAGGAGATCATTTTCAGAAATAGCCTTTTCAATTTCTTCTGCTAATGGACCAGAGTTTCCGATACACGTTGTACAACCATATCCTACTGTGTTAAATCCTAATTGTCCAAGAAAAGGTAGTAAGCCTGCGTTCTCTAGATACCCTGTAACAACCTTTGAACCAGGAGCTAAAGATGTTTTTACATACTTTGGTACTGTAAGACCTTTTTCAACTGCCTTTTTCGCAACAAGACCAGCAGCGATCATTACGTAAGGATTTGAAGTGTTCGTACAACTAGTAATTGCGGCGATAGCAATGGCACCAGTCTTCATTGTTGTTTCATCACCATTATTAAATGCAACAGTGATTTCTTTGTTGATCTCAGTTGGTTGTAATCCAAAGCCTTGGTTACCAGCAGGAGCAGAAAGTGCTTTTGTAAATTCTTCCTTCATCATTGTAAGTGGAATTAAATCTTGTGGACGCTTCGGCCCAGACAAGTTTGCCACAATTTGAGTAAGGTCAATTTCTACAACGTCTGTGAAGATAGGATCGACAGCATCAGCAGTATAGAATAAGCCATTTGCCTTGGAATAAGCTTCAACTACATTGATAAGCTCTTCATCACGGCCTGTTAAACGCATATAGCTAAGTGCTTCTGCATCTACAGGGAAGAATCCACAAGTTGCACCATATTCTGGAGCCATGTTTGCGATTGTTGCACGGTCGGCTAATGGTAAAGCAGCCATGCCTGGACCAAAGAATTCTACAAATTTGTTAACAACACCCTTGCTTCGTAGAACTTGTGTTACTTTTAGAGCTAAGTCCGTTGCAGTCGTGCCATTTGGAAGTGAACCTGTTAGCTTTACGCCGATTACTTCAGGAACTGGGAAATATGAAGGCTGCCCAAGCATACCAGCTTCTGCTTCAATCCCACCAACACCCCACCCTAATACACCTATACCATTGATCATGGTCGTGTGGGAGTCTGTACCTACTAATGAATCTGGGAATGCTTCAAATTCACCGTTCTCACTTTCAATTGCGATAACAACATTTGCTAAATATTCTAAGTTAACTTGATGAACAATACCTGTTGCTGGTGGAACAGCGCGATAATTATCAAATGATTTCTTCGCCCAGCTTAGGAAATTATAACGCTCTGCATTTCTTTCAAATTCTAGATCCATATTGAATGCTAATGAATCTGCAGTACCTGCTCTGTCAACTTGAACGGAGTGGTCAATAACTAAATCTACCGGCTTTTCTGGATTGATTTTTTGTGGATCTCCACCTAAATCGGCCATCGCTTTTCTAAGAGAAGCTAGGTCTACAACAGCTGGAACTCCAGTGAAATCTTGGAGGATAACACGAGAAGGTTTGAAAGGAACATCTATTTCCTTTAATTCCTTTGTTCCCCACTTTGATAAATTCTCGACATGATCCTTTGTAATTACACGACCGTCATATTGGCGCAGAACAGATTCTAACAATACTTTAATTGAATATGGAAGACGTGTAACGTTTCCAAACCCAGCCTCTTCCAGGGCTTTTAATTGATAATAGTTATACTTTTTGCCATTCAACTCAAAGGATGAACGAGCTTTGAATACGTCGTTAGTTGCCACGAGTACTCCCCCTTTAATTTTTTCATCACGGACAGTGTATCCAATAAATTAACATGGATACCTATACATCCTACGTACTAATCTTAATACAAGTATATACATAAGTAAATGACAAGAAAGTTATTGTTTCCAATAAGGATTTCTTATGAACTATTAATTAGGTCAAGATTTCATTCATTTCCGCTGATTAGCATATTTTTTGATATCGTGAGTCACCATAAAGAGTGGAGGTGACAAAAATGGCTAAGCGTAAATCAAATCATGTTATTCCAGGTATGAATGCTGCTAGTGCTCAAGGTATGGGTGCAGGTTATAATGAAGAGTTCCAAAATGAGCCTTTAACGGCTGCGCAAAGACAAAATAATAAGAAACGTAAGAAAAATCAATAATATAATTAAGTAAAATATGTATTTAAAAAAGGTAGCAACCGACTGCTACCTTTTTTATCTTTTATTGATTTACTTCGTCAACAATTTGCTGAATATCTTTTTGGTATTGTCGAAGTTGAGCTTTTTGCGTTTCAGAGGCGACTCCTAAGGCATTGTTTATTTGCTGATAGGCTTCATTAACCTCATTCTTTAAATGTTTCAAATGGGTGCCATAGTCTCCACTTGATATATCCATTGCTTCGAAACTATCTTTTACTTGCTCTGTTCCTTGACCTGCTGCTTGAAACGCTTGTTGTTTATTCTTTTGAAATGGCATTATCTTCTCTCCTTCATAGAATCATTCCACTTTATTCTTCTCAAAATAAATCCTTCTCATTCTAGGAATAAAATCTCCATATTATTTCATCCTAATAAGTGTAACTTCACTACAAAAAGGAGAGAGATATATGGCAAGTAAGAATGAAGAGCAAAATATAAATGGAAGTACTCCTAAAAGTAATTCTGGCCAACCAGAGCCCTTAAGTGGATCTAAAAAGGTAAAGAACCACAATCACAGTCGACAAAAGCATAACAAAGGTCATGATATGTAGGTAAAGTTACAATAAATCTTGAAGAGCATTTAATACTTGTATGACTTCATCATCCTGAATTGTTCGACAATCTAATAATACACGATCTTGTTTCACACGTGTTACAATGCTTGGTTTATGAAGTCGGAGCTCTTTACTTAGAGTCTCCGCATTTTTTTGTTCGTGCTTTAATGAAACAATATAGGTAGGTAGTTCAACATCTGGCATCGTACCCCCACCCACTTGAGAAACATCATTTTCGATTTTCATTTCATATGGAGTCATCTGTAGTCCTAAGACCAACTGTTCTGCTTTTTTCTTTATTTCTACTTGGCTTACTAACATATCCTTAATTACCGGTATTTCGATAAGTGCATTCTCTCTTAAATAGGATGATAAAGTTGCTTCTAATGCTGCAAGAGTAAGTTTGTCTACTCTCAAAACCCTTGCAAGTTGGTGTTTTTTCAATAGTTGAATGAACTCTTTTTTTCCAGCAATAATACCTGCCTGTGGGCCACCAAGTAGCTTGTCCCCACTAAATGATACTAGGTCTGCTCCTTGAGCAAGAACCTCACTTACCACAGGCTCATCCCCAATACCATGCTTTCTGAAATCGTATAAAACACCACTTCCAAGATCCTCATAAAAAATAATATTTTCATATTTATTTGTGAGTTCAATTAAATCTTCAGTTGATACACTTTTTGTAAAACCAATTGTTTTAAAATTACTTGTATGGACCTTCATTATCATTTTTGTCTCATCAGTCACTGCATGTTCATAATCATGTATATGCGTTTTGTTCGTTGTACCGATTTCTACTAGATGTGCACCGCTTTCCTCCATGATTGAAGAAATCCGAAAAGAACCACCAATCTCAACAAGCTGGCCTCTTGAAACAATGACTTCCTTTTCTTTCGCTAGTGCTCGTAGAATTAAGTAAACGGCCGCTGCGTTGTTGTTTACCACCATAGCTGCTTCTGCTCCGGTCACCATTTGAATAAGTTCCTCTATAATATCATGACGTGATCCTCTTTTTCCTTCATCTATTTTATATTCCAAATTTGAATAGTTACTTGCAATTTCTGTTACATGTTTAATTGCCGACTGACTTAGCTTAGCCCGTCCAAGATTTGTATGTAAAATAGTTCCCGTAGCATTGATAACCTTTTGGAGAAAATACTCACCTAAGCTTTGTGTTGTTTTCTCAAGCCTATTAAATATAGCGGTGAGAAGTACTTGCTTAGTTGGTTCCTCTCCAGTCCATTCATTTTTTAAAAGTTGGTTTCGTATGCTATTGATTTCATCCTGTAATAATTGTGTTAATTTTTCCGAACTTAAATCAGATTGTTCTCCTAGAGATAAAAATCTATGGTCCTTTTGAATTTCATGTACAGGTGGTAATAATCGTAAATACTCTTTCATTTTAACTTACCTCCGATTTAACTATATTCTTATTATAAAACGATGTAGCCAATCGCACAAATTAGATACTTCAGATGTTCTAATATATCAATTTTTGAAGAAAACACAATTGGTTCTTTAGTTGAATAGTATGATTTGTAAGAACAAGTTGGAGGGCTTGTAATGGGTGAAGAAAAAAGTGTCAAACGATTTTTAGATGTTGATGAAATAGACGATTGGATAAATCAGTTCGTTATCGACCCCTATTTTGATCAAAATATAGATGGTATAAGAATGGATCTATTTGAAACGGAATCTTCATATATAATTGAAGTTTTCTTCCCTGGATTTAATGAAAAGGAAATTGCCATTAATGTTGTATCAAGCGGAATCAAAGTATCTCTAAATCAAAAAGGGAAAAAAACTGAGAAATTTATTAAACTCCCTTTTTCAAATTTCGAAAAAAGAGTTAGTGTAACTTTAGAGCATTTTGTTCTTGAGATTAACATTAATAAAAATAAAAAGAATAGAGTAGACTAAGATATAAAAAGACAAGGAAGAACCTTCGTTAAAGGTTCTTCCTTGTCTTTTAACTATTCTTAGACATCTGTGCACTGTTTCTTACAATGTCATCTTCTCAATAACCTCATTTGATTTGGGAAATCTGCCTACTTCTATTTTCGAGAAGACTTTTTCGCCATTTACGGTTACTTCAAAAGCTCCACCATTGCTTGGAATGAGTTCGATTTTTTTTATTTCATGACGAAAATGTGTAAGTAATTCCTCTGCGAAACTCGCAGCCTTGGGTGCAAAGTTTCACATCATGCAAAATTCTACCGTTATTGTATAGCTCACTACTACTACCTCCTTTAATTTTTGTTGTTACTAATTTTAGTACAAGTTTTCATTTGAAGCAAAAAATACGATATACAAGTGTCATCTTTGGAGTTATTTAAACAAACAATATATAATATCTTTCTAGGAGGTGCTTTATTATGAGTAACCAAGAAAAAATTCGTTTAACACAATTTTCAACAAAAGCTGGTTGAGGTTGCAAGATCGGTCCAAAAGACCTTGCGCAAGTTTTGCGTCAATTACCTAAAAGAGAATATGATCCAAATTTATTAGTAGGTCTTGATACTTCTGATGATGCTGGTGTATACAAGTTAACTGATGACATTGCCATCATCCAAACTGTTGATTATTTCACTCCAATTGTGGATGATCCCTATATGTTTGGCCAAATTGCTGCAGCTAATGCGTTGAGTGATGTCTACGCAATGGGCGGTAAACCTAAAACAGTTATGAATATTGTTGGATTTCCTATCAAAACATTAGGTCCAGACGTTCTTGCTGAAATATTGAAGGGAGCTGCTGATAAAACAAAAGAAGCAGGAGCTTTAATTGTTGGAGGCCATTCAATAGACGATCAAGAACCGAAATTCGGACTATCTGTAACAGGTTTAATTCACCCTGATAAAATACTAAGAAACATAGGTGCTAAACCAGGTGATTCCCTTGTACTTACAAAGCCAATAGGTGTTGGTATTATGACTACGGCAGTTAAAAAGAATGCTGTTACACCAGAACAGCTTCAAAAAGTAACAGATACAATGGCCAGTTTAAATAAGGTTGCTTCTGAATGCTTAGATGGACTAAACCCTAGTGCGGGAACTGATGTAACCGGTTTTGGACTTCTAGGACATGCAAGTGAAATTGCGAAAGGAAGCGAAGTTAGCTTAGTAATTAACTTCGACAAGGTTCCATTACTTGAAGGGACTACTGAACTTGCCCAACAAGGTATTATTCCTGGCGGGACGATGGCTAACTTTGAATGGTTAGAGAATTCTGTTTTATATGGCGATGATTTAACCGAAGTTGAACGATTGATTTTATGTGATGCAGTCACATCTGGCGGATTACTCGTAAGCATGCCTACGATAGAAGCCGAACAATATGTGCAAAAACTTCATGAGCAAGGTGTTGTGGAAGCTGCAATAGTTGGAGAAGTTACTGAAAAGGGTGAATACAGTATAAATGCTATTCGCTAAATCACAAAAAAAGCTGGGACATAAGTATTTTATACAATGAAAAATCCGAACTAATAGAATTTATTCTTTCTACTAGTTCGGATTTTTTTGTTGTCTTTAAACACTAATTTATAAGACTAGTGGAATGGAGCGGAAGACAATCGACTCCTGCGGGAAATAGAGGAAAGGGTGAGACCCCGCAGCGCAGCGAGGAGGCTCAGATTCCTCCCCGCGGAAAGCGAGTGTCTGAAGCGAAATGGAACGAACCAGTTTTTACAACCTAACTATTTTTAAAGATAAAATAGGGTACGTCTTTGAGGATGAGTCATATAGTTATGTCCCAGACTCTTTTTGAATAATCTTAACAACAATATGATTGAACAGTAGAGTAGTAGGTGATTTTTCAGATCCACCATTGACAGAGCTATAAATAAGAAAGGAAAAAAGAGCTTAAAATAAAGCTGCGAGTGGACGCTTGCCCCGTGTAGGACGAATTACTTTACTCGTTACATTCAGTCAAGGGTCACGACATTCCCATAATTCACTCCCTAAGCTCCCAAACTATGTTCAGGGACTAATGAAAAAATATTTATTTTTGAATTAATATCTTCTCTGTTCATTCATTAATATATATTTTCCATATCTTTAATAGTGAGATTGTCTGGTGTCCCATTATAGACGACCATTCCATTTGCAATTCCTATTATTTTTGTGGCATATTCTTTTGCTAGCTTTACATCGTGTAGGTTAATAATCATGGTTATTTTATCTTGTACATTTATTTCTTTTAAAATAGACATGACCTGTTCGGAAGTGTTTGGGTCTAAACTTGCTACAGGCTCATCCCCTAATATTAGTTTGGGACTTTGAATTAAAGCTCTTGCAATCGCTACCCTCTGGCGTTGTCCTCCACTCAATTGACTTACACGCTTATCGGCAAAGTCTTTTAGGCCAACGCGCTCTAATGCATGAAGTGCACGCATTCTCTCCTCAGATGTAAATCTCATTAATATGGCTCTCCACAAAGGGATTGATCCTAAAGAACCGACGAGCACATTGGTCAAGGTTGTCATTCGATCAATCAAATTAAAAGATTGAAAGATCATACCAATTGAGCTTCTATATTTACGGAGCTTTTCTCCTTTATATCCCAAAGCAGATTCACCATTCCAGAGAATATCACCACTTGAAGGTTCAATTAGGCGATTAATACATCGTATTAATGTTGATTTTCCAGCACCACTTAAACCAAGGACCGCAACAAATTCTCCTTCTTCGATAGAGAAATTCACATCACTTAAAGCTAATGTACTAGTTTTCCCATACTGTTTTTTTAATTTTTTCACTTCGATCATTAGATCACCTTCTTGCGAATATAAGCACCAATATAGTCTACCATCATCACTAGTAACATGATAAAAAGAACCTCTGTAGCTACTAGTTGATAATTGGCAATTTTAAAATCGATAAACAGCATACTTCCAATCCCTCCACCACCAATAAAACCAAGGATAAGAGATGCACGAATACCTACCTCTAAACGGTAAAAATAGTGAGAAATAATATTAGGTATGATTTGTGGAAGGATTCCATATGTAATGACTAAAATTCTTCTTGCCCCTACTGATCGAACAGCTTCTTGCGGCCCCGATTCAGCTGCTTCAATCAATTCTGATATGAGCTTACCCAAAACTCCTATATTATGTAAGGCAATTGCTAAAACAGCCGGAAAAGGACCTAATCCAAATGTTGGAACGAGTAACAAACCAAAAACAATCTCAGGAACAGATCGAAAAAAATTTAAAATCCCTCTCGTTGTGTTATACACCCACGAATTTGGAGCGATATTCCATGCGCCGAGAAAGCTTAATGGTAATGCAAATAATAGCCCTAAAAAAGTACCAACAATCGCTATCTGTAGGGTAATAGCAGATGCTTTAATGACATAATTGATATCAGAGAAATCAGGTGGCCACCATTGTTTTTGGAAAAAATCAACTGTTTTACCAAAGTCAAAAAAGTCATTGAATGAAAACTCAATACCAATCATACTCCATAAAAGAATAGCCGCTGACAAAACTGCCAACGACCATTTATTAATGCTTTTCATTCCCTACACCTACTCTGCTATTCACTAGATTGTTTTTTTGCCTGACGAATACTCTCGTAATCTGAATCAGATGCTTTTGTAAATCCTGAAGCAGCAAATGCGTCTAAAATTTCTTCATCTTTAATTTTCAAAAATGCATCTTGAATTTGTGTTTCTAACTTCTCATCGACTGCCTTACTCACTGCCCAAGGATATTGGAATAGTTTATCAGATTCCCAAATCACTTTAAAGTTATCGCCAATTTTACCATTTTCTTTTAAAGAATTAAAAATGGCACTATCAATGGCACCAGCATCAAACTGCTCGTTTTCAATTGCAATCGCTGTAGCATCGTGTCCACCTGTATATAGTAAATTCTTGAATTTGTGTTCATTCTTATTAGTGAATACACCTTGCTTCTTTAACTCAATACTTGGGATGAGTGAACCCGAAGTTGAATTTGGATCTCCAAAGGCAAACGTTAATTGGTTACTATTCTTTACTAAATCATCAATAGACGTAAGCGGTGAATTCTTATGTGTAATAATGTAGGAATAGTAGAACGGTTCACCCTTAATTAATTGTGTCATAATTGCACGTGCTCCACTTTGTTCGTTCGCATCAATATAAGTAGAAGGTCCGAAATAGGCCATATTTACATCGTCATAATTCATCGCTTGAACAACACCTTGATAATCTGGATACACAGTAATTTCGACCGGAATATTTAATTCAGTTTCAAAATGATCTGAAAGTTTATCCATTGCCTTTTGCATACTACCTTGATTCAAGGATGGAATTACACCCACAACTAGTTTTTCTAACTTAGCTGTTTCTGTTCCTGTTTGTTGATTTGTATTTTCAACATTCTCCTTGACACCACACCCAGAAATTACAAATAATGATAAGATAATTAAAAAAAACGAAGACATTTTCATTAGAAGATTCCCTCTTTCATTTGCTAATACTTAAACTATTCACGTATTCTATCTTAATGAATGGTATGGTCACTTGTCTAATATATTGCTCATGAATATGTTTTATATAAGCCAATATATTGTTTAATCTCTTTCTCTACAGAATGATATTGCGTAATGTAGCTTTTTGCATCTTTCACAATTTTTTGGGTAAACACTTGATCTGTTAACAGTTTTATCGCCATATTGAAGAATTCCTGCTCATCAGAAAATACGAGCCCCGTTTTCTCATGTGTCACAATACTTACATTGCCTTTGTTTTCTCTAACAAGCACTGGACAATAATTGTACATAGCTTCCAAAATGGATGAAGATTGCCCCTCTGAAATTGACGTATTAATGGTAAGATCAGCGATATCATACAACCCTTTCATCTGGTGAAAAGGAACATCTTCCATGAAATGAACCCATTTATACTCTTGACAAATCTTCAGGATTTTCTGATGCAAATTCTTTTCAATAACAACCCCTGCAATTATGAATTGTAAATCTTTAAACCGACTTTTCAATTCCCTAATAGCCTCCCACACAAACAATGGATCCTTAATAGCTCGAATCCCTGCTGGAAGTAAAATTATTAAGTCCTTCTTATTGAATTTAAAAGCATATGGGCCTTCATGTTCTTCAAACCAAACACTTTGAGGAATGATATGAATATTCTTTTTGGGATACAATGCACTTACTTTATCTTGCCCATCTTTCGTAAACACAGTAATAGCTGACGCATTAAGAATTATCTTTTCCATCTCTTCAACTTGACTTTGATTAGTTAAGCTATGATTAATATCTGTTCCACCGCTTGTAAGTATATAAGGCTTAGTAAGTTGTAAGTTATTTTGCATATTCCACTTAGCAAACCGATAAAAATGGAGAATATGATAAAGATCACATTTTTCTATCTCATATTCCAATTCCTTCGTCCATCTCAGCTCTAAATATGGTATGACAAGCGTATCAATTCCTGCATTATTTAGTCCACGAACAATTCTCTTTGTTGTGGTCGCATTTCCTCGATTACTTTCAAAGTACGGGGTAAAAAAAGCAATTTTCTTATTCAATTTTCTGTTTCACCCACACTCTACTCTGCTCCTGTCGTTTTGTTATTCCTAAAGAGTCCAATAATTCTACGAGAGGAATTAAATATTTCCTTGAAACATTAAGAGTATCCTTAGCCTCTTTTAAATCAAATGATAAGCCTGTATTTGATCTTAGAATATCCACTGCATTTAATAGAGAAGTCCTAGAAATCGGGTGTTTATCATCAATAAAATAAACCTTTTCTGTTTGTCGTAAATAATGCTTTAATTCTTCGAGCACTTCTTTTGGAACACCAGATAAGGTTCCATATTCATCCCAATCCTTAACGTTTAAACCATCTTGTTCAATGGATGTAATTAACGTTTCAATTCTTTTCTTCCAACTTGAAGGGAACGTAGGCTCAAAATCCACATTAAATATAAATTGATCCTGCTTATGTAATTGTTTATTTGATATGGCTTGGTCAATTACGTAACTCACCCATTCCCTTGGAGCTGAATGACTAAGAATAGTAATTAGTTCAGCTTTATTCATCCCTAAACGCATCGAATTCTGGACATGAAAATCAGATAATCGTTCAATTACCCTTTGAACGATTGCTACCATTTCTGTACTCAAAGTAAAACCATGTTTAGTTACTGTAATGTCTATATTTTCATTTTGAATCTCAAGTAACTGATCTTCTTTTAAAGAAGTGAGCTGTAATAAATCTTTTTTTGAAATTGACTTCATTTCCCTTAATAGTTCTATAACCCTTTGGGAAGGGGTTCCTTCTTTTTTCTTTTGAAGCATTTCTATAGTTCTTGGTCCGAATTTGTACTTCTGGCCGTGTGGATCAAGAATCCAACCTCCGCCGATTGTTTCAGTTGGTGTAGGTCTTCTCACAATAAATCGATCTCCACGCTTTGTTACAATATCTTCATCTAAGCGAAGTTGACACAAGACTTCTGGTGAATCCCCACTAACTTCATTTCGGTCAAAAAATACTATTCTCCCCATGACTTCAGAGGTTCCTAGATGAAGTTTTATTGGCGTTCTTTGCTTGATTGTGTGCTTTAATGCTTTGGAAAACGACAAAGAAATATCAACAGTATTGGTCACTACAAAATGATCCTTGTCCACTAGAACATCTCCACGCTCAATGTCTCCTTTTGATATATTTGAAAGGTTGATCGCTACGCGCTGACCTGCAACTGCTTTTTCTGTTGATTTGTGGTGAACTTGAACCTGTCTTGCTTTCGTATCTTGCTTAGACGGTAAGATCATTAATGATTGTCCTTCAAACACAGATCCTTCATAAACTGTTCCCCTTACAACTGTTCCTTGTCCTTTTACAGTAAAAACTTGGTCTATTGGGAGGCGGAACGCACCACTTGAATTCCTCATTTCTGTATGTGCAAGTTCAATCTTTATTTGTTGTTTTAACGCTTCTATTCCTAACCCTGTTAAACTGTCTACCAGAATCATAGGTGAATGAGCAAATACAGTCCCTTCTAGTTGTTCCTTAATCTCCTCTTGCACTAGTTCAAGGAAGTCTTCATCTACTTTATCAATTTTAGAGACTGCCACAATTCCTTTTTTGATACCAAGAAATGATAAAATATCTAAGTGCTCCTTTGTTTGAGGCATTACACCTTCGTCCGCTGCCACAACAAGAATAACAAGGTCAATTCCAGCTACCCCTGCTATCATCTGACGAATAAAACGCTCATGACCCGGAACATCAATTACAGACGCAAAGATCCCATCCCCTACTTCTAACGGTGCAAAACCTAGCTCTATAGATATTTGTCTTTCTTTTTCTTCTTTTAATCGATCTGTATCTACATTCGTTAATGCTTTTGTTAATGAAGTTTTCCCATGATCTATATGACCGGCCATGCCAACTGTATAATAATGTTTCTCCACTATGTTCACTTCCTTACTTTCTATGCCCTTTTTACTTTACATGGATTAAGCTTTTGTTTCAAGAGATAGAGTTGCTGAAGTAGTATATGTATAATCGAATAAAAAAAACTTGATTTACACATAATATCGCGTTATAATTCTTAAGCATATTAATTCATCTTGGGGTTGAATGGGGTACTGGTGTCCCTCACAGTCTTCAAAACTGCTTGTGAGGCGCGTGTCGTCTCAGGTGGGTTCGATTCCCACACAGTCCCGCCAACTAATAATATAACCCTTGTATATAAAAAATCCCTTTCAAAATTGAAAGGGATTTTTGATTTTTACTAATTATTTTTTTTATTCTGCGTAGTAATGTCAATTTCTTTCACTTCAGCATTTGGACACCCTTCACAACTTCTATTGGTAATAAAACGCAAACAGTTTGAGCAATAATATTTTATCATTTTTTTCAATTCCTTTTTTATCTTTATATGCTCTAAAAAGATAGTTGATACAGTCAGTTGTTAGTCTAGCACCATGAATCTGTAATCTACATACTCGGATATTGATATAATCAAAAAGCAACAAAGTAAGCAAAAACAGCCTTACTATTACAAAACATATGTGGCAAGGGCTCGTTGTACTTCGTAAACATTTTTATCTTTCCTAAACTGTTTAGCTATTGGTTCTGCAGTACTAGAGATCCAAATTTTTAATTCTGCATCCAAATCAAAAGTCCCTGCTGTTTCTACACTGAAATGGGTAATACTACTGTATGGAATCGAATGGAACTCTGTTTTCTTTCCTGTTATGCCTTGCTTGTCAATCAAAATTAGGCGTTTGTTTGTGAAAACGATTAAATCTCTAATTAATTTATAGGCTTTTGCAATACTTTCGTTTTCTACCACAATTAATTCTAAATCTTTAGATACTGTTTCTAAATCCGCTTCTGATGCATTCCCTAACAAACCATCTAAAATTCCTATATTGTATCCCATCCTTTCTTTTCCAATACCTTTAACATATTCCCTGTTTTTCTATTAATTCCTCCCAAAAAAAAACATTTTGGAATAATAATCCTATTTTTATTCCACACTAATAAAACGAAAAGCTCTGTTACCTTCGTTGTTGATTTTAGCAACATGATTCTCGCTTACGCGGGTGTCTCACATCTTCCACTTAAATCAACTTCGTTTGAAAAATCATTAGGGAGCTTTCAAGGTAAAACGAAAAAGGAGGTTAATACATGGGATTAATAAATTCAATTACAGACTGGAATAAATCACGTCAAGAAAAACATATGGCTAAAATGGAGGCAAATAACCATTGTCCTCAATGCTATGGTAGAGGATTCCATGCATATGTTGGGCATGAGTATACATTTCATGGGTCAATACTCGATTGTCCTGGCTGCTCAGGTACAGGGTTATATTCTGATTGGTCATCCATACATTAACGAATAATTTTTATCATTTTACACATTCTAATTATGTTCTCTTCCGAATTCTTTCTCGTAATATGCGGGACACTTAACCAGTAGGGATTCGTTAGAGATAACTTTAACGCCAGATAATTGTCTGGCGTTAAAATATATGCTGATTTTTTATAAGAATTCACTAAATCTACAAGAGTAAAAAGAATTTCACCTTGATTACTTGAACTTCTGTCTCTTTTTTATGATAATAAGAATTATGAAGGATAATTACTGAGGTGAAGAATGTGTTAGAAGGATGGTTTTTATGGTTTATTGTCCTTTGGACAATATTTTTAATAACGATGATGTCAATTGGTGGCTTTTTTATGTTTCGCAAATTTCTAAAACGATTTCCTAAAGCCGATGGAATGAGTGAACTTGATTGGCAGGAACAACATATCGAAGAAACCAAACATCTTTGGACGAATGAACAAAAATTATTACTTGAAGATTTAGTCCAACCTGTGCCAGAATTATTTAGAGATATTGCTAGGCAAAAGATTGCTGGTAAGATAGGTGAGTTAGCGTTATTAGAACAGGCTCCACAAATAACACAGGACTTAGTTATTAGAGGGTATATTATTGCAACTCCTAAACGAGATTATAAATTCTTAATGAAGACTTTACGAAAAAAAGAAATTGATTACTCATCCTATAAGCAATTATTTTCATAAAAAAACTCGGTGACATAAGTCAGCCGAGTTTTTATCGGTTTTGGGCGAGAAGACTCCTTCCTCAAGCGCGTCAGCGGTAGGTGGGAGATGAATCGCTTTTTTTTTGAAATTAAAAA
>JBFILZ010000037.1:0-21095 GCA_041611945.1 Bacillus sp. (in: firmicutes)
GAAGCTTTGGTCCCCCTCAGCCAATACCCATTGAAAGTCGAATCATTGGTTTTTTATCCTCATCCATGAAATCTTTAGCTTGATTCGTTATTTCTGAAATAGCTGCATGTGTAATCTTCAATATCATCCTACCTCCCATTGACATACTGGACGGGTTGAAAGTTATGACATCACTTTATCAACCAAGTATTATATCCCACCAGATCTTTGCAGCTGTTGCTGCTATTAGTACAGCCAAGGTAATTTGTAATATCTTCGTGTTCACCTTTTTACCTGCCATTGCACCTAGCGGAGATGCGATTAAACTTGCTACAACCATAATAAGTGCTGGATAATAGTCAATCTGCCCGGTAGAAATTTTCCCAACTGTTGCACCTATTGATGATATGAATGTAATCGCTAAGGAAGAAGCAATTGTCATTCTTGTTGGAATTTTTAATACGACTAGCATGATTGGGACTAATAAAAATGCACCCGCTGCCCCAACAATTCCTGCTCCAACACCAACTATTAAGGCAAGTGAAGCTGCAAGCCATTTATTAAACTTCACCTGGTCAAACGGAATATCATCAAGACCTTTTTTAGGGATGAACATCATTACTGCTGCAATAATAGCTAATACACCATAAATTATGTTAATGCCATCCTCTGACATCGATTTAGAACCAAATCCACCGACAAAGCTACCAATTAATATAGCTGATCCCATGTACATAATTAGAGTCTTATTAAGATACCCACCTTTTCGGTATGCCCATACCCCTCCTATTGTTGCAAAAAACACTTGGATCGCACTAATTCCAGAAACTTCGTGTGCCGTAAAGGCTGCAAATCCCAATAATGGTGGTATATATAAAAGCATAGGATACTTAATTATCGATCCCCCAATACCTAGCATACCCGAAATATATGATCCAATAAATCCTATTAGAAAAATCGTAATGATAAACTCAATACCCATGATTAAGCCTCCTTCAAAGATAAGGGAACCATAATGGTTCCCTTTAATTTTTTAGCCTTTTTTAATCCAAAACTTAAATACTTCACTTTCCTCATCATGCTTTATTAATTCATGTCCACCTGATTTTGCCCACGCGGACAGGTCATTTTTTGCACCTTTATCTGTAGCATGAATTTCTAAAACTTGACCAGATTCCAGTTCATTCATCGCCTTTTTGGTTTTTACGATTGGCATCGGACACGCTAATCCCTTTGCATCTAATAATTTTGTTACTTCCATTTGAAAAACCTCCTACTTTTTTGTTTTTTATCTCACGGCACAACGGTTTGGACCAATCTCCATTTCACGCTGTTTTTCCACGTCAGGACTAATTTTACCCATATTTGTTTCACGAATTTCTTGATATGAATTGGGTTGTGCTGGTAAGTTTTCAGTTACCATTCTTCTAAATTCATCTTCATCTTTAATATTTAATCCATGGTTCTTAGCAAATAGAGTCCCAAGTTCTTCAGATACACTTCCATCTTCATTTAATTCATCAATGATCATAAAATGTGCTGGAAGAACAACTAGCTCTTCAGACAACTCTCTATAACGTGAGTACAAGCTTTCTCTTAAATCTTTTACCCAATCCTCAGCCAAACCAGCTAAATCTGGTCTACCTATTGAATCAATAAATAAGATATCTCCTGATAATAAGAATTTATTATCTACAACAAATGATGTTGAACCAATTGTATGTCCTGGTGAATACAAGGCATGTATATTGATATTGGTTTGACCAATTGTTACTTCACTACCACCATCTAGCGCTTTGTATTCAAACGCTACATCAGTTGCATCCGCTGGAGGTAGCCAGTACGTTGCATTTGTACTCTCAGCAATTATTCTTCCACCAGAAATATGATCAGCGTGAAGATGAGTATCAAATACGTGAGTGATTTTCGCTCCAATACTTTCAGCAAATTCTAGATAGATATCAGTCATACGAGTTGAGTCAATAATGGCAGCTTCTCCACCAGAAACAACCATATAAGATAAACAACCTTTACCTATTCTGACAAATTGATAAATTTCTCCACCGTCTTTTAAATCACCAATTTTAATGGGCTCTAAGTGCTCACTCCAAGCTTTCATTCCACCTTTTAAGTATGAAGCAGTTATACCTGCTTCAGACAGCATCTCAGCTATCATTATCGAAGAACCTTCTTTTGCACATGTAACTAAAATTTCCTTTTCAGAAGGGATTTGATCAATAATGCTTTCTACTCCATCAAGTAAGTCAAAGTATGGAACATTTAAATGGCTGAAATTTTTTCCTTCAATTTTCCAATCAGCAAACGCACTCTCAATTCGAACGTCTAAAATAAATAAGTGGTCTTTATTAATTATTTTTTTTGTTACTTCCTTTGAAGTCATTTCTTTTACTGTCATCCCAATTACCCCCCGAGGTATATTTTTGGTTAAAAAAATATAATACACATTTCTCTAATATGACTCTAAACTAGCGCTATTTAAGTAGAATACTTTAATTTTACAACTATATACTTGTCGTTTTTCCTGACCATTGACTCATACCTGGCACAACATTCAGGACATTTCCGAATCCATTTTCCGTTAATTTCTGTGCGACAAGATCACTGCGATTTCCAGTTCGGCAAATAACATATATTTCATCATCCTTGTTTAATTCGCCAAGTCTTTCTTCTAATTCACCCAGCGGAATTGATAAGGCATTCGGTAAATGATTGAAGGCATATTCTGCTGATTCTCTCACATCCAGGATTACAATGTTTTCACTTGTTTCAATTTTCCTAGCGAGTTCATCGTTATTTACCACATGTGGGTGCTTTCTATCCTCAATATCATCACTCGAGGATTTTCTAAGATAATGCTTAAGTACACTCTCTTCTTCGAGAGTTCCTAAATATTGATGTCCAGTACTTTCAGCCCATGCCTTAATGTCAGCCTTTGATCCCTTATCTGTAGCTTGAATCTCTAGTACATGGCCGGCTTCCAACGCATTCATTGCTTTCTTTGTTTTGACGATTGGCATTGGACAAGCTAAACCTTTCGCATCTAAAATCTGGTTAACATTTATAGTTCCCATATTATAAACCTCCAATATTTTAATGTTTAGAATTTAATTAAAATTATTCTACTGTGCCTTCCCAAGCTATCATACCACCAGTCATGTTCGTCACATTGAACCCATACTCTTCTAATAGACGAGCCGCGCGACTACTTCTAGCACCTGAACGACAAATCATAATATATTCTTTTGACTTATTTAACTCATGCATACGGAATTCCATTAAACCTAGAGGAATGTGAATGACCCCAGGAATTTTCCCCGCTTCGAGTTCATCTACTTCTCTAACGTCAATCAAATCAAATTTTTTCCCTTCAATAATAGCAGCCTCTACTTCCTTTACGCTCATTTCTTTCATCGTTCATACCTCCAATTGAATAAAGTTTATGACCAAGAACTCATTCCGCCCTTTATATTGGTCACTTGTTTAAACCCATTTTTTATTAATAGTTTACTTGCTTTATTACTTCTCATTCCACTTTGACAAATAACAAGAACCTCTTTATCTTTTGATAGATCATTTAATTTCTGTCCTAGTTCATGCAGTGGTAGGTTTTTAAATCCCTTAATATTGTTTCCTCTGAATTCTCCAGGCGTTCGAACATCAATATATTGTTTATTTTTATCATTCAATTCTTTTTTTAAGTCTACTGTTGTTATCTGTCTTACACCTTTAACTGGTAGTATGCGCCTAACCGTAAAGAAAATAACAAGGGCAATTAGAATATAATTTAAATAATCCATGAATTATCTACCTCCTGAATAGTAGTAAGGGAGAAAAAATCCCCTACTCTAGTTTAGATGAATAAGTTAACATTGCCTTCTTGAGCATCAGCTAAATATGCTGCAACACCTGCATATTCAATTCCATCTAATAACTCCTCTTGTTGTAAACCTAATAGATCCATTGTCATCGTACAAGCCACTAGTTTAATGTCTTGTTCTTTTGCCATCTCAATAAGTTCTGGAAGAGGTAATGCATTATGCTTTTTCATTACACCCTTAATCATTTTAGGACCGAGTCCTGCGAAATTCATATTTGAAAGACCCATTTTATCTGCGCCTCTTGGCATCATTTTACCAAACATTTTTTCCATAAAACCTTTTTTAACTTCAATGTGCTCATCTTTTCTAAGCGCATTTAACCCCCAAAACGTATGAAAAATTGTTACCTCATGGTCGTATGCAGCTGCACCGTTTGCAACTATATATGCTGCCATTGCCTTATCATAATCACCGCTGAATAAAATAATTGTAGTTTTTTTCTTCTCTGACATTTGTATGTCCTCCTTGTAAGTTACATTTTTATTAGTTAACACTTTATATACTAATACCCGTACAGGTATTCGTTTCAGTAAAAAAATTAAGCCTTTTTAATCCAAAACTTCAATAATTCATTTTCTTCTTCATATTTTAGCAACTCATGACCACCTGATTTAGTCCAAGCAGCAAGATCACTCTTAGCACCTTTATCTGTTGTATGAATTTCTAATACATTCCCTGAATCTAGTTCATTCATTGCTTTCTTAGTCTTGATAATTGGCATTGGACAAGCTAAACCTTTAGCATCCAAAAATTTATCTGCATTCATTTGGTTATTCCTCCTTCAATTCTTTCGTTCTTAATTACCCATAGGGGTATATTACTATATAAAAAAAAGAAAGTCAATTAATTATTACTATCTGCTTTTCACAAGTAAATTGACTGCTTCTTTTATTAATTCGTCTGTTTTTCCGCCATTCTTTTCTGAATCTATTACACATTCTACTAAATTCGAACTCACAACAACACCAACAGTTCTATCCACAGCCGATCGAACAGCAGTTAATTGCGTGATGACTTCTTTACAGTCTTTGTTCTCATCCATCATTTTCAATATTCCTCTTAGTTGACCTTCCATGCGTTTAACTCTATTTTTAATTTGTTCATTATATTCCATAGGAATTCCCCTTTCAATTCTATTAACACTTACAATCCGTTAACGTGTACCCCATTACATTATATCCTTTTTTTCTAAAGAATCGAATACTCATATTCTTATCAAGATCGTTTGAGGCTACAACGTGAATTTCCTTATTAGAAATTTCGTGAAAATACCTTGGTAAATAAGCAATTGGAATATTAACTGATCCTTCAATAGGACTTTTATATGATTGATTATAATCTCTAACATCTACAACTTCAATTGAATGTTCATTGGGAGTAGTTGTCCTACATTTGACACCAAGGACAGGGAAATATCTTCTATACATAATGTATATAATTATGAGTAATAACAAACTCAACATGATGATCATTATCTTACCTCACTTTTATTTTCTTACAAAACTTATAATATACCCACAAGGGTATATTGTCAAGCAATAAAATGAAATATTTCATTAGATATTTCTCTCGGATTAATACTTCCTAATCAATTTTTCAAGTATAAAACTATTCACCCGCTTCATACAATTAATAGTAGGTAATTGTGTATATGTTGTTCGTTTGCTTTTTTTATATCTTAAGGTAATAGTAACTCTAGTATAATTTGAGTAACCTTCGCCTAAATTTCGGATTAAATCTCCATCATTGCTCCATAACAACCATAATTACCCAGATCTACTCCGGATTTCTACTACGCATGTGTTACAATAGAGAAATAGAATGCTTACTCGAGGGGACTGATTATATGTGGATTAATAACAATGACCATATTTTAACAATTACTAATGATGATCAACAAGAGGTTATGCTAGAGGTAAGTGGTCTTTACATCTTTCAGGGCCTTCAAGTAATGGAAGCCTTCACTTCAAATAAAAATGAGTGTTTCTACCTTTTCTTTTATAAGAATAAATTTATTACCGGAAAAAGGACAACCAAGATGAGGAGAAAATCAACACTCTATCAGCTAGTGACACAAGGTGCCTACCTAACCTCTCCTAGCCCTATTATACACTCCATCCTCGCCCAAAATGATATTCACTCGTTTCCTGCATTAAATTTGACTTGGAAAAAACTAAAAAAAACGTACAATCAAGTTGAATGCGCCCATATTCTAACTTCTTTCGACTCTTACTTAAAACGCGACAGTATCATCTCCATTCTGAAAGATATGTGTTTACAATTCAAACGCGATGGTGATTTTTTACAAGCCTATCGTATTCTTCAAATAATAGTCGAAAGATACCCATTGAACCTTTGGGCAAATGATCTTATTAGACATATGGACTTTCAAAAATACTCAATTAAATATCAATCTAAAATTGAATCACTACTTAGTTATGACCCACTTCACTCAGAAAATCAGCTCTATTTACAAATGAACTCTTCTATTTCATTCGAAATTCTCCTCGAAAAACTTCATTCGGAATCGCGTCAACTTGAATGCGTTGCACTTTATTGTCATAAATTATCACTGGACTCCGAAAACTTTGAATACTATTTCCCGCAACTTCTAGACATACTCTCTGCAAATTTTTCTAAGCAAGAATCTATTTCAATCTTGTATAATGTTTACGAAAACTATCTAGCAAATTCAGTGGTGAACAAAGAAAAAATACAAGAGCATTTACTGAACCAATTATTTTCAACTATGCGATATAAAGAAGCATTCTTCATATTAACACAATGTAATCGGCCTTTGTCCATTAGACAGATTGATTCATTAATTCTCTCTATAAAAAATCTTGAGCCTTCTTATTCACCTCATTTGGACGATTTTCAAGCTTCCATCCTTATTAATGCTAATGCAAATCAGCTCGAAGAACTAACAACACTGCTAATTCCATGGCTTTTGGAAAAAGACGATATACACTATTTATACTATTGGTTGAAACCTTTATTTCAACAACTTCCATATAGTTTAGTTGAAACGATAAAAACAATGTACAAAATTAAAGAGGAACCTGATCAGCAACATTATATGGGAGAATTATACTACCAATTTAACCAACTACCTCAAGCTATTGAATGTTTTCTTTGGGATGTAGAGTTAAACCCCACAAATCCTCGGCCAATTAAATGGCTTACAAAATTGTATAGTGAATTAGGAATGGTTGAAGAATCCATATCTTATCAGTATTTATACAAAGAGGTTCAAAAAAGCTCTTGAGCATAGGAAAAAGCACCCCATAAACACTAAATGATACAAGGAGTGCTTGATAATTAAATAGACTCTATTTTGTTTTCAATAGTAGTTCAACTCTAAAAAAGGATATCGAACCATATTTTTATTGAAGTGCTCAGGATTAAGATGGCTAATATCCATTGAAGAACCTTGGTGTTCACTTTTTTTCCGATATTTGCTCCCAATGGGGCGGCAATTAAACTAGCAACTACCATAATGAAGGCTGGAAAATATTCAACCTGACCCGTTGTTATTTTTCCGGTTGTGGCACCTATGGAAGAAATAAATGTTATGGCTAACGATGAGGCAATCGTCATTCTTGTTGGAATCTTTAAAACCACTAACATAATCGGAACTAGAATAAATGCGCCTGCTGCTCCTACAATACCAGCCCCAATACCTACTATTAATGCTAAAAACGCAGCAAGCCATTTATTAAATTTCACTTGATCAAGGGGGATTTCATCTACATCCCTTTTTGGTAAAAACATCATCACTACAGCTATGATAGCTAAAATTCCGTAGACTAAATTAATGCCACCCTCAGTCATTGATCTAGAACCATATCCACCTACAAAACTTCCAATCAATATCGCTAATCCCATATATGTTATTAATGTTTTATTTAAGTATCCACCTTTTCTATATACCCATACCCCCCCAAGCGTGGCAAAAAGCACTTGAACTGCACTGATTCCAGAAACTTCATGAGCGCTAAATGCCGCCAATCCAAAAAGTGGTGGTATATATAAAAGCATTGGGTATTTAATAATGGATCCACCGATTCCAACCATACCTGAAATAAAAGATCCTATAAAACCAATTAAAAATAATACTATTATATAAGTTACGTCCATCAAATTCCTCCAATAAAAAAGCAGGTGGTAACAACTTATAGTTACCACTCACCTTTTTTATTATCCTTTTATCCTTTCTTCATCCAAAATTTAAGAATCCCGTTCTCCTCTTCATCCTTAACTAACTCATGACCACCCGACTTTGCCCAAGCAATTAAATCATTTTTTGCACCTTTATCTGTTGCATGTATCTCTAATATTTCTCCAGAACTCAAATTATCCATTTCCTTTTTAGTTTTAACAATTGGCATTGGACAGGCAAGACCTTTTGCATCTAACACTTTCACAGATTGAATTGTCATTATAGCCTCCTTATTTATCTAACTGCGCAACGGTTTGGTCCTATTTCCATTTCTCTTTGCTTTTCTTCTTCTGGTAAAATCTTACCCATATTCATATTACGAATTTCCTGATAAGAATTAGGTTGAGGCGGTAAGTTTTCAGTGACGATCTTTCTGAATTCACCTTCATCCGCTATTTTTAATCCGTGATTTTCTTGATACAGTTTACCCAGTTTTTGAGAAATACTACCGTCATTATTCATTTCCTTACTATTCATATAATGAGCAGGCAATACAAGTAACTCATCTCCGAGTTCCTTGTATCGCTTATATAGTGTTGTTCTTAAATCATTTACCCAATCTTCTGCTTTTCCAGCTAAATCGGGACGACCAATTGAATCGATAAATAATATATCTCCAGTTAATAAGTACTGATCATCTATTACAAATGAAATACTTCCAATGGTATGACCTGGTGAATAAATTGCTTTTATTGTAGTATCTCCAACTTTGTACTCATCGCCATCATTAATAGCGTTATATTTAAATGTGACTTCTCCTGCATCTTTAAGTGGAAGATAATATTTAGCATCATGCTCTTGGGCTAGCTTTAGTCCTCCTGATATATGATCCGCATGCAAATGCGTATCGAGAACATGGGTTAAACGTATATTTTTTTCGTTAATAACTGAGTTGTATTGATCTAACATTCGGTTCGTATCAATTATGGCTCCTTTCCCATCGGATTCGACTAAATAAGATAGGCAACCTTTTCCTATGCGCACAAATTGATATATGGCTCCTGAGTTTTTTATGTCACCAATCTTCACAATCTCTAGATGTTCACTCCAAGCCTTCATACCACCTTCTACATAATAAACATTATTATAACCAGCCTCTACAATTTGTTCTGCCACAAATTCAGAAGATCCACTCTTTGCACATATAACATAAATGGGCTGCTCTTTGGGTAGCTCCTCCATAATTGAATCAATGCCTTCCATTAAATCAAAATATGGTTTGTTGATAATATCCACATTATCCCCTTCAATTTTCCAATCATCAAAATCGCTTGTATTTCTAACATCCAAAATAAATAAACGCTCTTTCTCGATAACTTTTCGTGCCAAATTTTTAACAGATATACTTTTGACTGTCATGATACACCCCTTTCATTTACACTAAAATGCTAACGTAACGTTTGCATTTTCTGCATAAGTTAGGAAGGTTACTGCTCCACCAACTTCAATACCATCTACAAAAGCCTCTTTATCTAGACTCATAACATCCATTGTCATTTGGCATCCAATTAATTTAACACCCATTTCACTTGCCATATTTACCATTTCCTCTATCGGTTGAATATTTTCTTTTTTAAAGCCTTCGATAAAGTGTTCTTTTCCTTCAGGCAATGGTAAGTTTTTATGAGCTTCTTTATGAATTAAATTCAAACCTTCAAATGTAAAAAAGATTCCAACTTCAGCATCAGTTGCTGCAGCTGCCAATGCTACATTAAAAACTTTATAAGCATCAAACATTCCACCATTTGAAGCTATAATAGCGACTTTCATTCAATTTCCTCCCTATTTAACTTTATTATTAGTAGGACCTGTCCAATCCTTCATACCAGGAACAACATTTTTTACGTTTTTAAACCCTTTTTCAGTAAGCTTTTGAGCAGCAAAATCGCTACGATTTCCTGTTCTACAAATAACATGAAGATTGTCAGCATTTTGCAATTCCTCAAATCGTTCTTCAAGTTCTCCAAGGGGAATATTTATCGCACCTGGTATATGACCGAATGCATATTCAGCTGGCTCTCTAACATCCAATACTTTTATGCTCTCATTTCCTTCAATTTGTTTGATAAGGTCATCTGAACTTATTATATTAGGATGTTTTATTTGTTCCTTTGCTTCTTCTTTACTAGCTTTACGAAGATAGTGTTTTAAAATTGCCCCTTCTTCCACTGTACCTAAATATTGGTGACCAGTGCTTTCTGCCCAAGCCTTTAAGTCTGCAGTAGATCCTTTATCTGTAGCTTGGACTTCCATAACTAATCCAGGATCTAGTGTCGACATTTCCTTTTTTGTTTTTACAATGGGCATCGGGCAAGCTAAACCCTTAGCATCTAGAACTTTATTTACGGTAACCTCCATTGATTTCCCTCCATTCAACGTTATTATCTTTCACTTTAATTTTTTCATTCAATAGTAAATCAACCTTAACTTTCTAAATTTTTTTAGTTACTTCTTTAAATTAGTTATTCTTGTATTAATAATCATGTGCATAAAAAAAGAGCATAAAATCATAATGATTTTATGCTCTCTTCTCTCTTTACTCTTATGCACTTTTATTCAAACAATTAATCAAGCGATCCTCAATATCTTTTGCTAACTGTTTTAACTCGTCATTATCTATTAGATTAATTAAAGCTGTTGGTTTAGGCATTCCAATTTTGGTTTGCCCTTTGTCACTATAAACAACAATTTTACATGGTAAAAAATATCCAACTAATAAATTCTCATTCAATACTCTTTGTGCTTCATGTGGATTACAGACTTCAAGGACTTTATAGTCTTGGTCAAAATCGAGACCTTTCTCCTGAAGTTTTTCTTTAATATCAAACATCCACAATACGCCAAATTTCTCTTCTTTCAAATTAATCTCGAGACTTGTTATTGCTTCATCGATACTTTTTTTTGTTTCAACCGTATAATCAAACATTGTTATTCCTCCTAATATTTATTTGTTGTAATGATCTATACATATATATCTACAAGTTTCTCAAACATTGGAGATACTTATATGTTATCCCTTTTTGTAAGACTAATTAGTAATTTCTTTACTTTATTTCAACTGATTGAATCCTAATCATTCATATACCTTCTCATTGCCGAATATGTAATCCTATCCGATCGATTGCAAATCTTTTTGAACAGGCCCTCTTTGACCATAAAAATCAATTATATACATATAGGGGTATATCATAAGTTAATTATGCAGGAAGTGAAAAGGGACTGCAAGTAATATGTTTACACTATGGTATTGTCATATCATCTTATAATCCTGAGACAACATCAAATATACTTTTTTACAGCATATTATCCACATTTTCACATCACAACTTCACTTCATTTGAACAACCGTTAAAGTGTAAAATTACATTATACGAAAAAGGGATAGAGTTCTTTAGACTCTATCCCTTTGAAAATATAAGCTTATTTACAACTTAATTTATTAATTATCATCTTAATTTTACTTTTACAATCAACCTGTTTTTTTACAAATACCTACTCCACTGTTACACTCTTAGCTAAATTTCTTGGTTTATCCACATCACATTCTCTGTGAAGGGCAGCATAGTAAGATATCAATTGAAGTGGTAAAACAGATACAAGTGGTGTAAATAATTCGTGAACAGCTGGAACCACATAGCGATCATCCGCTTCTTCTAATCCTCTCATGGAGATAATACAAGGATTAGCTCCACGTGCGACAACTTCCTTTACATTTCCGCGAATTCCTAAATTTACAATTGCTTGAGTAGCCAAGGCAATGATTGGTGTACCGTCTTCAATTAAAGCTATTGTGCCGTGCTTTAATTCACCACCTGCAAATCCTTCTGCTTGAATGTAAGATATCTCTTTTAGCTTCAGTGCGCCTTCCATTCCTACATAGAAATCGATGCCGCGACCAATAAAGAAACAATTACGTGTTGTCGACAAGAAGTCACGTGCAATTTGCTCCATCTCTTCTTTATCATCACACAAAGTTTCCATACTACTTGCAACAATACCAAGCTCTTTGCTAAGGTCGAAATCAACATCTATTCCCTTTGCTCTTGCAGTATCTCGAGCAAGTATTGCTAGAACAGCAATCTGAGCAGTATAAGCCTTTGTAGAAGCTACCGCGATTTCTGGTCCAGCATGAAGTAATAGCGTGAAATCCGATTCGCGTGAAAGAGTTGAACCCTTTACATTTGTTACTGTGATGGCTTTATGACCCATTGCTTTAATTTCTACTAAAACGGCACGACTGTCTGCTGTTTCACCACTCTGAGAGATAAAAATAAAGAGTGGCTTTTCAGATAATAATGGCATATTGTATGAGAACTCGCTTGAGATATGCACTTCTACTGGTATTTTTGCAATTTTTTCGATATATTGCTTTCCTAGTAATCCTGCATGATAGCTAGTTCCCGCTGCAATGATGTATATCCGATCTGTGTCTGTCATCGCCTGACGAATATTAGTTGAAACTGTTAATTCGCCATCTGCATTTTGATAGTTTTGAATAATTTTCCTTAAAACTAATGGTTGCTCATCTATTTCTTTTAACATGTAGTGAGGGTATGTTCCTTTTTCAATATCACCTGCATCAAGCTCTGCTGTGTAAGGTTCGCGCTCTACTACTGTTCCCTCTAAGGTTTTAATCGTTACAGAATCACGAGTAACAAGTACTATCTCTTTATCCGTCAATTCAACATATTGGTTTGTAACTTGAAGCATTGCCATCGCATCACTTGCAACAACATTAAATCCTTCTCCTAATCCAACCAATAACGGACTTTTATTTTTTGCTACATAGATTGTATTTTGGTCTTGTTCGTCTAGTAAAGCAATTGCATAGGAGCCCTTTAGAAGTTTTAAAACAGTTCTAAAAGCTACTTCTACTTCATGACCTTCATTAACAAATTGCTCGATTAATTGAACAATTACTTCTGTATCTGTGTCGCTTTTAAAGTTTAGTCCATTTAAATAATCTCGCTTTATATGGTCATAATTTTCAATCACTCCATTATGAACAAGTGTAAATCTTCCTTCTTCACTCTGATGTGGATGTGAATTTATTTTATTAGGCACACCATGTGTTGCCCACCTAGTATGACCAATTCCAACTGGAGCATTAATCGATGTGTCGACACTCTCACGCAAAGTAGCGATTCGACCCTTTTCTTTAAAAACATGAACACCGCTTCCGTCAACAACGGCTATACCCGCTGAATCATATCCACGATATTCGAGTTTTTCAAGACCTCTTAATAAAATTTCTTTTGAATCCTGCTGACCTATATATCCAACAATTCCGCACATACTTTAACTTCCTCCCTAGAAGGGCATGGAAGTGGGGCCCATGCCACTTTATCAACATCGTTTTTTTATTGTCATATCCTCACTTTTGTAAAGAAAGTCACCTTTCTTTTTTAGTGAAGACTTTCGGCTGTGACTCTTGTCAGCCGGGAGGTATCCGCCGAAAATCTCGATAACCCTCCTCCTCGTCAACTAAACCTTATCGCTCAGGTCAGTTCAGGCGCTTTTAATTATTTTTACTTCTAACGATCCACCTTTCTTTACTTTGAATTGAAATAACATTTACTAATCATACACAGAAAAAATTTACTCGTCAATCAAAAACCATTTTTTTACATAAACAGTGCGCGGGTGTCAACTATGAATAATAACAACTAAAAAAATACATAAGGAAGAGATTTAATCTTCTCTTATGCATTTTTTAGCATGCATGTTACTTTTTATTCAAAACCCATTTCTTTTGTTACAACTTCAACTATTCTATCTACCACTTCACGGCAAATCTCTTCCGTCGGAGCTTCTGCCATTACTCTAACTAATGGTTCAGTACCTGATGGACGAACGAGTATTCGTCCATTTCCATTCATTTCAGCTTCTGCTTCTTTTATAGCTGATACTATATTCTCGTTTTCCATTACTTTATACTTATCATGAACTCTGACGTTCACTAACAACTGCGGGAACTTTTTCATTTCACCCGCTAGCTGAGATAATGGTTTCTTAGATGACTTCATGATATTAACAAGTTGGATTGCAGAAAGCATCCCATCTCCTGTAGTATTATAATCCAGGAAAATCAAATGCCCAGACTGTTCTCCCCCAAGATTGTATCCGTTCTTTTTCATTTCTTCTACAACATAACGATCCCCGACTGCAGTTTGAATGCTTTGTACACCATTTTCTTCTAACCCTTTATAAAAACCTAAGTTACTCATAATGGTTGAAACGACTGTATGATGTTTTAATTGTCCATGGACCTTCATGTATTTAGCACAAATGAATAGTATTTGATCACCATCAACTATCTGTCCCTTTTCATCAATCGCAATTAATCTGTCGCCATCTCCGTCAAAAGCTAAACCAATATCTGCGCCTTTTTCTAAGACCATACTAGCTAATTTTTCAGGGTGTGTGGATCCAACTCCGTCGTTAATATTTAAACCGTTCGGTGAGTTCCCCATTGTGGATATATCAGCATCTAAATCTGCAAATAAATGCATGGCAAGGGATGATGTCGCTCCATGAGCACAATCTAAAGCAACATGAATTCCGGAGAAATCATCATCGACTGTTTGTTTAAGATACTGTAAGTACTTTTGACCGCCTTCAAAATAATCATTAACTTGTCCTAAATTTCCTCCAATAGGTCGGGGGAGGGTATCTACTGTTTGGTCAAGCAAGTCTTCTATTTCTTTTTCTTGGTCATCTGAAAGTTTAAAACCATCCGACCCGAAGAACTTTATTCCATTATCCTGAACTGGATTGTGTGATGCAGATATCATAACTCCAGCCTGTGCTCCTGTTGCTTTTGTTAAAAACGAAACACCAGGAGTTGAGATAACTCCTAACCTCATAACTTCAGCACCAGTGGACAATAATCCCGCTACAAGTGCACCTTCAAGCATATGACCAGAAATTCGCGTATCTCTTCCTATTAATACTTTTGGTCTATCTTTATCTTTTGTTAAAACGTATCCGCCGAATCGACCAATTCTAAAGGCTAGTTCAGGTGTTAGTTCACTATTAGCAACACCACGGACACCATCCGTACCAAAATATTTACCCATATATATTATCGCTCCTTCGTTAACTACCTTCATTATTCTTTAATTCAATAGTTGCAGTTTTTGTGGATAGATTCCACTTAATATTTATAGGGACATTTACCATGATATCAACATAATGTTGACCATTACTAAGGTCCGTTACTTCAATGTAAATATCTAAGTCAGAACCATCAATATCTTTTAAAATAGAGGGTGCACCGACTAATTCAATATCTACGGTTCCATTATTTGGACTAATAAAATCGGCCTTTAGAGCATTCGGCTTTCCTATTACTTTGATAGGTATGTTCCTCAGTGTCCGAATCTCATTCTTTTCTACCTTTACTTCAACAGGTATTGTTTTTGGTACAATGTCTTTTATTCCTTTAGGAACCGGTATCGGAACATCAATAATCGTATTTTCTGTAATTCCCTCAATATCGACAGGAATTTCATCTATGCTTATGATTTTATCAATTACTTCTTTCGAACCAAATATGGTAAGTTCTTGTGTGATTGATTCTAAACTAGTTAAGCTCAATCCATCTGCTACCTTTCCCTTAGGAATAAGTGAAAAAGGCACTACTTTATTTGGACTTATTATACTTACTTCTACATTTACAACAGCTGGAATAATCTCAACAGACAATCGATTACCTTCACTGTCATATACAGCTATAGGAGTAGCTTGTTTTATCTTCTCATTAGCTCCTTGTAAATCTACAATCGCTTTTACTAATGCAATCCGGTCTACTTGATCTTTCGCACCAATGACTTTGACCTTCTTAGGGCTAATAATCGCTTCGTCTAGTGTATATCCATCTTCTAATTCATGAATATAATCTACTTCAACAGAAAATTCCTTTTCTACTTTTTCATGTATCGTAACTGTAATAAAGTTGGGGTCTATAGAAACCTTTAAATTATTACTAACATCCTTATATTGAAGTTTGACTTGATGAGTTCCTGCTTGCAATTGCTCAAGGTTGATAAAAACTTCAATTGAACGTTGCAATTTTACAGGCTGCACTGCACTTCTTGGCCCCTCTAAAGTGACCTTCACCATTTGAGGTAACCCTGTTACAACAAATTGATTTTTATCATAATACACTTGTAGAGGTACTTCTGTAAGTGTTTCGGTTTCATCCGTTAAAATTGGAAAGCTCAATTGATTCTTAGGATTACTCTGCATCTCAATAGTGACAGACGTATATAACATTAAGGCTAATAACATAGCAATAGCCTTCATTATCCAGTGGTTGTTCATGAATTTATCCATTTTTCTTCCCCCTCCATGTCCATAGACTTGAAGAAGTTGTTTTAGTGGTAGACAATAATTCTCTAGTTAACATTTCTTTAATCATTTCTTGAGATAGGTCTCTATGTAGGTCACCGTTTTTCGTTAACGATATACTTCCCGTTTCCTCGGAAACTGCTATTGTAATACTGTCTGTCACTTCACTAATTCCTAATGCAGCTCTATGCCTTGTCCCTAACTCTTTTGAAATAAAAGGACTTTCTGATAAAGGTAAGTAACAGGCTGCTGCTGAGACCTGTTGTCGTTGAATAATTACAGCTCCATCATGCAAAGGAGTATTGGGAATAAATATATTAATCAATAGTTCGGATGTCAGCTTAGCATTTAACGTTATCCCAGTCTCAACATAATCTCCCATCCCTGTCTCGCGTTCGATAGAGATTAATGCGCCTATACGACGCTTCGCCATATATGAGGTTGCTTTGACTATCGCTTCAATTTGCTGAAATTGCTCTTCTTCTTCATTCACAGTGCTTCTAGAGAAAAGTTTTCCTCTTCCTAGTTGTTCTAGTGCTCTTCGTAACTCAGGTTGGAAAATTACAATTACCGCAATGAATCCCCAATCAAGCGCCTGACCCATGAGCCATTGTAGTGTATGTAATCCAAGGAAGCTACTCAGTATATTGACGATAACAATAACTGTTATTCCCTTTAATAGCTGAACGGCTTTGGTACCTCGGACGACCATAATCAACTTATATATGACAAACCAGACAAGGAGAATATCAATGATGTTACCTAGGTAATGTAGGATTGGGAATTCTCCAAATGGCATTCTTACACTTCCTTTATCATAAAATATAAAACCTTATTAAAAATAATATAGTTCACCTATTATACCATATATTGTGTACAAATATAAAAAGGCCACCTTAAATGATGGCTATTTATCGTCTGAGTTATTTAATAGTGTAAGAGTCTCCTTTAGAGATGTCTTTATATTATACCAAATCCAGTCGAATATTTGATTGATTTCATATATATCACCTGTAACATTTCCAGCAGACGCTAGGAAATTTTTACCATTAATTACCGTCACATCTCCCCTGACCTCACCTTCAATATTAAGGTCACCATTTCTCACAATTAAATCACCTTCTACTATTACTCCTGAAGGGACAATGACTATGTTGTCTTCAATTCTAATATTCGCTTGCTTTGAAACAGTTAATTCTTGATCATCACTCCAGATTGAAGCAATACTACCTAACATTAAAATTACAAATACTGCTGCTGCTGTAAATAGTGGGTGGATTTTAAGCCATCTTTTAACTTGAACAACCTTTTTCTCTTGTGGCAATCTCTTCATCACATTTTTAGTAAAGTCAAAAGGTGCTACTAGATGCGATGGACTTTGAACTAGTGCTATGGACTTCTTTAGTTCATGAAAATGCATTTGACAATCTGAACATAGTTTTAGGTGGCTTCTAAGTTCCATTTCTTGCTCGGATGTTAAATCATCATCCAGGTAGTCATGCATGTACTCTATAAATTTTTGATTACATTCCATCTATTTTCACCTCGTTTTATACATCCTTTAATTGTTTTCTAAGAGCTTCTCTTCCTCTGTGAATTCTCGTTTTAATAGTGCTAATAGGAAGCTCTAAAATATCACTTATCTCCTTCAATGACAGTTCTTCTATATATTTCAATACAACAACTGCTCTATACTTTTCAGGAAGTTTTAATATTTCTTCCTGTACAATTTGTTGAAGTTCTAAACTTACGAGTTCATCCTCTGGCAGAGGACTATCATTTGCAACTTGTGAATACATAGTTAATCCTTCAGATTTTGACAATTCTGCGTCCAGAAAATAATCGGGTTTCTTCTTCCTTATACGGTCAATAGATAAATTGGTTGCAATTCTGAATATCCATGTTGAGAATTTTTTTTCAATATGAAAACTTTCTATATTAATAAATGCTCGAATAAATGCTTCTTGTGCAACATCTTCAGCTTCATGAGAGTTGCCAAGCATACGGTAGCATAGTTGATAAACCTTATCCTTATACAACTCTATAATCTCACTAAATGCATCTTGATCCCCATTTTTAACTTGTTTAATTCGTTTTTTAATAATCGTCTCCATATACCTAACCCCCGCTTACATTGCGGTTATCTCTTCTATACGTTTATCAATAGAAAAGGTTTCACAATTAATATATTTCACATTATTTATTTTAACAAAAAAAGGTAAGAATGTTTAAAAAAATTAAATATTGGCTAAATATTACATAATACATTTCTTTATAAGGTGTGAATAAATATGGATCTTAATAACACGATTGTCGAGAAAATTGAAACTCTCCGCGATGAATTATTAAAATTGACGGCTCGTAATTCTCTCAGCTCTCCCGATGTTGTCCAAGTTAGCGTTAAACTTGACTTATTGTTAAATGAATATGAAAAGTATAGAAAAAAAAACAACCAACCTTGACGTTAGCTGTTTTTTCTAAATTTCATTTTAACTTTTCTCCGAATAATGAACCAATTAGTGCTACTGCTACAGAAGCTGTTTTATTTTTATCGTCTAAAATTGGATTGACCTCAACAAATTCAGCTGATGTTATGATTTTAGCTTCTTCTAACATTTCCATTGCCAAATGACTCTCTCGATAACTAATTCCACCAATTACAGGTGTTCCTACTCCTGGAGCATCATGAGGATCTAGTCCGTCCAAGTCTAAAGATAAGTGTACACCATCTGTTCTCCCTGATAAATACTGAATTGTTTCCTCGATGACAGTAGTCATCCCTAGTCGATCTATTTCGTGCATGCTATAAACCTTTATTCCTCTTTCCTTAATTAATACCTTCTCCCCTTCATCTAGAGACCTTGCACCAATAATGACAATATTTTCTGGCTTTATCTTTGGAATAAATCCTCCAATACTGGTTAATACAGGATGTCCAATTCCTAAACTTACTGCAAGGGGCATTCCATGAATATTTCCAGTTGGTGAAGTCTCTCCTGTATTTAAATCACCATGGGCATCATACCAAATAACACCAAAATTTTTGTAATGCTTTGCAACTCCAGCTAGTGAACCAATAGCAATACTATGATCCCCACCAAGAACCAAAGGAAATCGATTGTCAGATATCGTTTCATCCACAGCATTAGCTAGCCTCTCACTAGCCTCAGCAACTTCCTTCAGGTTCCTCAAATTATTAACAGGACTCTCTGAAATCCGTTCACGACGTCCAATCTGAATATCGCCTAAATCCTCAATATCATAATCAAGCTTTTCTAAACGTTCTACTACACCTGCGTATCTAATTGCACTAGGTCCCATATCAACTCCACGTCTCGCTTGACCTAAATCCATAGGAACACCTATAATAGATATTTTCTTTTTGTACATACATCTTCCTCCCAAACTTTCTGACTACTTCTATTTTACCTATAACAATGGGATGACTCAACTCAACATATTTATGTATATATATTCGTTAAAACGGCAAGTAACTATACATGCATAACTTTATTCTACTTTCTCGTAATTACTAATTCTAGAATTGTATTATAGTTTTATAGGTGTAGACTTGCACATTTAGCCTATTATTTCACATGAAAATCAATCTTAAAACTTGCATTCATCCTGTAAATAAAATAAAAAAAAGAAGCAAGGATTCCTTGCTTCTTTTTTGATGAGCCATGAAGGATTCGAACCTTCGACCCTCTGATTAAAAGTCAGATGCTCTACCAACTGAGCTAATGGCTCGTAATAAAAAGTATAGTTTGAGCCTGGTAACGTTCTTAAAAGACGTCCCAATCTCAGGATGTTTATTCAAGCTGCAGTTCGATTGGTACGCTGAAGTAATTTCATTGAAGATTACTCGGACGTGCTCTACCAACTGAGCTAATGGCTCGTACTTTTAAAAAATGGCTGGGCTAGCTGGATTTGAACCAACGCATGACGGAGTCAAAGTCCGTTGCCTTACCGCTTGGCTATAGCCCAATAATACAAATCACTCTAATCACTAGCCACTATCTATTTAAAGAAAAGAAAACTAGCTGCACTGAAACATTCGTATTAAAAAAGAATGTATGACCCATACGGGATTCGAACCCGTGTTACCGCCGTGAAAGGGCGGTGTCTTAACCGCTTGACCAATGGGCCACAATAAAATAATGGAGCTTCCAACCGGATTCGAACCGGTGACCTCTTCCTTACCATGGAAGTGCTCTACCTGCTGAGCTATGGAAGCATGGCTCCACCAGTAGGATTCGAACCTACGACCCTTCGGTTAACAGCCGAATGCTCTACCGCTGAGCTATGGTGGAATGACATAAAATCCTGCTACGCAGATATTGTTTACTGTTCAAGTATGCCTTAAAATGAATTGGCTTAAATAATAAGTACGTTAGTGCGCACTTATTGATTCATTCTCAGACAGTCTTTGCTGTTAAGCAATAGAAGAATGAAAAAAAATACCGCTATGCAGCTTATGATTTGAAAATATAATAAACAAAGCTTGGCGATGTCCTACTCTCACAGGGGGAGTCCCCCAACTACCATCGGCGCTGAAGAGCTTAACTTCCGTGTTCGGAATGGGAACGGGTGTATCCTCTTCGCCATCATCACCAGACAATGTTACTTAGAAGGAAGTATTC
>JBFILZ010000038.1:0-20381 GCA_041611945.1 Bacillus sp. (in: firmicutes)
GGATAAAAAAGAATGGTAATCCCTTTCTAGACTATTTTAAGGTAAAGGAAACTCAGCCATTTCATGATATTCTAAATTATTTAATATCGGAAAAATAAATCCTGAATGTCATCTCATCCATTATTTCAAAATCCATTAATTTCTCAGCTTATTTTTGCAAAAATAAGCTGTTGTTTGATTCATAATTTAATGGTTTTTCCTTTCTTGCACATTTCATTTCTACAACTGAGGAGAATTTAAGACAACATTTTCTCTAGATTTTTAAAAAAATGGCTCTGTTAGTGCTCCTTGTTGATTTTTTTAAAAAAGTTGATTGAAGTGGAAGGTGCGAGACTCCTCACCACCTTCCCCGCGGACAAACTGTAGTTGAAATTAACAACAACGTATAACAGAACATAAATAACAAATACTTTCCTTGAAAATCTAAGTACAGATTCTCTGTACCTTTTCGTGCCATTCTGTTTTTATTTAAGATTCACAAAAATTAACATAGAGTAAATAGATTCTTATTTCTTATTTCAACAATATTTTTTCCTGTATCCCCCCATAAGGTTTATGTTGAATTCGAATATTTATTTAGATACCCAAATATACATCTGTTTATTTGGATAACATTACATGAGACACTTTAATGCTATAGATTTTTATAAAATGATATAATAACCTGACAGAATGTCTATGCTTCATTACTGTAAAGAGGTTTAACCCTTTTATATAAACTTACAAATCTAGTATATCTTCTATTCGGAAGAAAAAAGGGCGTGGTAAAATGGATCAAGAATTATTACATGTGATGTTAAACCATTGGCGAGGTATGTATAAGGTTTTAGAAAATGATTGGCAAAACGTAGCAAGAGAAACAGGTGTGACCCCCTCTGAATTACATGTATTATCTATATTGAGTTTAGAAGAAAAAGCGACTATGACCAAAATTGCAGAGCTAGGACTTTGGGATTTATCAACAGTTGCTCAAATAGTTACACGCTTAGAAAAAAAAGAATTGGTAAATAAGAAAAAAAGGAAAGATGATCGACGAATTTCCTATTGTGAATTAACCCCTTTGGGACTCGAAAAAGTAGAGAAATCTAAAACGCATTCATATGAATTTTTAAATTACCTAATTGAGAATGAAGACCGTAATACTGATCCCGGGCTAATCGAACAACTACGCACTTTCCAAGTAGAATTTAACCGACATTTTCATGGGGATGAATTTGTGGATTGGGTAGATAAATCTTCAAAAAAAGAAACCAAGCAGATATAAACTGCTTGGTTTTTTTGTGGGGCCTGTCCCCCGTCACTTTAATTCGATAAAGTGAGTATCCTTACTTGAATTTGTGAGTGATTTTAATTCTATTTAATTTGGATGAGGAAATCCTGCTGACAAAATCAATAATCCTCTTTAACAGAAAATATGATTATCATATACTCTCTACTACATATTGTAATTTCATTTTCGCTAAAACTAATTTTATTTGAAAATAGTCAATCTCAGTTGGGAGAATCTCTTTGATTGGTTTTAATTTTTCATCACCAGACTCTTTTATTTTCTTGATGATCAATTGCTCCTGATCCATAGTTAATTCTTTATACCAATCAATCTCATAGCCTTCTTCAACCGCCTGAATGAGATGATTCTGAATCGTAATAATTGAACGATTCCGAGATAGAGCAATTTCTTTTATACTTTTTCCTTGTATATAAAGTTCATAAGTTTCAAAAAATGCTGCGGTTTTTTCTTCGTTTTTACTTTTAGGTGCTACTATATTAATCTTTTCTTTTACAAGTCCTGTTTCTTCAGCATATTGTTTAATGACTGCTAAAAATTGTTGCCCATATCGTTCTCTCTTTTGTTCACCGATTCCCTTAACATGGATTAATTCATCCATGTTCATTGGTTGATCTTCACAAAGTTCTCTCAAAGTACGATCAGAGAAGATAATAAAAGGTGGTACATTTTCTTCTGTTGAGATTTCTTTACGAACCTCTCTAAGTAGGTTAAATAAGTCTTGATCGACATTTTCTGTTTTCTTTCTAACAGGTAGAGCCTTTTTGTAGATTTCCAACTCACCTAAAAGAACAGGAAGTGCTTTATTTGTTAATGAAAGAGTAGGATATTGCCCTTCTGATAATGTCAAAAACCCTTCTGCACTTAAGTATTGAATTGTTGAACTGATTTCTTTTTCAGAATATTTATTTAAAAGACCATACGTTGTCAATTTGTGAAAGCCTAATTCGAGAATTCGCTTATTTTTCGAGCCTCTTAACACCTGAGCAACTAAAGTAACTCCGAATCGTTCATTCATTCTCTTTATACATGAAAAAATAATTTGAGCATCCTTTGTTATTTCGATTTTCTCGCGGTCATCTTTACAATTTGCACAGTTTTCACAGGATGTAGAGTATTCTGATTCACCAAAATACTGAAGTAAGTAACCGTGTAAACATTGTTCGGTATGGCAAAAATCAATCATCGTTTGAAGTTTTTTATATTCTTGTAGTTTCCGCTCTGGATTTGCCTGTGTTTGTTCAATTAAGTACTTCTGCAGTTGGACATCCTGAGATGCAAAAAGCAAAGTACATTCACTCAATTCACCATCACGTCCTGCACGCCCTGCTTCTTGATAATAGGATTCAATATTTTTGGGTAATTGATAATGAAACACAAATCGAACATTGGATTTATCGATTCCCATTCCGAAAGCATTTGTTGCTACCATAATTGGTGACTTGTCATAAAGAAATTCTTCTTGAGATTGCATTCGTTCTTCATCATTCATTCCTGCGTGATACTTCACAACAGGGTACCCTAACTTTTGAAGAGAAGTATGAATCTTGTCAACATCTTTACGAGTGGCAGCATAGATAATCCCTGGTTTTTCTTGGTTTTTTTCTAAATAATCTTTTATTACAGCAAACTTTTCTGCCCCTTTTTCAACAGTTAACATTAAATTATCACGTTTAAATCCTGTAGCAAAAATATCCGATTGATTAATCCACAAAAGTTTACAAATATCTGTTATTACATCTTTTGTAGCTGTTGCAGTGAGTGCCATAATAATGGGTTTTGATGTAAGTCTTTGCAATACCTGGGATAATGTTCGGTAGCTCGGACGAAAGTCGTGACCCCAATGGGAAATACAGTGGGCTTCGTCTACTGCCACCATGGATACATGGAGATTTTCTAATAAGGAACAAAACTGCGGGGATTCAAATCGCTCTGGGGCAATGTAAATCATCTTAAATTCTCCATTTTGTGCAGCATTAAGTCTTTCCAACACCTCTTTGTTGGAAAGAGAACTATTAATGTAAGTAGCTGGTATCCCAATTAATTTCAAACTGTCAACCTGATCCTTCATCAAAGAAATAAGTGGAGAAATAACGAGTGTTACACCGTCCATTAGTAATGCTGGTATTTGATAACAAACAGACTTACCTCCACCTGTAGGCATTAATACTAAAGAATTCCTACCAAGAAGAACGTTTTCAATAGCCTCTGCTTGTCCCTTTCGAAACTGATCATATCCGTAATACTTCTTTAATAAAACTTCTGCTTCCAATAAAATAAATCATCCCTCCCCCATTTAATAAAATCAGTTTATTATAACAGAATCTGAACTGATTTTGTTGATACTTTCACTCACTAAAGTGATGGGGGACAGTCCCCCATCACTTTAGTGAGTGAAAGCATTTGTAGATGTAAAACTAGATCTTATACTAAATTAGAATTTGAAAAGGATTAGGTTAAACTGTAATTTCACCTACTTCTCTAATAGGTAAAATTATTTTTTAACTAGACAAATCGTTAGTAACTTTATGTCAAAACCATATGAAATCAAACGCTTAATAAGAAGGAAAAGTTTCAAATTGTGAAAAATGAATTTGAATCTCCTCATATTTTTTTATTATTTAACAAATAATAAGAATGATTTTATTCGAGGGGGGTTAAGAATTGATTAAACTCATAGCTATCTTTATCGCTATTAATATGACTCTAGTTCCTAATACCCCCTTAACAGAAAATACATGTCAACTTCCTTGTAATATTCAATCATCAAATTGGCATGTCCAAGTGAAGGAATTAAGTCCTTCCTCTTCAAATTTAAGTTCTCTATGGTTTCGCATTGATAATTCTGGAATGTCAAAAAAAGAAGTTAATGTTCGTGCCTATCTTTCAAGTCCTACCCTCTCAAAGCAAATCCCTCTATTCAACACCGTAATAATCAATGAATTCCCTTCAAATAAAGATTTCATTTTCCAACATTACTATGAGCATCAGGAGCTTAGTCAATTAGAAATTGAACTATCATGGAAATCATACGACAAATCCCTCAAAAATAAATTTATTGTAAATTTCCCATAAAAATAATTTCTTTAACACGCTAACGTAGTAGGGGTCAGACCCCTACTACGTTAGCGTGTTAAAGTTTAGAATCCTGGTTAGAATAAGCTTGAGGAGGTAATATATGGATAACTCAAGCTTATATCAAATTGTAAATATGGAAGAAAGCAAAAATATCCTTACAGTGAATTTCTTATGTAACAAAGAACCAATTCAATACTCGCTTTTACAATGTTCTTTTGCTTTCGATGAGTATCAATATTCTATCCACGAAATACTACAATATTGTCTCAAATCAGAAGAATATCTCGACATTAGAGGACTTTATTCCTCGGAATATGAACAATTTATTGTTCATAATTTATATACTCAACTACATAAATAATTAAGGGCCTGTCCCCCATCGCGTTAAAGCAGTGGGGGACAGGCCCCCACTATTTTTTAGTTAATTAACAAACGTATGCTGATCCAACGATGATTAATAGTATAAATAATACTACGATTAATGCGAAACCACCTGCATATCCTCCTACTGCTCCGCTCATGGTGACACCTCCTCTTATGCTTTCAAAAATAGACTATTCAATTCAAGAAAATATGTAAGGGCGAATACCCATTTTTAAATATTTCCTTGAAGTTATGACCGATTTTTCATTTTTGTCATATGATTTAGAATAGCTGTTTAGAAGGAGATTATCATGACTTATTCATATACAGATTTACTAGCACTTTTCGGTATAGGAGGCGCTCATCCTGGTGGATTAGCACTAACGAGAGAAATTTTAAATGAACTCTCAATAAATAAAAGAACAATGTTTTTAGATGTTGGATGCGGTACTGGACAAACGACAAACTTTATAATGTCTAATTACCCCTGTCAATTATTTGCTGTTGATAATCATCCCTTAATGATTCGAAAAATAAAAAAAAGATTTCAATCCTTTCCTCAAAAAGTTCAAATATTGGAAGCGAGCACTGAAAAATTACCCTTTGAGAATCAGATGTTTCATTATATTCTCTCAGAATCAGTTACATCCTTTACTAACATTAGAGAATCTGTAAATGAGTATTTTAGAATTTTAAAGGATGAAGGTGAACTTATATTGATAGAAATGACTGAAATCCAAGCCTTACAAGATAATGAAGCTAAAGAATTAATGGAATTTTATCACTTAAAACAACTATTTACAGAGGATAAATGGATTGCTACCTTAAATGCATCTGGTTTTACTGAAGTTAAAGCCTTTACAATAAACCTAGATGAATTAATCACAGATGATCAAGTTTTTACTGAGTTTGATTTAAATGATCAAATTTCCCCTGAACTATATAACATCCTGCAGCAGCATGAGCAGCTATCTCTGAAATTTAAGGAAAAGCTAGGTTTTCGTGTATTTATCTGTAAAAAGCATTAAATAGTCAAATGTACAATCTCTTATTAACTGCTACACATAAGTTAATAGCGTATAAGTAAAAACTTGACGGTAACATATCTAAGTCTTTACTACCTTAGTTTTTTACTTTTGCTTGGTAACAACAAGTAAATACCTATTTAATAGCAGTTAAAAGGAGGTTAAACTATTGTCTCAAGAAATGTATGGATTGTGTTGTCAGTATCACGGTAAAATCGTTAAGATTAGTGATCGGTCTGGCCGAATTCACATCGGACGCATTACACGAGTATCTACAAATCGGGTCTATATTGAGCCTATCGGGTCAGCTGGTGGTCTTGGTGGTTTTGGATATGGGTATTACGGTGGGTATGGATACCGCCGGTATGGCGTAGGATATGCTATTGCTTTAGGTGCTATCGCTGGAATAGCACTCGCAGGTCTTTTTTTCTGGTAATCCATTTTTCTCTACTATTTAACACATTAAAGCGATGGGGGACTGACCCCCATCGCTTTAATGTGTTAAACAATATCTGTATATTAGCCTTTCTCTTTTTCGCCTAAAATTCCAAGCTTTTCAACCAATGGTTTAATTGAAAGTCCTTGAATGAGTAAGGAGAATAATACGACAGAGAATGTGAGGATTAATATATCGTCTCTACCTTCGAAGTTAGATGGTAAGCTGAGTGCTAAAGCTATCGATAAACTCCCCTTTAATCCTCCCCAATTTAAGACAATTTTATCTCTTGCAGAAAGTTCTTTCACAACTGCTGTACTCAAGTAGACTGCAATTGTCCTAGCAATAACAACTAATAAAATGGCTAGTAAAATAATTCCCCATCGTCCCGATAGTTCAACTTGTCTTATTTCCAATCCAACCATTAAAAATATTAACGAATTCGCAATTAAAGTAATTGTATCCCAGAATGAATGGATATTTGTATAAGTTAACTCTGACATACCTATCTTGGATCCATAACTACCAAATACTAAACCACCAATTACAACAGCAATTACTCCTGATACGTGAAAGTGCTCCGCAGTAAAATAGGAGCCAAAGAATAGGAGAGCCGAAAAGGCAATTTCTAATGGATAATCATCAAAAATACGAATGATTTGGGAGAAAATCCAACCTAATAATAGGCCAATAAATATACCACCTAATACAAATTTCAAAAATAACAAAGTTCCACTCCCAACCCCAAGCCACCCCATCTCTAGGTATGAGACTAAGTAAACTGTTGAGATTTGAAAAAGCACAACTGCAATACCATCATTAAATAATGACTCACCTTCAATTGTAGTCGATAGCCGCGATGGCACTCCTAACGTTTTAAAAATAGATAAAACACTAATTGGATCGGTTGCGCTCATTAATGCTGCAAATGTGAAGGCTACTATTAACGGTAATCCTAGTATGTAGAATGATCCGAATCCGATTATTACAAATGATAATAACGTTCCACCAAAAGCAAGAGCAAGTACAGGCTTCTTCCTTTTATACAAATGAGAAAATGGAAGTTTCAAGGTAGCATCGCCAAGTAATATAGGCAGAAACAAAGAAATAATAATAGCTTGGAAAATATTAGATTGTGTAATGAAATGTTCAGCATCTTCAATAATAGGCAACTGAGTAGATCCTAATATTAACCCTACTAAAACTAGTGCAATAGAATATGGCTGCTTAATCAACTTTGCGAGTGCTATTACAGTAACTGATATTCCTAATAATAATAAAATTTGAATAAATACTTCATTGAATTCTTGCATTTGCACCCTCCATTCATCGTACATCCTTAGTATAAAATATTTCCAATTAGAAAGAAAATTTTTAGAAATTAATGGGAGCTATTATTCAGATACTATTCCCTTAACTTTTAGATTATAGACAGTAAAAAGCCCTAGCTACTAACTAATGAAGTTAGAGCTAAGACTATCCATTCTGAAAATCACTTGCTAACCAGGTGAGATATCACTCTTTCAATTCTAAATCATATTTTGTAGTGCCCCCGACTCCCCAATTCTTTTTAGGAACTACATTTACAATCACTCGAACTTGTTCAGGTTTTACATCTAGACATTTTGTAGTAGTTTTCGTCAAGTTAAAAATCAAGTCGCTAATTTGTTCATCCGTCCTACCCTCTACTATTTGCACTTGTAAAATTGGCATATAATATACTCCTTAATCGTTATTAATAGCCAAACCACCTAGGTATTAGCAATGTAGATTGATCCCAATATGTAATAATAAACAATACAACAATTCCTACAATTAACATTGGAAAAATGGCCCGAACTAATTTTTCGAATTTCACATCAGCAATCGACGATACTATGAATAGCCCTGTTCCAACTGGAGGAGTTAGTAGACCTAATGTTAAGTTAATACAAATGATTACTCCAAAATGAATTGGATCAATATTAAAAGCTGTAACCAATGGCATTAAGACTGGTACAAGAATAATAAGTGCAGCAATCCCGTCTAGTACCGTTCCAACGAGGAGTAAAAATACATTTACAAGTAATAAGAAAACAAATGGATTATCGGAAATTGAAAGCATTGAGTTCGCTATTAATTGTGGAATTTGCTCAAACGCTATCATCCATCCAAATATATTAGCCATGGCAATTAAGAAAGTTACTGTTGCCGTTCCAATTACAGTATTGACTAAAACTAATGGGATATTACTCCATTTTAATTCTTTATAAAAGGCCATTCCCACGATAAAAGCAACAACACTTGCTACTCCAGCTGATTCGGTAGCGGTAAATGCTCCACTCAAAATCCCAATAGTAATGATTAAAGGGACTAGCATTGCGGGCAAAACGTTAATAAGGGACTTCAACTTATCATTTAGGCTAGACTTTTCGCTTTTCGGAAAATTATGTTTATATCCTAGATAAGCAATAAGTGAGATAAAACCAATTCCAAATATTATACCTGGAATAATTCCAGCCATAAACAATGCACCAATTGACGTTCCTGATAGAGTTCCATAAATAATAAAAATCATACTTGGAGGGATAATGGGAGCTACAATGGATGATGCCAAAGTTAATGCAGAAGAAAATTCTCTACTATACCCCTCTCTCTCCATTTCTGGAACCATTACTTTACTCATCATGGCTGCCTGAGCATTAGCTGAGCCCAAAATGGACGCTAAAAACATATTGGCTATTATCGTTACGTATGCTAAACCACCTCGAACATGTCCAACCATCACCCTTGCAAATTTGACTAGGCGGTTAGTTATACCCCCACTATTCATTAATTCACCAGTTAACATAAATAAAGGAATAGCTAATAGACCGTAATTCTCCATGCCCGAATAAAGTCGTTGGGGTGTGGAATCTAGCAAAATGATATTACCTGTTACAAAGAAGTATACAATTGTAGTCATACCAAGAACGATTGAGATCGGTATCCCCATGAATAAAAAAAGTATAAATGCCAAAATAACTAAAATTGTCATTTGGATTCACCACGCTTTGCTATATCTAGAAAGTTATTAAATAGATGAATAGTAGCAAATAATAGTCCAATAGGTAGAATAGAATATGGAATCCACATCGGAAGTAGAATTGCAGGTGACTTTTGTAATAATACATTAGGTGAACTAATCCATTTGATGCTAGATATAAGTAAAATAGTCATAAAAATCAACATTAGAATGTGAGAAGCTAAAGCTACAATCTTTTTATATTTTTCAGGCAGGTTGTCTAAAACAATTGAAACCGATGCTTGTTTCTTATATTTTAGTCCTAAACTACCTCCTATAAATGTGATATAAATCAATAAAAATATCGAAACTTCTCCAGCCCAAAACAAAGGTATATTGAATACGTAACGAAAAAAAACTGCTATGGTAACAATAACAGCCATCATAAACATGAGGAGAATAGCCAGTTTCTTTTCGAAACTGGCTATCATATCACTAAGAAGCTTCACAAATTTACCTCCCAAAAAAGATTACTTTCGGAATGTATCAATAAATTCTTGAATTAACGGGTGTGTAGCTCCATATTTATCATCAAATTGCTTAATATAAGGAGCAAATAATGCCTCATCAATCTCATAAATTTTCATCCCTGCATCACTTAAAGTCTGTTTGAATTCTTCCTCTTGTGCTGAACGAGTTGTAACCGCGTATTCAGCCGCTGCCTTTATTGAATCATCAATTATTTTTTTATCACCGTCTGACATCTTCTCATAGGTATCTTTACTCATCATAGCAACAGCAGGCCATACCATATGATTCGTAACAGCACCGTATTTAGCTACTTCATGATATTTATTAGTAATGGTTGCATCTAAATCCATATCCATTCCATCAATAACTCCAGTTTGAATGGCGGCATAAACCTCTGGAAGAGGAAGTGACTCTGGTGACGCACCAAGTGACTTATAGAAATCCTGTAACGGTGGGCTTGGTGTTACACGAAATGTTAAACCTTTCATATCCTCAGGTTTTAGAACTTCTTTATCTTTGAAAAGCATTACTCGATTTCCAGCAAATAAGTAATCCAACCCTTTAATGCCTTGATCGTCCAATGTTCCTAATATTTTCTTAGCAATCTCTGTTTCTCTTGCTGCATTTGCACTTTCAAGATCTTTAAATGCGTACGGGGCAAACCATGCAGTGAATGCTTCTGCTCTTGAACTCATATATGCCGCAGTAATGAACCCAAAATCAACTGAACCGGCAGCGATTTGTTGCACCATATCTGCTTCTGTACCTAATTGACTTGAAGGATAGATTTCTAATTTAATTCTTCCGTTTGAACGAGTATCTAGTTCTTCTTTAAATTTTTCAGCTGCTTTATGCCACATATGAGCTGGAGGCGTGATATGAGCTAGCTTAAAGTTGTAAGTTTCGCTCGATTCAGATTTTGAAGCAGTGTCACCTCCACAAGCTGCAGTCGTTAAAACTAGAGCAGCCGTTAGAAGGGTCATCCCAAATCTTTTCATCTTCTTCATTATAAATACACCCCTTTTTAATAATAGATACTCTCTATGAAAATGTTGTCATTTCCATAAATCAAACCATTTCTAATAAATTAATAAAGTACGAGTTTCTCTATCTTAATCGAATTATAATACTAATCAACCATAATAAGTGTTAATCAGTTAACATATTCTAATACTATTCTTTATATTTAGAATATTCAATATTAATATAAACAATATACCAATTTTCAATCTATTCAGGTTTATTTGCAAGAAAAAGAAACACTACCTAATTCGGAAAATTGGACATGAACAGTATCTTTTGGTTCAAAACTTATCGCTTCTGAGATAGCACCACTTAAAATAATATCCCCTTTTTTAATTCCCTTTCCAACTTCACCTAACTTGTTAACCGCCCAAGCAACAGATGTCGCTGGATGACCTAAAACAGCTGCACTTGTTCCTACTTGTGCCATCTCACCATTCTTGGACATTACCATTCCCAAGTTTGCCAAATCTAAGTTACTCGGATCCATCCATTTACTACCAATTACAAACAGAGAAGAAGAACAATTATCAGCAATCACATCGGCCAAAGTAAACTTAAAGTCTTTATACCTACTATCTATAATCTCAATGGCAGGTGCAACATATTTTGTAACACGTAAGACATCAGCACCAGTAATGTTTGTTCCTATTAGATCTTCATCGATAAAAAAGGCTATCTCTGGTTCAGCTTTTGGATGAATAAGTCGACTAAAGTCTATTTTTTCCCATTCAAGTGCTAGCATATCATCAGTTAAATAACCATATATAGCCTCATGGACTCCCATCATTTGTTGTTTAGCCTTACTAGTCAATCCTAGCTTCAACCCAATCTGACGAGCTCCATCTGCTTCTCTTCTTTTAATTAGTTTTTCTTGAATGTAATATGCCTCTTCAAAGCTTAAATCTGGATATTGATCCGTTACTTTTACTACTTCTCGACATTCTTTTTCAGCAGAATATAAATACTCCACAATTTCCATATCCATACCTTGTGTTAAAGTCATTTTCACACCTCCATTTTACGAGTTTTTGCTAATTCTGCTGCTACATCAAGAATCATATCTTCTTGACCTCCAACTACCTTCCTTCTTCCTAGTTCAATCAGGATATCTCTAGGATCTATACCAAAACGCTTTCCCGCACGTTCAGCATGGAGAAGAAAACTTGAATAAACACCGGCATAACCTAAAACCAAACTACCTTTATTGATTTCTTGAGGACGTGGAACTAATGGACCAACAATGTTCTCTGCAATATCCATCATTTTATAAATATCGATACCTAGATTTACTCCCATACGATCTAATATAGAAAGTAATACTTCTGTTTGGGCATTTCCTGCACCTGCACCTAAACAGCGAACACTTCCATCAATTCTAGTCGCTCCTTCTTCAATTGCCACTAATGTATTAGCTACAGCAACAGATAAATTATTATGGGCATGAAAGCCAACTTCAATTTGTAAGGCTTCACGTAAAGCTGATATCCTCTCGCGAACCTGATTGGGCAAGAGAGCTCCAGCAGAGTCAGTTACATAAACCGCTTGTGCACCGTAGCTTTCCATTAACTTTGCCTGTTCGACCAATTTCTCTGTTGGTACCATATGTGCCATCATTAGAAAACCAAGTGTTTCCATTCCTAATTCACGAGCTATGCTTATATGTTGTGCTGAAACATCAGCTTCAGTTACATGTGTTGCAACACGTACTAAGCCTGCTCCTAATTTTCGGGCTTGCTTTAATTCATGCACAGTTCCTATTCCAGGAAGCAGTAGTACGGCAATCGTTGCGTTCTTACATTCATCCACAGCCGCTTCAATTAACTTCATTTCATTTACTAGAGACCTTCCGTATTGAAGTGTGGATCCACCTAAACCATCACCATGACTTACTTCTATATAATGCATCCCTGCATTGTCTAATTCACGGGCAACACTTCTCACCTGAGCTTCCGTATACTGATGTGAAAGGACATGACTACCATCACGGAGACATACTTCAGTGATCTTTATTGGTATGCTACTTTTACGAATCAAATGTATTCACCTATCCTTTCTAACTAATACTATTTACATTGTTCATATTTAGTAATTGTATAGAAAACTCCTCAGCAACACGTGTTGCGGCTGCTGTCATGATATCTAAATTACCAGCGTAAACCGGAAAATAATCTCCTGCGCCTTCAACCTCGATGGAAACTGTAACACGATTTTCATCGAATAATGGATCTTGTTTTAAGCGATAACCAGGAACATACTGTTTAACAGTTTCTACCATGTCATATATAGATCTAGTAATCTCTTCTTTATTCATACTTTTCACTTCACAATAAATTGTATCTCTCATTAATATTGGAGGTTCCGCTGGATTAAGAATTATGATAGCCTTTCCTTGATCAGCCCCTCCTACTTCTTCGATTCCACGTTTTGTCGTTAAAGTAAATTCATCGATGTTGGCTCTTGTTCCTGGTCCTGCACTTTTACTCGCAATAGTTGCTACTATTTCAGCATATGAAACATCTGCAACACGATTAATTGCAGATACAATTGGAATCGTAGCTTGCCCTCCACAAGTAATTAAATTCACATTTAGCAATCCTTCATTTGTCTGTAAATTCACAGCGGGACAAACAAATGGACCAATTGCAGCTGGTGTAAGATCTATTGATATTTTCCCCAAGTCTTCAAGAATTTTGGCATGAGCTTCATGCGTTTTAGCAGAAGTTGCATCAAAAACAATCTGCCCTAAATCGGGTCTATCTACTAAAGCTTGAATCCCATTAAAAAAAACTTCATATCCTTTTTCTTTAGCACGTTTTAAACCATCTGAATCTGGATCTATTCCAATTATTGCTGTTAACTCTATTACTTTACTTCGTTCTAGCTTATACATAAGATCAGTCCCAATATTACCTGAACCAATGATCACCGCTTTAATTTTACTCAAAGTATCACTCCTTTACTCAAATGTTACTGATACAGAACCTAGAGAACCAAATTGGGCTGAAATTGTATCGCCTTCTTTCACAGTCAATGCCGAGCAAAGTGCACCAGGTAGGATTAACTCTCCTGCTTTAAGTGTTATATCAAATTCATGCAATTTATTTGCTAACCATGCAATAGCATGGGCGGGGTGCCCTAGAGCTGCAGCTCCTGAGCCTGTTGATACCATTTCACCTTTGTTGTACATGACCATCCCTATACTCCGCAAATCTATTCCATCAATCTTGCTTAGCTTATTTCCTACTACAACTCTAGCTGAAGAACCGTTATCTGCTACAGTATCAATTAATTTAATGTTCCAATCAGCTATCCTACTATCTATTATTTCAAGTGTAGGAATAATGAATTCTGTTGCCATTAATACATCTAAAAAAGTTACATTCGGCCCTTTCAAATCTGCACCAAGTATGAAGCCTATTTCTGGCTCTATTTTCGGGCTAAGCATTTCACTTATCTTCACTCTACTTCCATTTGAAAGCCGCATATCATCAAGTAAATGACCATAATCAGGTTCATCTACCCCGAGCATCTTCTGCATTGCAAGACTTGTTAACCCAACCTTCTTACCTATAATCGTACGTCCTTCCCTTACCTTTCTCTTTAATACTTCAAGTTGAATTTGATAGGCGTCTGAAACATTTATTTCGGAATATTGCTGAGTCAGTGGAGCTATCGGTTGCTTGCTTCGTTCCGCTTCTAAAAGATCATCAACAATTTTTTCAAAAAGTAGATTCATACACTCACTCTTTTCTCTTTATTCTTTTTGATTTGTTTTCTTATACATGGTTCTTTACTTTCACTAAATAAATCTCACTTTCTATATTTGGCGGGGGTGCGTTTTTTCACTTTCGTGCTTTTCCCTTTAACCTCAGTGTCTTCCCCTTTAACAAGGGTATTAAGTTAACTCAAATAAAGAGTGACAATAAGCACTCTTTATTTATAGTTTCATAGTTATTGTTTTGACCTCTGAATAAAATTCAAAACTGTGACGTCCACCTTCTCTACCAATTCCACTTGCCTTTGATCCACCAAATGGAGTTCTTAAATCTCTGTAGTACCAGCAATTGATCCATAATAATCCTACATTTACTGAATCAGCAACACGATGAGCACGGCGAAGGTCATTCGTCCATACTACTCCAGCTAGACCATAGATCGAATCATTAGCAATTTGAATAGCTTCTTCTTCAGTTTTAAATGGAATAACTACTAAGACAGGACCAAATATTTCTTCTTGAGCTACTTTCATCTTATTATCTACATCGTATAGTACTGTTGGTTCGTAGAAGTTTCCTTCTGTTAACCCAGCTACTCTATTTCCCCCAATTGCGAGTTTTGCACCCTCAGATAGACCATTTTGTACATACGCATCAACAGATTCTAAATGACTCTTTGATACTAATGCACCCATATCCGTGTCTTCATTCAGGGGATCCCCAACCTTAATCTTCTTAACTTCTTTAACAAACTTCTCAAGGAATCGATCATAGATGCTCTCTTGGAGTAGTAACCGAGAACCTGCTAAGCAAATTTCACCTTGGTTTCTAAAAATCGCTTCAAGGGACCCAGCTACTGCCTCATCTAAATCTGCATCTTCAAAAACAATGTTTGCCGATTTCCCACCCAATTCAAGTGAAACAGGGATTAATTGAGCAGCTGCGTTTTGCATTACTGTTCTACCAGTAGTACTATCCCCAACAAAAGAAATTCGTCTAACATTAGGATGTCTCGTCATTGCAGTACCCACAGTAGACCCAGGTCCAGTAATAATATTTAGTACACCTGGTGGCAGACCTGCTTCGTTTGCAATTTCACCTAACATAACAGCACTTAGTGGTGTATGAGAGGCTGGCTTAACTACTACTGTATTCCCTGCGGCTAATGCTGCCGAGGTTTTCCATGTCATTTGCATAAAAGGAAGATTCCAAGGAATGATTAAACTTGATACTCCAGCAGGAGAATATTTAGAGTAGGACATATATTTGGAATGGTCATAATGTTCATGATTAATATAGTTTGCCATTTCTCCAAAAAACCTCAAATTCGCTGCTGCTCTTGGTATATCAAAGCCTCGACTCTCTTTTATCGGTTTTCCAACATCTAATGTTTCAATTAGTGCTAATTCATCCACACGATTTAATACAAGGTCAGACATCCTGCAAAGTATCTTAGATCTTTCAACTACAGGCATTTTACTCCATATACCGCTTTCGAAAGTACGGTGCGCAACCTCGATTGCATGGTTTGCATCTTGTTCATTCGCTTTTGCTACCGAAGCTAGCTTTTGATTTGTTGAAGGATCAAATGTGTCAAAACTCTCAAATGAATTGGAATCCTTATATTCACCGTTAATAAAGAGCTTTGCATCTTTAATAACTTGTTGTTTGATATTACTCATACAATTCCTCCTTCTACTCCTCTACTTCTAAGATCATCTCAACTTCAACTGCGTTGTTGAGTGGAAGCTGAGCCATCCCAACAGCTGATCTCCCATGCCTACCTTTCTCTCCGAATACTTGTACTAGTAAATCAGAAGCTCCATTCATTACTTTCGGCTGGTCGATAAAATCAGAACTACTATTGACGAATCCTAATATTTTGACAATCCGCTTTACTTTACTTAGTTCTCCAATTTCTTGTTTTATAACGGTTAAGAGATTTAACATACATTGTTTTGAGGCCTCATAACCTACTTCAATTGTTACATCTTCACCTAATCTACCTCTGTATTCGTTTGTACCTTGGCCAGCGGTAAAAATTAGATTTCCTGTACGGACACAGCTCACATAATTTCCTGCTGCTGTACGAGGAAGGGGTAAAGATAACCCAAGCTGGACTATTCTCTCCTCAGGTGTAAGAACATCATTTTTCATTGCTTCACTTCCCAACTTTAGCCGATATATTTAAAAAGCGTAGGGCATTCTTTCCAAGCATTGCATCCGTTTGTTCCACTGTAAGTCCTAAGGTATCGTCAATTACCTTTCCAGGTGGTACCTCTCTTAGTAAAAATGGATAATCTGATCCCATAATTATTCGTTCATGACCAAAGTTCTGAAGTAAGTAACTAAGATTTATTGGATCATTCACTAAAGAATCGAAATAAAACTTTTTAGCATAGAAACTCGGTGGCTTATCTAACAACCTTAAGTGGGGCCAAACTCTCCACCCTTGATCAAGACGGGGAAGAAGATAAGGCAAAGACCCTCCACCGTGTGCAAAGCAAATCTTCAAATTAGGAAACTTTTCCATTACTCCACCTAAAATTAAACTTGCAGCGGCTAAAGCAGTTTCACTAGGCATCCCAACTGTATACATTAAATTATGTCTAGGCATTCTTTCCTTACCCAAGGTTTCCCATGGATGAATAAAGAGAGGTACTTCCCACATCTCTGCCATTTCAAAAAATTCAATAAATGCTGGGTCATCTAAATTCGCACCATTAATGTTTGTACCAATTTCAATTCCTCTTAAACCTAACTCATGCATACAACGATCCATCTCACGGATAGCGACACTAACATCCTGCATTGGAACCGTTCCTAGACCAATAAATTTGGTAGGATGCTGCTTGACTGTTTCCGCTATAAAATCATTCTGAATCCGTGATAGCAATTCTGCTTCTTTAGCTGGTGCCCAGTAAGAAAAAGTAACAGGGATTGGAGACAAGACTTGCATGTCAACATTTTCTCTCTCCATATCATTTATTCGCTTTTCTGGACTCCACACTTGATCTGTAACTTCACGAAACACTTTACCAGCAACCATAATATTGGCACCGCATGCACATGTCCTTTCTAGCTTTGGCCATCTCTCCCCGGTTAATTGTTCGGTGAGGTCAGAGAAATTCTCGGGAATAATATGAGTATGAAAATCTACTCGCATTTCCATTCACTCGCTTCAGTAGGCATTACATTCCCACAATTTCCACACGTTCTATTTTCTAAACTACCATTAAACCCCGCAATTGCTTCCTTAACCTGAACTTCTATGTTTGTTAATTGGATTGTCACTCTTCGCATTTCATGGTCGCATTCATCACAAAACCAGACGAAATCCTCTAGTTCACCGTCTGCTCTATTTCGTTCGATAACTAATCCAATCGTATCAGCAACTCGATGAGGAGAATGTGGAACATTAGCTGGAAGTAGGAACATCTCTCCTTCTTTAACTTCGACTACCTCTCGTTTCCCCTCACTATTAATTACTTCTACATAACAACTTCCTTTTATTTGATAGAAAATTTCTTCTGACGGATCCACATGAAAGTCTCGTCTTTTATTCGGACCTCCTAAAAGCATGACCATTAATTCAGCATCTTTCCAGATGAGCTTGTTATTTACCGGTGGCTTCAACTGATCTTTGTTTTCCTCAATAAACTTCATAAGATTTATAGGTAGAAAATTACTTTTCATAATGAATAAACTCCCTTCAGTTTTCTAATTGGTTATCTTATTCCTTTGAATGGTTAACCTTTAAAGCCTTTTGCATAAAAACCACTTCATCAGCCAATTGTTCAATTCTATTTAATACATCTGGATCAACTAATTCATTATTCTGATTAAAATGGTCAGTATGAGCATAGACATAGCTCGGAGCAACAAAAGCTCTGAAGTAACCTGCTATAGGTTTCAATTGATTTTCAATGACTAAATAGTGTTGATATGTTCCTCCATTTGCTATAAAACCCATGACCTTATGTCTCAATGAAAGCGGATTCATTAAATCGAATAAATTTTTCAGGACACCTGTTAAAGACCCTTGAAATATGGGTGTTCCAATGATATAAAAATCTGCAGAAGAAACTATGTCGATTACTTTTTTCGTGTCTTCAGAATAATTCATTGGGTCACGTCCATCACAAAATTGAACTTCATAATTCGTCAAGTCTAGGTATTCAACTTCAATATCTGGATGTTTTTTCTTAACATCGTCTAACACTTTTTTTACGACAATTCCCGTTTTCAAGCCAATTATCGTTCCTGATATACCTAAGAGTTTCATTTAATCAATCTCCAATTCTTCTAAATTACTATTCTCCTAATGGCCATCCTAAAAGTGAGTTGGACAGATTAATTTCTCCTTTTGAAATCAATTGACGAATCCTAGTAGAAGAAATAGGATTCCCTTTAGAGCAACAAACAGGTTGAGTAACTTGAACATTAAAATACTTCTCAAGCAGTTTAATATCACCCTTTCGATCTTTTCCGAATCGAAAATCTCCTCCAACCATAATTTCTAATGGGTTTAATTTAGCTAAATGATCAATAAAATCATATGCACTTCGTTTAGCGTATAGTTGATCAAAACGCGCAATCATTACATGGTCGACTCTTAGTTTTTCGAACTTTGCTATTTTTTCTTCGATCGTAGTTAAGGTCTGTGCTCCCTGAAAATATACGCGAGGAGGTGGGTCAAAGGTATATACTAGACTAGGTGCATTTAGCATCTTACTTCTTTCGATTGCTTGCTTAATCACAGTTTGATGACCTTGATGAACCCCATCAAATGCACCTATCGCAATGATTGAACAAGGCAATGTTAAAGAAGTATTATAATGTGCTTCCAATGTGCCAGTCCCCTCTCTTCAATCCATTCTATTAATTCGTAATCTTTTTATCTAATACACTTGCTTTTAATGCCTCATCAACCAAATCTAGAGAATGTTGACGCTTATAATTATTGAAAAATATCGCTTTCTTTCGAATTGGATCACCCGTGTAATAACGCTCATATTGCAGTAATCTTTGGCCAAATGCCTCACCACATAAATCCCATGCTAACTTGAAGATACTGACTCTCTCTAATGAAGTAACCCCTGCCCTACCTACATAATACTTATCTATTTCATCTCTTAACGCCTCATTATTAAAGTCAGCACCTGTTGGAGACATTAATAATCCACCTGCCCCAATAATTTGCATAACTTCAATTGCTCTTGGATACATTTTAGGCAGTAATCCCCTAATTGTTTCAAGAGCAACATAATCTGGCATTGCCTCACCATGTTCTGTGAATGTATGCTCATGTTCCGATACTCGTAATAAAGCTCTAATCGATTCAACTGACTGAATTAATTCAGCAAGATCATTTTGGACATTTAAATAACCATCTACTCCAATTGTGTCAGCTAGCTTCATCGCAACTTCTGTAACAAATTGAAGCTTTACTAATCCCCTTACTCCTGACTGATGGGCGGGTTGCTGACCAGCTCCAGTCATTGGATAAAGCTTATTAGCCGCTTCAACATTGTTATATAAAAACACTCGATCCCATGGAATTACCACATCATCAAAAACTAATAAAGCATCCATTTCTTCGAATCTTGATGCTAGTGGATGATCAAAAAAGGAACGAGTTCCATCTTGCATTGGCTCACGACAAATAATGCGAAGACCTGGAGTATCAATTGGAATAGCAAAGGCTAAAGCATACTTCTCATCTCCAGGACTGAAACCTGGAAACGAATAAATAATAACTTCATCAGTTATTGGGGCAAGTGTTGCTAACATCTTAGCACCCCTTACAACTAAACCTTCGGGAGTTTCTTTTACAGCACCTAAATGAGTATAGGTATCCTTCTGCTCATGTGATGACTTACTTCTATCATTTTGAGGATTGATAATGGCGTGTGTTAAAAACAGGTCATTATCA
>JBFILZ010000039.1:0-20277 GCA_041611945.1 Bacillus sp. (in: firmicutes)
AACGCATTTACTTCTTTTACATATGCATCCTTGTATCGTTCCAAAAAGAAATATTGTGGTTTATCTCGAATAACTCCATCCACTCTACTGATTTCAACAGTTGTTGGCCTCTCATTTTCTGCCGAAACCGCTCCCGCTGAGCCAAACACTTCCACTCTTTGATCATATCCATAAACTGCCTTACGACTATTTTCGATGACTCCAATTGCCCCATTTTCAAATGTAAGTGTAATAATGGCCGTATCTACATCACCATATTTTTTAAACACAGGGTCTATTAAACTAGCACCCTTTACAAATACTTCGGTCACTTCACTTCCTGTTAAAAACCGTGCCATGTCAAAATCATGAATGCTCATATCCATGAACATTCCACCTGAATCTTTAATGTAAGACTCTTGAGGTGGTTCAGGATCTCTGGACGTGATTTTCACAATGTGAGGTTGACCAATTTCCCCTGCATGCACTGTTTCAAAGACCTTTATAAAATTTCGATCAAATCTACGGTTGAAGCCTACTTGAATTTTCACACCTGCTGCCTCAACTTCTTCTAATGCTTTCACCGTATCTTCGAGCATAAAGCTGACCGGCTTTTCACAAAATATATGTTTGCCTGCTTTTGCACATTCTTTAATAATTTCGGCATGAGTATTTGTTGGGGAACAAATAAAAACGGCATCAATGTCAGGATCATTCAAAATAGCTGAATGGCCTGTTATGACACCTTTTATTCCGATACTCATTGCCCATTCATAAATATTCTCTGCAAATATATCAGATATCACTTTAACCTCAACATGAGGAAGACGAACCAAATTTTCAGCATGTAGCTTCCCGATTCTTCCTGCACCAATAATACCGACCTTTATCTTTTTCACATCACACCACTCCTCAATATTTATAGAAAAAAACTTTCATTAAGAATGTTCAAATGATCCAGTTCAGCAAAAAATCATTATTGATCGAAGATCCGTTTTTAAAGGTTCGAAACCTGTAGAGAAAAAATCTTATTCTTTTCAATTGGAGGATAATACACATGAAGCGTAATCGCCGCGTCTCCTTCCACTTGCTCAATTCCATGGATTTCTGTATTTGAAATACTCACCACATCTTCCCTTTTATTAAAATTCGTAAAGACTTCCACTAACTCTTCTTGGTCATTTAATTTATAATTTTTATTTGCTAATATCCCCTCAATGACTAACATTGAGCAATCAGAATTTCCATGATCATGAATTTTAGATTTACTGCCTTTTACCCAGTTCAATATACATACTTCAACATGTTCATTATAAAATAATGTATACCTTCCATACTCTAATTCCTTGGGCTGCAATAAGTATTTATCTATATCTTCCTTAGTTATTTTTAAACTTTTCAAAAAAATTTCCACACAATCAATTGTTAATCTTTCCTTTTCAAGAAAATAACTTCTCACCTGTAAAGAGATATCCATAATAATCTCCTTCCATATAAACTTTATGCACCTTTGTGTTTACAATGATCAATGTCATACTTTTGAATGTTTATTTAACCTTTTGATCCTGTAATGGCTATTCCTTGAATAAAATGTTTTTGCAACAGTATAAATACAATAATCATTGGGGCGGTTGACATTAATGCACCTGCCATTAAGAGTGGATAATCAGTCGCATACTGCCCTTGGAAGGAGGCAATCCCTATTGAAAGAACCCTCATTTCATCAGAATTCGTCATGATTAATGGCCACATGAAATCATTCCATGTTGAGATTATCGCAAAAATTGCTAGCGCAACCATTGCTGGTCTTGATAAAGGTAGAATGATTCTCCAGTAAATTCCGAAAAATGAACATCCGTCTAATTTTGCTGCTTCATCAAGCTCTTTTGGTATTGACATAAAGAATTGACGTAATAAGAAAACCCCAAATGCACTGAAAATTCCTGGCGTTATTAATGCATAAAAGGTATCGATCCATCCTAGCTCTCTCATCACGACAAAACTTGGAATCATGACAATTTGCGAAGGGACCATTAATACCGAAAGAATTAAGATAAACAACACATTTTTCCCTTTAAAATCCATCCTTGCAAAAGCAAAGGCTGTTAACGAACAAAAGAATAGTTGGCCAACGGTTCTCCCAACTGTCATGATGATGGTATTTCCATAATATTGAATGAAATTAACACTTTCAAAAACTTGAAGGTAATTTGAAAACTTCAAATCCTTTGGGAAAATAGTTGGTGGAAATTGCATAGCCTCTGCATACGTTTTTAAAGAGGTTGAGATCATCCATAGGAAAGGAACGATCATTAGGATTGCCCCAATAATAAGCAAAAAATGGACGAATAATATTCTAGAATTAATTTTTGCTTTCATTTATTTCCCTCCTACTTTTAATAATGGACCCATTTCTTTTGTAAATACATTTGAACTATCGTTAAAATTAGAATGATAACAAATAATAAAAGTGCTTGTGCTGATGCATATCCCATATGAAAATATTTAAATCCTTGCTCCCACATGCTATACACAATTGTACGAGTAGGGCCAAGCAATCCTATGTTTTCACCCATCATCATATAAACAAGGTCAAACACTTGTAGTGATGAAATCATCGACATCACCGATACGAAGAACAAGCTAGGAGTTAGTAATGGAATCGTAATATAAAAGAATTTTTTTATTTCATTCGCTCCATCCATCACGGCCGCTTCATAATATGTATTAGAAATCCCTTGTAGACCAGCCAATAAAATGACCGTACTGTTTCCAACAGTCATCCAAACACTAGTTATCACAATAGAAATTAGAGCGAACCTCTCATCGAATAACCAACTAACCTCAGGAAGAGAAAGTAAGCTCAATGTATAATTGATCAACCCAAATTCCGTATTGTACAACCACTTCCATACCATCCCTACTGCCACTGGCATCGTAATAACAGGAATAAAAAACAGCGTTCTATAAATAACCATTCCTTTAATTTTCTGATTCAGTAATGTTGCAAATAAAGTTGCTAGTATCATGGAAATGGGGACAGCAAGTATTGTAAAGACAACTGTATTTAGGATGGAACGTACAAAAATATCATCTTGGAACAACGTAGTGAAATTTTTTAAACCGCTAAATTCCGGAGCCGTTAGTCCATCCCAGGTTGTAAAGGATAAAAAGAAGGATGCTAGTGCTGGCAAGATAAAAAATATACCTAAACCAATTAAAAACGGGGAGATGAATAAATAGGCAAATAGCGCTTCTTTTGAAAAAGTCTTTGTTTTTACCTTTTTCATTTTAACGACTGATTGTATATTATTTTTTTGTAAGATCCTGTTAATTTCCATTTTTCCACCCCTTTTAAAAAAATAGGCGGCATTCACCACCTATTCTTTTAACAATTAACAATTACTTATTTAGCTTCTATTCATTTGCAAGTACTTCATCCGTTTTCACAGATATCGTTTTCAGAGCCTCTTCGATTGATTTTCTTCCGAGGAAAGCCTCTTGTAATTCTTTTGAAAGTACATCTGCCCACTCCCCAGTATTCTTAGATACTGGTGATGCGACTCCGTATTCTAGGCTTTCAATAAACACTTTAAGGTTTACAGATGGAATTGAATTCACCCATTTATCCTCAGTTCCTAAATAGGCTGGAATACTAAAACCTGATTCTGCGATATACTCGTTTGCTTTTTCTCCTGTTAATTTCTTTACTAATTCCCAAGCAAGTTGTTCTTTTTCGGTATTTTCATTTATTACCCAGCTTAATCCATGTACGACAGATGCTTTTTTCTTACCTGCTGGTAAAGGTGCAAGACCTAAATCATCACCTAGTATTTCAAAGGACTCTGGTACATTTACGGAGATAAGTGGAATCATTGCCGCACGACCAGAATTAAATATTTGCTTTGGCTCTGTTTCCATTTGTTGTTGCATTGTTGGAGAAATTCCTTCGTCCATTAAGTGTTTCATCCATTTAAATGCAGATAACGCCTCTGGAGAATTAATTCCAGACTTCTTTTTATCCGGGCTTAATATATAACCTCCTGCTTGAGGAACTAAGTTGTAATACCCTTCCTGCGGCTTCACTTGTGCGACATAACCATAAATACCCTTATCCTTATTCGTTAATTTCGCACCGACTTCTTCGACAGTATCCCAAGTCCATGTTTCATCCGGATAGCTCAAGCCTGCTTCATCAAACATTTTTTTATTATAAAAGAGGGCGATAGAATCTAAGAAGTGTGGCATACCATGTAATTCACCATTAAAACTATATAAATCTAATAATGAAGGAGTATATACACTCGTATCAAACTTTTCTTTTTCTATAATCGGTTTTAAATTTTTAATAAATCCACTGGCAGCGTATTTGTAAAAATTACTACCATTAATCCAAAACACGTCTGGACCACTTCCCCCGGCTAAACTCGTTCTAGTCTTTGTCCAATAATCCGACCAAGGTGTATACGTAACTTTTACTTCTACGTTTTTATGTTCAGCTTCAAATTCAGCAATAGATTTATTTAGTACTTCACTAAGCCCTTCGTCCCAAAGCGCAAGATTTAATGTTACTTTTTCTTTACTGCCTCCATTAGCACTCTCACTTCCACACCCTGTAATAAATATACTAATGATTAAAAAAAGACCAACAACCCATTTTGAATACGTTTTCATTTTACTTCTTACCCCCTAATAATTATGAATTTTCAGTAAATTAAAACCATTATGAAGGTGCTGCTAGATGCTTATATATTTATATTAGAGTTATTTAATTTTCTAAAAAACTCTTTATAAACGTCTTCTTCCTGCTTTACTCTTGCTTTTAAGCCATTCATATATTTCTCACCAAAAGATTCAAACTGGAGACTTTGGCTCTTATGGGCATCAGCGGCTTCCTTTTTTATCATAAAGGTATCTTTAACATCCACTGTATAGTTTGGTTCATCTGTACTAAATAAGTACGTTTCCTCTACATTATGTGGCTCCAATCCTTCATTAGCATGTTCAGGGTAATACCAATATCCATCTGCTAAATATGAGGCTTCAGAGGCGGCAAATCCAATGGATCGATGATCTGAATGTACATCCCATCTTTTCCATGGATCAAATGTCATGACGATATCTGGTTTCTCTTGACGAACGACTCGAAATGCTTGTTCTTTCACTGCTTGAAAGTTTGCTTCAAGACTACCATCTTCAAATCCTAGCCAAATGAGTTTACTCACTCCAAGGATTTCACCTGCGTCGCCCATTTCTTTTTTTCTTGTATTCGTGATTTCAGTCGGGGATACATTTCTATCATGTGTTCCTTTATCGCCATTTGTTGCAATCACTTGGACAACCGTATTATTCGCCTTAGTTAACTTAGCAATGGTACCACCACAAGAAGTTTCATCATCAGGATGTGCAACAAAGACAACGATTTTTTTATTTTCAATCACATAAGACCCTCCTTTAAATATGCATTATCTCTTATATACTTTGGACATTTTGCGATATTGCCCAGGACTTATACCAATTAGCTTTTTATATGTCCAATGAAAGTGGGTAACATTGTTGTATCCCACTTCAGAAGCAATTTCCGTTACGCTCTTAGTTGTATTACGTAACATTTCTCTAGCTAAGCGTATACGCTTCGAAGTAATGAATTCTATTAAAGAAAAACCGATTTCCCTCTTAAATTCTCGACTTAAATAAGAGGCACTCACATTTAAGTCATTCGCTACTAATTCAAGATTAATATCTTGCCTATAGTTTTTATCAATGTAATCTAGCATTTTACTGACTACTGTTTTCATTTTAAGGCCATTAAATCTACCGACTAAATCGCCACACTTTTTATCTTCGTAAGCTCTAGCTAATTCTACGAGTAGCCATTGTAACAAAGAAGCAATTCCACGGAATGAATATCCTTCTGCTCTTTCCATTTCACTTATCATTTGTTTAAAGATAAACATTAAATTCTGATTTAAGTTTTCTGTTACCTCTAATTGATGTGAAAAGTCTGCTGGCCGATCAAAGAATATTTTCAGTGGGTCTATCTCATCTCTAATTTCAATTATCTCTGATAACTTCCGATCAAACATTACGATCATCGCTTTAAAGGACTGGCCTTCAATGAGTTCGCTTTTATGTAGTTCATAATTTCCAATAACAAATAAATCGCCTTTTTTAAATTCATACCTTTTATTTTCAATAAAAAAGGTTCCAACACCTTCAAGCACATAAAAAATTTCTAATGATTCATGCCATTCGAATGGCATTTTCCATGAATCCTTATTTTCATCAATGAATATTTGAAAGCTAAAAGGTTCTACAAAGGTCTTTAGTGATGTAGGAAGTTTTAAATCCATTTTATCCCCCCTCATTCTCCATAAGTTTATCCCTTTTTAGTACCTTCGTCTAATGAATTTTTGTTCTTTAATTTAGATATTTTGATCTTTTTTTTAAATTTTTAGATTATTCATCTCCCTATTTTACTTGAAATAAACTTTTTTATATCTTCTTCACGAGGAGCACCACTAAATCCGCCAACTTTCGTTACAGAAGATCCACCACAATAATTCGCGATTTCTAAGCATTCACTTACAGATTTCCCTTGTATGGTTCCGTATAGGAACCCAGCTACAAAGCAGTCCCCTGCTCCTGTAGCATCAACTGCACTGAATACATCCGAATGACTCTCAAATATTTCCCCATTTGAGGAACAAATTGCTCCATCCTCCCCTAATTTAACCACAACGGTTTGCACACTTTTGGCTAACTCTTTTAGTACTTCATACTTATCTTCTTTCCCCGTTATTAATTGAGCTTCTTTTAAATTCGGTAAAAATATATCTGATATTTGAATTTGTTCATGTATCTTGTCAGACATTAACCACTCAGGGTCCCAGCCTGTATCTAAACTTATTTTTCTGCCCATTTTTTTGGCTTCACGCATAATTTCTGTATGACCTTCATCTGGTGAAGAATAAAAATGATAATACTCTGCATCATGTTCGCTAATAATGGTACTCATGTGCGTTTGATAGGCAGTCTTTTCTGCTTTTTCACCGTATGAAACAAAGGAACGATCATTATTGTAATTTAATGCAACCGATACTTGAGGAAAAGCATCATTAACATAATAAATTAAGTCTGTAGATATCCCCTCTCCCTTGATTTTCGCCAAAATTATTTCTCCCCATATATCATTTCCTACAGCTGTGATCAGTCCTGTAGCAACTCCTAATCTAGAGAGAGCGGCAGGTGAATTCATTGCACCACCAGCAGTTACTTCTACCCCTTTCGTCCAAATTTCCTCACCAAGTTTTGGGAATGATGGGAGACCATGAAAGATAATATCACAGCAAACCGTCCCCACAACAATTACATCATACTTTGACATTCGATTCTCTCCTATCTTGAAACAATGGTAAACATTCAGCATGCTCTGCTATATAATCTGCTACAACTTTTCTTGCGAGAGAATGAGAGTTTACTAAAGGGTGAATCGTTAAAGCCATAACAGCTTTTTCAAAGTCCCCTGTAACGGCCGCTTCAATCGTTAAACGTTCATACTCTTTCACTGTAATTAAAAGCCCTTTTACAGCTGCCGGAATTTGACCAACAGATAATGGAATAGGGCCATTTTTATTGACTAGACAAGTAACTTCGATAATATCGTCATCCTCTAGCTCTGAAATAACACCTTCATTTGGAACATTTAATATTAGATACTTATCTTTATTATTTTTAATGCTTGATAAGATTGACATCGCTAATCCTTCATAGCCTTCTGAATCTACAGAAACTGGATTCTCAGTAGGATTAGAACCCGTTTCTGTGCTCATATAACTACTGTTTCTCTCATCCATAATTTTTTTATAAATAAGGAGAGAGCCCTCTAGGTCTTCGTTTGCAAGCTTCACTTTCAACTCGTTTAAAAGAGTTTGATTTAATTGGACAATTTGCTCTCCTCTAGTAATCGCGTTGTTCGTGATATTTGAAACGGCTTGCTCCCGATAATAATAGTAGTATAGGTACTCATTTGGTAGTAGCTTTAATGAATTAACCAACTCCACCGAAAAACATTTCATATGAGGATATGTTTCGATAAACTGTTCATAATTCCTGATAATTTGAGGGAGGTGATCCTCCCCTTCAACCATTATTTTTTTTATCCATCCTAAATGATTTAAACCAAAATAATTGATGTAAACATGATCTTCACTTTTTTGCAAGTATTTCGCTATTCCTAGTTTCATTGAGGATGGCGCATCGCAAATACCGACTACCTTTAATTTCGTGTGTTTTTTCAATGCTTCGGTAATTAACCCAGATGGATTTGTAAAATTAATGAGCCAAGCATTTGGTGCTACTTCTTCTATGACTTTAGCAATGTCCAAAATAACTGGAATGGTCCTTAATGCCATAGCAAATCCACCAGCACCTGTTGTCTCCTGACCTAAAATCCCATGTTTCAGGGCAATCTTTTCATCAACGACTCTCCCTTTTTCTTCCCCTACTCGAATCGCACTATAAATAAAATCTGCCCTTTCAACAGCACTTTTAAGATTTGTAGTCACTTTAACCTCAAAAGGTAAACCTTCTTTTTTTACAATATGAGAAACTAGTTTTCCAATAATATTTAATTTTTCTTCATTTGAATCATACAGAACTAATTGATCTATTTGAACTTCCTTCTGCCAACGAATTAGTCCCTCAACCATTAGTGGTACTCTTACGCCTGCTCCACCTAATAATGTTAACTTCAAGCAATCCCACCCCTTTGTAATAAAATAATTTTATTCTAATTTAAACTTTATAGGTTTTTCTACAAAAATTCTAAAGAATATTTGGCCAATTATTTAGAATTTTTTACCTCAATCATATTTTTTTAAGGCTACCACTTATGCGCACTAAAGAATTCATGAGCTGAGTGTATAATTCCCATTTAGTATTTTACGTAAAAGCCATAAAGGAGATATTAAACCGAGTATAACTTCATTCTAGATGATGTCTCCCATTATTGTTTTGACAAAGGCAAGCTTTGTTTTATTAGGAATAAGAAGAGACCAAATCATAGGCGATTTGGTCTCTTCTTATAATCTATTCAATCGTTTCTCAACATTTTCTAAACTACTTAGCAATAATTGTATCCTCTTTATTGTACTAAATATATTAAGGGAAATATTGATATCTTTCTTATCTTAGATGTTCATGCTAACCAGACTTTGCCGAGAATAAACGTATTCTCGGGTGAGACACCTACCTCCCACCCCTATATTTTAAAGCTATCCCTTTTAAGAAATTCCTAGCGTATTTATCACCGCACTCTTTATAATTCTTATGGCCTTCTTTTCTTAATAGAGCGCTTAGTTCTCCTTTTGTTATAATGACTCCTGCTTCTTCTAATATTTCAATCATATCCTCACTAGTTAAAGTAAGAGCTATCTTTAATTTCTTCAAGAGGATATTATTAACACATTCATCACCAGAGAGAGGTGGTCTTTCTAGTTGTCCTGGTTTTGGATCTTGTTTTCCTCTTTTAGAAATAATTAAACCATTTAAAAAAGACTCTAACATACTATTTTCGAATTTAGTTCCTTCAATTTCACCATCATTGTCAGCTTCAATATCAGTTTCTTTTGTTTTAGTGAGCATCTTTAGAACATCTTCTTTTGACACTTCAACCCCACCAAGGTTAAATATTTCGATCATATCCTTATTTTTTATATCTAGTGCATATCTTAATCTAATTAATATATCATTATTATCCATCTATAAAACCCCCTACTACATTCTCACAAATTAATCATAATCAGAATAAATAACTATAATTATTCAAGATCTTCTATTTTTTTTCTAGCAATGCACAACATTCTACATGGGAAGTATGGGGAAACATATCCACTGGTTGCAGGTACTTTACTTCGTAAATCTTTCCTAATTCCGCTATATCCTTAGCTAATGTTGATGGATTACATGATACATAAACGATTTTCTTTGGTTTCACTTTTTTCAAAGTGTCAAGTAGTCCTGTATCTAGGCCTGTTCGTGGTGGATCAACAATGACAACGTCTGGTTTCCACCCTTCTTTCACCCATTTTGGTAGCAAATCTTCTGCTTTTCCTACTTCGTATTTAGCATGCTTGTGCCCGTGTTTAAATGCATTTTTTCTAGCATCTGTAATTGATTCCGGGATAACATCCATTCCTCTTAACTCACTTGACCCCTCTACTACCCATAGTCCAATTGTCCCAACTCCGCAATAGGCGTCAACAACTTTCTCTGTTCCTGTTAAAGCAGCAGCTTTTTTAACTTCATCATATAGCTTGACGGTTTGTGTTGGATTTAGTTGGAAGAATGCTCTTGCAGATAGTTCGAAGCTTAGATCTCCTAGAACCTCTTGGATGGTTTCTTTTCCACCTAAATGAAATGTTTTTTCTCCGAAAATGAGCGAAGTCTTTTCACCATTGATATTTTGCATGATTGATTTTACTTCAGGTAATCTTTTCTTGATTTGCTCAACTAGAATATTGAGATTCGGAATTTCCTGTTTAGTAGTAATAAGAATGACTTGAAGCTCCCCAGTTTGAATGCCTACTCTAGTAACTATAGTTCGGATTAGTCCTTTTCTTGTTTTCTCATTATAGATAGGAATCTCTAAATCATTTAAGACGCTTTTAATTACCTGTGTTACTCGATTTGTACTTTGATGTTGTACCATACAATCTGAAATATCAATAAGCTGATGAGAGTTGGCACCATATAAGCCAGCAATGACTTTTTGCTTCTCTAATCCAACTTGAAGTTGACTTTTATTCCGGTAATTCCATGGATCTTCCATTCCTATTGTCGGACGTATTTCTAATGAATTTAATGCGAATTTCGCATACCTTTCAAATGCCTGAATAACAATATCTCTCTTCACATCTAATTGTGATACATAATCTAGATGTTGCAATTGGCAACCGCCACATTGGTCATAGACAGGGCATGGCGGAAGGACTCGGAATGCTGATTTTTTGCGAACTTTCTTAATCTTAGCTTCTATCATAGAGGGAAGTACCTTGGTTGCCTCAGCTACCAATTCTTCACCTGGCAATGCACCAGGAACAAAGACGACCTTTCGTTTAAAAAAGCCTACACCCTCTCCATTAATTCCGATTCTTTTTATTGTTAAAGGAAAGGCTTGTCCTACTTCTAGAATAGCTCCTTCTTGTTGTTTATTTTTCATTTAGATCCGCTCCAGTTTGTTTTGTTTCGAGGCTACGCCATAAATATAGCGAAGCATAGCTTAAATAAGGTTTCCAACCTTTTGAAAAAACTTCCATTTGTTCGTATGTGGGTTTTTGATCTAATCCAAAATAAATTTTCATCGCATTTTGGATTCCAATATCCGCCATTGGAAAAAGGTTTTGTCTCCCATATCCAAACAGGAGCAGATTTTGAATAGTCCACTGACCAATCCCGCGAATCTTAATGAGCTTAGCATAAATCTCTTCATCTTCCATTTTCTTAAGCTCTTCTAATGACAATTCTCCATTAACAATTAATCTTGACGTATCAATCACATATTCTGCTTTTCGCTGACTAAACTGAAGTTCTCTAAGATCTTGGTAAGCCAACGAAGCAACCTTTTCTGGTCTAGGATAAAATAAAATCCCATCTTTTACTTCTCCATGAGTCCTAACAAGACGTTCGGTTAATTTGAATGCAAATGACATATTTAGCTGTTGATGGATAATACACTTCAACAAGCTAAGATAAGGGTTCATATCTAAAACTAATGGGGTTCCAATGTGATGTTGAAATAGCCCAAACAAATTGGTTTTTTCAAAATGAAGACCTACCTCATTTAAAGAAACGTCCCATTGAAATATGCGAGTTACTTCCTTAATACATTCTTCTTTATGCCCAGTTCCTGTTATTTCGAACTTAGGTTCGTCAATATTTCCCACGTCTTTTACGGTGATCACTTCTTTTTTATTCTGTACGTACATAGGAATTTGAATTAATTTATCTTTTATATTTATACTATTTAATGGATCTAGCGAAAGTCGCTTTAAAACACTGTTAAACAGATATGGACCCTCAATTATTTTCACTTGTTTCCACATAAGTTAACTTCCTTCCGTACAAAATTCATTATCGTTCGTATTATATCATGAAAAATGGCTATTCTAAATGATGGCAGCTCAAACCAAATATAAAAAAAATATCGATGTTCCTTTTCAGAACATCGACGGGTACTTTTCTACAATCGGTTTTCGTATTTGTTGTATTGTTTTATTACTAAACAACCAAGGATGTGGCAATACTTTTTGCATCATCAAATGATCTAGACTTTTAAATTCAAATCCTTGTGTTTGTAAATCAGTTATTATTTTCTCAAGGGCTTGCGCATTATCACTTGAAACCGTATGAAGCAAAACAATGGCCCCAGGATGAATTTGCTTCATAACTTGGTTATACGAATATTCCCAGCCTTTTTGCTGATCGATTTTCCAATCCACAAAAGCAAGTGACCAAAATACATTTGTATACCCTAACTGCTCAGATATTGCGAGTGTTCGTTCACTGAAGACTCCGCGGGGGGCTCGCAAATATTGCATGCCTTTCTTTCCAGTAAGCTTTTCATATTCAATTCGAATCAAATCAAGCTCATTTTTTAATCTTGCTTCACTAACTTCTGTTAAATCAGGATGGTGCCAAGAATGATTCCCAATAATATGTCCTTCTTTCACCATTCTCTTAACTAATTCTGGCTGGTCTTTTAAATAATATCCTGTCACAAAAAATGTTGCAGGTACATTTTTCTTTTTTAAAATATCTAAAGTGGTTTCAGTAAAACCATTTTCATACCCATTATCAAATGTCAAAAAAACCTCTTTTTTAGATGTATCTCCAATATATATACCATTATATTGAGTTAACAGTTCATCTAACTGCTTCCCCGCTGAGGGGGGGGCATGATTCACACTTTTCTTAAAACCCCAATGTATTTTAGCATTGGAATAATTAATTGCGTTAACTCTTAGTAGGGGTAGAAATAATAAACTTATTGTAAAAATTATTATTATCTTTCTCCAACCCATACACCCAACTCCCTCCACTATTGTTTGGTAGTCAATTTTCTATATACTTTAGTTTCTGTTTTTATAAGAAAATCATCCTGTGCAAGGTTTTCCATTAGTTATATGCATGTCCTATATTGAAATATAAATGAATGTATATAATTTGGAAGGAGTGAGATTAACTTAGGGTAAACAAGGCTAAATAAAAAAACCATAAAGTATTGGTACCTTATGGTTTTTGAGAATTATTATTTGAATACGGGTTCCTTGAATTGAGAGAGCTTTTCAAGTGATGACATTTCCACATCTCTGTGTAAGCTGTTACCGTGGGCATCCATTGTCACTACAGCCTTAAATCCCTCTACTTTAAGGTGCCACATTGCTTCAGGTATACCAAATTGCATTAAGTCTACGCCCTCAACTGATTTAATACAATCAGCATAATATTGTGCCGCTCCTCCAATTGCATTTAAATATACACCACCATGCTCTTGAAGTGCCTTTAGTGTTTGAGCCCCCATACCACCTTTTCCCATAACAGCTCGAATACCGAATCTCTTCATAATGTCACCTTGATACGGTTCCTCGCGAATACTAGTTGTAGGTCCGGCAGCTTTTACATGCCAATCACCTTTGTCATCCTTCAACATAACCGGACCACAGTGATAAATAACTTGTCCATTTAAATCAACAGGACAGTCATTTGTTGATAAATACTTATGAATTGCATCACGACCGGTGTAAACTAGTCCATTGAGGCTGACAACATCTCCTACTCTCAAATCAAGAATTTGTTCTTTTGTTATTGGGGTTTGCAGAACGACTTCTCTAGGACCCTCTTGGGTTTTACCCTGTGATTCATCAATTGAAAATTCAACCTCGTCCCCATCCTTGTACAACCAATCTTGAATCTCGCCAGTGTTTGAATCTATCTTGACACCTAAGCGGCGATAAGCCCAGCAATTGTAGGCAACTGAGACAAAAAAGCTAGCAGGTATTCGATGCATAACCCCAACTTTACAGCCTAAAAGTGTCGTTTCACCACCAAATCCCATCGTTCCAATTCCCAATTCATTAGCATGATCCATTACATACTCTTCAAGCTTCCTAAGATCTTTATCCGGATTTATATCATCCACAGAGCGGAATAACTGTTCTTTCGCTAAATCATATCCACTTGAACGGTCTCCGCCAATTCCCACACCAATGAAACCAGCACTACAGCCCTGTCCCTGTGCTTGGTAAACTGAATGCATAATACATTTACGAATTCCATCAAGATCACGACCAGCACGTCCTATTCCCTCTAACTCACACGGTAAGCTGTACTGAATATTTTTATTTTCACAGCCTCCTCCTTTTAAAATTAAACGTACATCTATGTAATCCTTTTCCCACTGTTCGAATTTAATTACTGGAACACCTATTCCAATGTTAGATCCACTATTTTCTCCTGTTATTGAATCAACCGAATTTGGACGAAGCTTTCCATCTTTAGTTGCTTGAATGATTGCTTCTTTAATAACTTCTTTAATTTTAAGCTGGTTGACTCCTACTGGGGTTTTTATTTTAAAAGTAGGTAATCCGGTATCCTGGCAGATTGGTGAAACTTTTTCTTCTGCCATGGTAATATTATTTGTTATGGTCGCTAAAGAAATAGCCGAACGAGTTCCCTCATTTTCTTTTTCCTGTGCAATCTTTATAGCCCTACGAACATCGTTTGGTAAGACCGTTGACGTTTCAACTATTAACTTGTACATACTCTCTTGAAGTTTTTGCATATATTTAAGACTCCTTCCCATAATCTCAATGGGTCATTTACGCCCAAAAAAGTTGAGTGAATATAGTGACTTTCTAAGTACCATTATACGATGAATAAATTGATTACTAAAGGATTTTGTATTCACTTGATATGCTTGTTAAGATAATTGTTTTATTTCGAATGCTTGTAGAGATTAGTTTCTTTTTGTAGATATCCAGTCCCTAATTCTATTTATTTCCTCGGAAATTGGAATTATTGCTCGAAAACACACCTAATTAAAAACTCTATTAAGTTTCTGCTGATAATGAAATAGCCATACTGCTACTGACCAACCTTTATTGGAAATGAACATTCAAGTAAAATAGGCCAATATAAAAGACACAGAGGGATTACTCTGTGTCTAATTTGTCATTCTTAAATTGATTTACTTTAACTTCCATATCATCTAAAAGTTGAATTAATCGATCTATGTCATCAACCTCAGCGTGCTCAGGATCTAAATGGTCAATGACATCTACAAACATTTTCAAACGGTTTTGCAAGTATGACAATTGTGAGTTTTTATCGGTTATCGCGTTACCCATGAATTCTCTCCTAACATTAATGTTATTTCTATTTTATCACGATACCATAAAGACGGTATTTTTTTAAGGAATTTTATTTAAAGACCTCTTATTAAAGTACAGAAACCCTTAACAATAGCTTTCATTAAGTAAAGGCATTCTACAACACACCATCACAGAACTTTAACGAATAATAATTAGCCCCAATTTGTTCAAGTTATTGAGATTAATGTTATTCTTATATTAAAGTATTCCCCTAACAACAATAAGCGTACCCATCTTAATGGTGATTTCACTTTTCATTTATAAAAGTTATTTATAGGTATAATAAGACTAATTGGCTTTACTAACACTTTATCCAGATTTTACAAAAATGAAATTGAGGTAATACAATGAAAACTCTTCAGACTATTTGGGAACTCCCTTTTTCACAATTCTTAGCTGTTGTAATCATAACAATTTTTGTTGTTCTGATACTAAATCAAGTGATTCATCAATTCTTTCTGCGAACGAATTTTCTTGAAGAAAGAAAAGAAAAGACACTTGAGAGTATGATTCGGTCTTTAATAAGATATACCGCAACTTTTGGGTTAATGCTTTATGGAATCTCACTTATTGTTGAGGATTTCGCTAAAATACTAGCTGGTGCAGGAATTGTAGGAATTATCGTAGGTCTAGGTGCACAAAGTCTTATCAGAGATATACTCTCTGGGGTTTTTCTCATTTATGAAAAACAACTACATAAAGGTGATTTTGTAACCGTAAATAATACATTTAATGGAACAGTCGAGGATATAGGACTTAGATTTTTAAAGGTCAGAGAATGGAGCGGCAAACTTTTAACAATTAGTAACGGAGAAATTAAACAAATCCAAAACTACAACATAGATAGAATGCGTGTTATAGAGCGTATCGTAGTTAGTTATAGAGAAAATCCAGAACTAGTCTTTTCAATATTGGAAGAGGTATGTGAGCAATTAAATAATAACTATAAATTTTGTTTGAAGAAGGATGAAACTGATTGTTATATAGAACCTTTTCAAGTATATGGTATGACTTCATTACAAGGGAATTTTCGTGGCTATGAATATACGATAACAGCCCTCGTTGATGACCTTTACTACTGGGACGCTTCAAAAGATGCACGGAGAAAAATTGCTCAAATTATATACGATAGAGGAATATTACCTGCAGAGGAAAGACATTTATTCAGTAGTGAACAGGACTCTCCTAGTTTTTCCACTAGTGTGAACAAGGTGAAGTAAGTATATAAAATCACATCTTTAATCTGCACCATAAAACAAAAAAACACGCTAATGTTTGCGTGTTTTTTGTTTTATCAATTTAATTAGTAGTACCCAGAGATAATAGTTAGTAGATTTATGCATTCCTTATACTCTGTTAAGAAATTTTATTTGGGCCGTTCTGAAACAACAAAACCAAATGAAACGTGATCCTGTACAGGTATCCAAGCTCCAATACCTTGTGATGTTACATTCTTAATGACAATACTTCTTGCGTTTCCTTTAAGGACTATATATACTTCACCAAATGTTACTTTCCCTTTTTCACTGACTGCAGGAGCGTAAGCATACAAATAACCTAGTCTTTTTGGAGCAATATTATATACTTGATCCTTTTTCGTTCCTCCACCAATTACTGTATGGAAAGATAAAGGCAGTTTTGTATTTTGCATTGCTTTAAGTAACATCATCTTTTTAACTTCTTCTGCGCTATCTATTTTAGAAGTTAATCCCCCTTTTACATGTTTTTCAGCTTCTTGATAATAGTGAATTTGATTAGCTATATTTCCTCCACGGTTATCATTAAAATTAGTATTGACCTTTTGGTATTCCCAATTGGTACTAGTTTCACTGGATTCATAATTCAATGGCCATTGACCCATATAAATAGTTGCACGATAACCAAATGCTAGCGGAGCATCCGATATGGTTGTTTCATTTAACATTTTTATTAAATCCGGGTTTTCGATTGGGACATCCGAAGTATCGATAAGTTGCTGAGCAAGTTCACTCGGTTGAAGATAGGGTAAATCTTGGGTGGGATTTGGATAAGTATTTTCCTTAGATATGTTCATGACAGAACTAGGGACTTCCACCTTTTTTTTAGAATTCTCATCAACTTTTTCTGCTTCTGCATTAGTGTGAAAACTAAAACCAAGCAGAATAAAGGGTATTAAAATAGCGGTCGCTACTTTTTTCATGTTTATTTTTGCTCCTTTCATGATAGAAACTCTATTCCCTAGTTTTTTCAATAAGGGATAAGTTTATCCATGAATGGGCATCTTTTTATATCTTTTTTTCATTAGCTTGTCTAGTTTAGGGAAGAAAAATTGAACAAGTGGGCCAACAGACAACGCTATGACGATTGTCCCGATTCCAATTGGTCCATTAAATAATAAAGCTAAAATAAGTGCAGTAACTTCACCTATTGTTTTTGCTACCATTAGGTTTACTTTTAATCTATATTGAATTGCTAGCATAAACCGATCAATTGGAATTAATGGGTACTTAGCTTGTAAATAAGTTGCAATACCTAGAGATAGAAATACGAGTCCTATTCCTAATGTAACTATTTGAATAATCCAATGCGATGGATTATATGAATTAAATACATATATTAGCCAAAAGTCTATTAATCCACCTACAATAAAAATAGTCAGAACTGCAAATATATCTGGCTTCATCTTTAATAAAAGTGCATTTAATAAAATAAGAATGAGTCCAACAACAATGACCCAACTCCCTACAGTCAATCCGAATGTAGCTGAAAGCCCCACGTTTAAAGCATCCCAAGGACCTGCACCCAAATCAGACTTTATTGTAAAGGTAACCCCTATTGATAAAATAAGAAGACCTAGTAAATAGAATATAATTCTTTTTAAATGCATAATATTTCTCCTTTTTTTCATTATAAGAACTAGCATACCACTAATAACAATTAGCTAAGTTTTCACGAAATATTAAAATTAGTAAGATAATTCATAGTAACAAATATACCCTACTATTCAACTATTCCACTACACTCCAGTTTTTCAGTCTACCCTATAATATAATGCAAGCACACTCAATGTCTTTAACACTTTAGCGTGACGGGGGTCAGACCCCCATCGATCTTTGTTTAAAATTTGTTTATATTGGTATATTAAGTTGTAGTGACTCATCGAAAGCCCTGCGAAAAGCGTGGAACATGCAGTGGAAATCAACAAGTATATTTAACGACCTATTTTTAATGAGAGGATTTGATACGATATGGATGAGAAGTTAACGCAAAAGGTGATGGAATTATTAAGCGCTCACAAGGTTGGGACTTTAGCAACTATTCGTGATAATAAACCTTTTACTCGTTTTATGAATTTTTATCAAGATGGTTTAAATTTGTACACTTCTACAAACAAGTTAACACATAAGGTAGAGGATATTATTCAGAACTCGGCTGTTCATATTTTATTAGGTAATGAGAGCGGATCATGGCATCAGTCCTACTTAGAAATAGAAGCAAAGGCCGAATTAACTGAAGATCCAGTTTGGAAGGAAAAATGTTGGGATGAGCACCTTCAAAAATGGTTAGAAGGTCCAAGCGATCCTAACTACGTTGTTTTAAAACTAACATCTGAAAAAATCCGTGTATTTAGTGAGGCCGTCGAAAGCCCTGAAGAGTTGATAATTTAACCATAATACCGTAACAGAAGTGAAGGAGAGCATTCCAGTTAATCAGGCAGCTCTCCTTTTTCTTAACTCTGTTATTTAATTATCTTGATAAGATTTGAAGAGGAAGATATGTGACTCTAGTTGCAAAGCTCAAGACAGGTGAAACACTCTCTGAGCAAAATCAACTGCCAACTCTACAAAACTTTTACTTAAATAAGTTCATACGTTTCTTCTACCACAATACTTCCCTCGACTGATTGAACCATTGGACAGTTCTTTCTTGCTAGATGAATTGATTTCTCAATAGAATCTGGATTTAAGCCTTGTCCTTTAATTAGATAATGAATCATTACTTTCTCAATTTTATTTGCAATTTGGGGGTTTCTAACTACATCTGCTTCAATCGTGATATCTTCAATCATCATTTTCTTCTTAGAAAGGATGGTTCGTAATACACCACCACTGCATACAGCAATAGACGCAACCATTAATTGATATGGACGAAACCCAAATTCCTCATTTCCTGACACATTTAATTCACCATATTCTAATTCAGTTTTAAATCCCGCTTCCTTCATTTCAAATTTCATTTCATCACTACCTTTTCTTTATTTAATTTATTTTCCTGATTAAAACCAACCTCATCTAGATGTCCGATATTCAGAATACTCTTTTGCTTACTTTTTTGCTAACTCTGGTAATACAACTATTTATTATTATAAATAAAATGACTAAAACTAACAGAGTTTGAATAATATTTTCTTATGGTTGGCATAATTCACTTTCGATGATACCATCTTTTATGTAGAAGTTAGTTCTCCCGAGAGAGTAGATGGTTAAAATGAGCAATCGTTTTAGGTTTTGGATATTAGTTAGTATAGTAGCTATTTCAGGTTTTTCTCAAGGGATGTTATTGCCATTAATTGCAATAATCTTCGAGAATAGTGGGGTAACCTCGACTTTAAATGGGTTGAATGCTACCGCCTTATACATAGGAATTTTATTGGCTTCACCATTCATTGAGTACCCGCTACGACAATATGGCTATAAGCCCATTATTATGGCTGGAGCTTTTCTAGTAACTTTATCACTTGCTTTATTTCCAATTTGGAGTTCATTTTGGTTTTGGTTTACTTTACGATTAATTATAGGAGTTGGGGATCATGCCTTACACTTTGCCACTCAAACTTGGATTACTTCATTTTCCTCAAAAAAAAATCTAGGAAGAAACATTTCATTAT
>JBFILZ010000040.1:0-20207 GCA_041611945.1 Bacillus sp. (in: firmicutes)
AGTGAAATACCTATTTGGATTAACTCCTGTTGAATTTCACGAACAAAATCCCCTTTGTCACCTAACCGTAACGGTAGTTGTATGGAAACCCCTTTTACAATTGGCTTAGCTGGTGTTTCAACTTGATTAGCATCCTTCTTTTCAACAAATAGAGTTTGGTACGTCTCCTTCACATCTTTTAAAAACTGATTAAATGAGAGGCCATACCTTTGAAGGGCATTTTCTGGATCCCGTCTTCTCTCGGGATCTAGAGTACTATGTGCGACTATATCAGTGTCTGCATCTAGATTAAATACATCTAGCAAGTAAGCATGATACCAAACATATCGTTCATAGGCTTTTTCGAAATTGATACTGCCACCCCAACAGAGTTCGACCCCAATTGCTGCACGGTTAGCATCTGCTCCGAACATCCGGTTGTCAGTCGTAACGTTGTACCTTACGTGGTAGGCGATTTCATCTAGAGGAATTATTTCTAATATATAGTTATCGTCAATAAACGTATGGGCCGAGGCAGAGGGTTGGACAGAATTGAAATAATTTCGGTTTGCATAAGCGGTAGACCCGGCATTGCCAGTATCATGACTGACAATAAATTGAATTTCATTGTTCTTGGTACCTGGACGGGAGTTACCCCTATTTATATAATCTCTTGTTATAGAATATTTCATAGTAACCTCCTTAATATATGCTTCGTATTATATATATGTAATAAATGAGCATGAGGTTTAGACGAAATATAAAATATGTAAGACCTTACTAAATATTTCACAATAAAAAGCTCGATTTTTTTTTCTTAGAGCTGTTTTTATAGAAGATATTGTCTTTAGCTGAAAGCGAACATCTTTTGACCACTCACTATTTTCCAAACTACTCCTTTCAGAAACCAAGTGTATAGTAACAAAGTTCACAAAAATTCTCACAAAAAGAAACCGTGTCTTTTGTAAGAAACGGTTTCTTCATAAACTATTCTACTGAAATCCTTTTTAAAGGTTTGTCTGCAGGGCCTTCTACAACTTGCCCGTCGTATGAAAATCTAGAGCCGTGGCAAGGGCAATCCCATGTTCTTTCTCCGTTATTCCATTCCACATCACAACCTAAATGTGTACAAGTAGTATCTACAAAGAATACTCTCCCATTTAAATCCTTGTAGCAACCAGCTTTTTGACCGTTCACCTTTACAACGGCACCTTCATCGTTCTGAAGATCCTCAACACTTTTATGAACGATGTCTACTTTTCCTGCTATGAAATGTCCTGCTACATCAGAATTTTGCTGTATAAAATGTTTAATTGAAGGATCACTATAGAATCGAGAGGGACTATATAATTCTTGATAAGGGCTTTCTTTCTTTAAAATTAGATTACTTAACAGCAAACCAGCTGCCGTTCCGTTTGTCATTCCCCATTTGCGATACCCAGTGGCAACGAAAATATTTGGAGTGTCCTTTGTTATATGACCAATGTAAGGGATTTTATCTAATGTAGTTAAGTCTTGGGCAGACCATCGATTCACAATTTCATCTATACCAAAGTGTTGATGTCCAAATATCGCTAAATTTTCATAATGCTTCAATGTATTTGTCCCATGCCCAGTCTTATGTCCTTCTCCTCCTATAATCACTAAATCTTCTCCATTAAAATGAGTATTCCTCAATGAACGGGTGGGTGACTCAGCACTCAAATACATGCCGCCAGGGTATTTCATTTTTGTACGAATGGCAAGTAAATAAGATCTTTCAGCATACATTCTAGTGAAATAAAATCCCTTCCCATCGTAAAAGGGGAAATGAGAACATGAGACTAAGTAATTACATGTTAAATGATGGCCATCTCCTGTTGTGACGATAGGATTCGTTCCTTTTTCAACCTCAGAAGCTGTCGTATTTTCAAAAATTACTCCTCCCGAATTTGTAAACTCTTGAACAAGAACCTTTAAGAATTTTAATGGATTATATTGACCTTGTTCCTTCATAACAATGGCTGCTTTCATATCAATATCAAAAGGCATCGAAGGGACCTTTCCTCCTGAAATACGTAGCTTCTCATATGCAGAGGTCTCTTTATCCAATTTTGATAGATAGTCATCAGAGTTTGTATAAATATAGGCATCATCTTGGCTAAAATCACAATCAATGCGCAGTTCGTTTGCTGTCCGCTTAATAAAATGTAGGGCTTCGGTATTAGCCTCATAATAGAGTTTAGCTTTTTCCTCTCCAAAATGTTGAATGAATTCGTCATATATTAGCCCATGCTGGGCAGTAACTTTTGCTGTCGTATGCCCTGTTGTTCCATTTAACAATTTTCCTGCCTCTATAATAGCGACCTTAAGTCCTTGTTTTGAAAGAAGATAGGCTGTTGTTATACCTGATATTCCACCCCCGATTATCGCAACATCTACTGTTAGGTCCTCTCTTAATTTTGCAAAGCTGGGTAGTTTAATCGTATCTCTCCATATAGGTTCTGGAAATTGAGGCAGCATAGTTTCCCAATTCATTGTCATATTTCCTTACCTCCTAATCAAAGTTCTTTGTTTAATTTTTCCTAAATTTCAATGTCTATACTTTTTTGTAATAGAGCAAAAAAGAGAACTCAATTGAGTCCTCTTTTTTACCAGTATGGCAAGTATTCAATTATCACCTATTGGTTCACTTTGGTGAGGGTTCATGAATTATTCAAAATAGCCGATAATTTTATAAGTAATAAAAAAAAACCTGCTATTAGCAGGTTATCAGTTCTGGTTTTGTAGGCTTTGTTGTGACCATTCTTCTACGTCCCATACTTTTGTGATCCAATCCTCATAAAAGTCAGGTTCATGACAGACAAGGACAATCGTCCCTTTATAAGCCTGAAGCGCACGTCGTAACTCTTCTTTTGCTACTACATCTAAGTGGTTTGTTGGCTCGTCGAATAATAACCAGTTGCTTTCACTCATTAGTAGTTTACATAGGCGAACTTTTGCCTGTTCCCCACCACTTAATTGGCTTAAAGGACGAGAAATGTGTTCGTTTTTCAATCCACATCTTGCAAGAGCAGCACGGACTTGATGCTGATCCATACCTGGGAATGAATTCCACACGTCGTCGATAGGGGTAATATTTTCAGCCTTTATTTCTTGTTCATAATAACATGGGAAAAGAAAATCACCTTGGATAGTTTTGCCGCTTAACGGTTTGATTTTACCCAAAATAGTTTTTAATAAAGTTGATTTTCCGACACCATTGCAACCAACAATCGCAATCTTTTCGCCACGTTCTATCGTCATAGTTAGCTTAGGAAGTAACGGGGTGGTATAGCCGATCTCTATATCCTCTCCTTCAAAAACATAGCGGCTACTCCCACGTGATTCCTTAAAATCAAATGTCGGTTTGAGAGATGTCTCTGGTCGATCGATACGTTCCATTCGGTCTAGTTGTTTTTGACGACTTTTTGCACGTCCAGTTGTTGAATAACGAGCCTTGTTTTTTGAGATGAAATCTTCTTGCTTTTTAATGAAGTCCTTTTGTTTCTCATATGCATTAAGATGCTGATTTTTATTAATTTCAGCTAACTCTAAGAATTTCTCGTACGTTGCCGTATAGCGTGAAAGCTTGCTGAATTCCAAATGGAATATAACACCAGTAACCTGGTTCATAAATTCTGTATCATGTGAGATTAGAAGAAAAGCGTTAGGATATTCTCTTAAATAATTAATTAACCAACGGATATGCTCAACGTCAAGATAGTTTGTCGGCTCATCTAGTAATAGTACTTCAGGCTGCTCTAGTAATAGCTTCGCAAGTAAGACCTTAGTTCGTTGGCCACCACTCAATGCCGATACATCACGGTCTAGTCCAATTGCATCTAGACCAAGACCTCTAGCAGTTTCATCAATTTTAACATCTAGTAAATAGAAGCCACCAGCATCAAGTCGATCCTGTATATTAGCCATTTCTTCAAGTAACTGCTCTAATTCTTCAGGAGTAGCCGTTGCCATTTTTTCTGTAACTTCATTTAATTCTTTTTCTTTCTCATATAGAGGTAAAAATGCATCGCTTAAAATGTCACGAATCGTTTTCCCACGAGTCAAGACAGTATGTTGATCCAGGTAGCCATATTGTACAGTAGGTAACCATTCTACTCGACCAGAATCATAGACAATTTGTCCAGTTAATATATTCATAAGTGTTGATTTTCCAACACCATTTGCTCCAACTAAGCCAATATGCTCTCCGGCTAAAAGGCGGAAATTCACATCCTTAAATAATGTACGATCACCAAAACTATGAGTTAAGCCTTCAACATTTAGTAAGCTCAAATTCTAACAAGCCTCCAATTTCTCCAGTATTCTTGCATCATCATACTATGTTCTGCTCGTAAACGCCACATATCTCTTCTGTAAAACGAGGAAAAATTCAACAAATAGGTGTTTAGAAAAAGAATATCTCAAAATGGAATAGATTTTGATGGTTTTTCTCTTTACTTTTTTGATTTATATGGAAAGAAACAGTAAAATAAAAGTAAATAATGTGAGGGGAATGTTGTGAATGAGTGACAATCAGCTTGTTCTGAAAAAGTTACAAATTAAAGATCAAAGCAAGCCTGTTCTTGTTTTAAATGCACCTGCCGAATATCATGAAACAATTTCCGCTTTTGATGCTATTGTTCATACAGAAATAAAGGAAGAATCATATACGTTTGTCCAAGTATTTGGTACATCCAATGATCAGATTAGAGATTTCGCGATAAAAGGGAAAGAGGTCCTTGGGCCAGATGGTTTACTTTGGCTTTGTTATCCCAAAAAATCTTCAAAAAAGTATAAAGGATTAGACTGCAGTCGTGAATCAGTAGCGGTTCTGCTTGCACAAGAAGGATTTGAACCAGTGAGACAGGTAGCGATTGATGATGATTGGTCTGCACTAAGATTTCGTCTCGTAGAGAAGATTAAAAAAATGACTAGGAAGTCTGCAGTAACCGAAGTAGGGAAACAACGAATACAAGGGTGAAGTGTGTTATTCTATATAGTGAATCATTAGAGATCGATGTCTTCCTTAGAAGGACATCCTTTTATTTATGTGTAAATACATAAGCGTTTTCATATAAACCAACTATCCAAATGGAGGGAATATATATGTCGAGTCAAACTCTAGAATTATTCTTGAATGAAAACCTATCAGAATTAAAAAGTCAGGGATTATACAATGTTATAGATCCGCTGCAAAGTCCAAATGGACCTATTATAACAATTGATGGAAGAGAATTAATCAACCTTTCTTCGAATAATTACTTAGGATTAGCTACAGAGGAAAGAATGAAAAAAGCAGCGATTGAGTCAATCAATAAGTATGGTGTTGGTTCAGGGGCAGTACGTACCATTAATGGCACATTAAAGATTCACCTTGAACTTGAAGAAAAAATTGCTGAGTTTAAACATACAGAGGCAGCGATAGCATATCAATCAGGATTTATGTGTAATATGGCAGCAATATCAGCTGTTATGGATAAAAATGATGCAATACTTTCTGATGAATTGAATCATGCATCAATTATTGATGGATGTAGGTTATCTAGAGCAAAGATTATCCGATTTAATCACTCTGACATGGAGGATCTTCGAGCGAAAGCAAAAGAAGCCAAAGAGTCAGGTCTGTATAAGAAGTTAATGGTGATTACGGATGGCGTATTTTCAATGGATGGTGACATTGCCAAATTACCTGAAATAGTTAAAATTGCTGAGGAATTTGATATCATGACATATGTAGATGATGCACATGGATCTGGTGTACTTGGTAAAGGTGCTGGAACGGTTAAACATTTTGGATTATCAGACAAAGTAGATTTTCAAATTGGAACCCTTTCGAAAGCCATCGGAGTAGTTGGTGGATATGTTGCAGGAAAGCAGAACCTAATTGACTGGTTAAAGGTTAGAAGTCGCCCATTCCTATTTTCAACATCATTAACTCCAGCCGATGTATCGGCATGTATTGAAGCTATTGAAATCCTGTCAACTAGTACAGAACTCCATGAAAAACTTTGGGAAAATGGTGATTATCTAAAAAGAGGTTTAAAAGAACTAGGGTTTAATATAGGAAACAGCGAGACCCCAATTACTCCTTGTATTATTGGGGATGAAACAACAACACAAACATTTAGCAAGCGATTAAATGAAGCTGGTGTTTATGCGAAGTCAATTGTATTTCCAACAGTCCCACAAGGTACAGGAAGAGTCCGCAATATGCCAACAGCTGCTCATTCCAAGGAGATGCTGGATCGTGCGATTGCAATTTATGAACAGGTTGGCAAAGAGATGGGCATTATTTAGAAAAGTAACTAAATGATAGGTAAAAAACTTGTAACAATGGGGGATTTTCTTTATGAATAAAATAATGTTGACCGGAGCTTTAGGTCAAATTGGAACGGAACTAACCGGCTACCTTAGAAATATTTACGGAGCAGAAAATGTTATCGCTACCGACATTCGAAATACAGAAAATGAAGCGATTTCATCCGGTCCATTTGAAATTCTTGATGTAACAGATGCAAAGAGCATGCATCAAATAGCGAAAAAGTATGAAGTTGACACTTTTATTCATTTGGCGGCGCTTCTATCAGCTACAGCAGAAGCAAAACCTCTACTCGCTTGGAACTTAAATATGGGTGGTCTTGTCAATGCATTAGAAGTAAGTAGAGAATTAGGCTGTAAATTCTTTACACCAAGCTCAATTGGGGCATTTGGTCCAATGACTCCAAAGGATCAAACTCCACAAGACACGATTCAACGACCAACCACAATGTATGGCGTTAACAAAGTGGCTGGGGAATTATTATGTGACTATTATTTCCAAAAATTCGGAGTGGATACGAGAGGTCTGCGCTTTCCGGGCCTTATCTCCTATGTAGCACCTCCAGGTGGTGGAACAACTGATTATGCGGTAGAAATATATTACGAAGCAATCAAAAAAGGAAGCTATACCTCCTATATTGGAGAAGGCACCTATATGGATATGATGTATATGCCAGATGCCATTACAGCCATAGTGAATTTAATGGAAGCGGATCCGATCAAGCTTTTACACCGTAATTCATTTAATGTAACGGCAATGAGCATCGAACCAGAAAACATTGCATCAGAAATCCGTAAACATATTCCAACTTTTACGATGAGTTATAACATAGATCCAATTAGACAAGGTATTGCTGACAGTTGGCCCAATGCGATTGATAAGACCGCTGCTGAATATGAGTGGAACTTTAAAGCACAGTATGACCTTGAGAAGATGACAATAGACATGCTACAAAAGCTAAAAATAAAATTAGGATAAGCATTAGGCTGATTTTTTTCACAGGAATGTGAGGGGTCAGTCTTTATTTAGAAGTGATGGGTGTTGAAAAGGATGAATGAGATAGTCAAGGATGCATTAATTAAGCTTGGAAATGATTTAGAAATGATCACTCCATACCAATTTATTAAATCAAGTGCCATGTTACTTCAAGGAATACCAATTAATGAGGAACAGCCTCAGCATGTTAATGTACAATGGGATGGATTTGAAACGGTCTTTTCCAAGTTTGAGGCTAAAGCTGTTTCTCCAATAACAAAAACACCCACCCGTGCATATTTTATTATGCAATACGAAGGAGTCTCTATAAAAGTAGAGTGTGAGTTTAATAAGACAATCAAAACGGATCCATATAGAGTATCGGTTGAACATGATGATGGAAAATCGATTTGGGTCCGATCTATTTATGCCTTTTTATATGATAAAGAACTTAATGAGGAATACGGAGAATTAATACATCAGTACCTATTCAATTTACAGAACAACATCACTGAAATTAATCAAAATGCTTGGAATCAAGATCAATATGATGCGCTCATTTCTAGGTATGGTGAGCCGCATGTTCTTGCAAAGAAGATCCAAGAGAATCCAAGTTGGCGATTACATCCATTTTATAAACATATGGGGTCTGTAAGCGGGAAAAAGATTGTTCACTTACTAGGTTCGAATGGAATAAAAGGCGTCGCTTTATCCATATTAAAAGCCCAAGTAACAGTTGTAGATTTCTCCAAAGAAAACAAAAGATATGCAACTGAACTAGCTGAATCTGCAAATGTGAATATGGAATACATCCAAACTGATGTCTTTTCAATTCCAATTGAAGGAATAGCAGTCGAAGCAGATTTTGTATTAATGGAACTGGGTGTTCTTCATTATTTCGTTGATCTAGAACCCTTAGTTAAAGTAATTAAAACTCTTTTGAGAAAAGGTGGTCACTTTCTTTTACATGAATTCCATCCAATTTCAACTAAACTAATAACCTCAACTGGAAAAAAACATAAGGTGACTGGTAATTATTTTGAACCAGGATTGGAAAGCCACCATGTTGCTTTCTCGAAGCATATTGAGGGAGGGGAACATGAAAACTTAGCAAAGGTTTCACAAAGAAAGTGGACAATAGGAGAAGTGGTTACAGCCATTGCGAAAGAGGGTCTTGTGATAAAGGTATTAGAAGAAGAACCAAATCATAAAATTCATGATATAGGCTTACCAAAGACCTATACAATAGTAGCAGAGAAATTGAACTAAAAATCCCTAGATTGTTGCTATCCATATTAATTAACTTTGTATAGAATCGAGATCGTTCTTTAATTGTGACATCTGTGCGTATTAATTTCGCGATTAAGCTAAATTATCTAAAAATCACCTGTTTTACGGTTGGCTCACCGCCCGCCCCACGGAAAGCGAGTGTTCTGGAACGAAGATCCCCTTATTTTCAGGGTAGCCTTAAGGTTAAATAAAAAAGGATAAGAGAATGGAAGCTCTTATCCTTGAAGTGATTTTTTTGTGTTCATTTTGGTTTCTAAAAAGATAAACCATTTCGTTTTCGACATTGTGTAAATCGTAAGAGCACTCCAAATACAAATAAATGAGAATAGGTGAACATCTGTAAATGGTTCATTGTATACGAAGACACCTATTAATAGCATGAATGTTGGTGCGATATATTGTAAGAATCCAATCATAGAAAGAGGTATCCGTCTTGCCCCAATGGCAAATAACAACAAAGGGACTGCTGTGACAACACCTGCTCCAATTAAAAGAAGACTGGTGTCAACGCTTGTGGAAAAAGAGCCACTGCCGTCTTTGTGAACGAATGAAAGAAACAATATAGCAAATGGGGTGATGAACAAAGTTTCGATAGCTAGCCCAATCATTGCGCCTAAATTAACCATCTTTTTAATCAGCCCATATAATCCAAAACTTGCTGCAAGTAACAAAGCAACCCAAGGTACAGATCCGAAATGGATCGCCATATAAAGTACCCCTATCATCGCTAAAATAAAGGACACAATTTGCCAACGAGTTAGCTTTTCTTTTAACACAATAATACCAAGTAGAATGCTTACAAGTGGATTAATGTAATAACCTAAGCTAGCTTCCACCACATGGTCAGTATTTACGGCCCAAATATATAAAACCCAATTCATACTAATGATAATGGAGGCAAATCCAATAGCAAGTAGTCGCTTACGATGTGACATTAAATACTTTAGTTCTTTCCCCAGTTCTTTGATTTTACCTACAAATAATAAAATGATCATCATGAATAAGAAAGACCATACAATACGGTGTGCAAGTATTTCTCCTGGTGAAACGTCTTGCAGGAGTTTCCAATATAAAGGAAAGAGTCCCCATACTACATAAGCAAAAGTAGCGGAAATAATTCCTATCCTCTGATCATTGTAATTCGATTGGTTCATGTAACTACCTCTTTAAATAAATTTTGAACTTAACTTAGTTTAGGAGGATTTGAAGCAAATTGCAATCAAAATATTTCGATTATTGAAATATAATTTTAAAATATATTAATTGGGGAGCAGATACTATGTCAGAAATCAGAAGATTAACAGAAAACGATTTTGATCAAAGTCTAGAGCTATCACAATATGCATTTCAATATACGGTTGAAGAAGACGAGAAATTGAAAAGAAAAGAGACATTAAAAAGACACGAAGTATGGGGTGAATTTGAGGGGGAAACACTTACTTCAAAAGTACATATACTACCGCTCACTATTTTTTTAGGTGGGAAGGAAATGAAAATGGGTGGTGTTGCAGGTGTCGCTACCTGGCCGGAATATAGACGCAATGGAAATGTGTCTCGGTTATTAGAGATTTCCTTGAAATCTATGAAGGAAAAAGGTCAGGTAATCAGTCTCCTACATCCATTTGATATTGACTTTTACCGTCGATTTGGCTGGGAGCTTTGCATGTCGAATAAAAAGTATGAAATGGATCGAGCACACTTGCAATTTATGGAGGCAGTATCTGGAAAGGTAAAACGTTTGACTGTAAAAGAAAATGTGGAAGTACTGAACACAATTTATGAAGATTTCGCCATAAAATATAATGGAATGTTAAAAAGAGATTCTTGCTGGTGGGAAAACAATGTTTACTCAAAGGGCTTCCACTTTGCTGGTTATTTTAATGAAAATGACGAAGCGAAGGGCTATATTTTGTATAAAGTATCAGATAAATTAATGGATATCCAAGAGTTTATTTATCTGGATGGAGAGGCAAGAAAGGGATTATGGAATTTTATTTGTCAGCATGATTCAATGATAGATAAGGTGAAAATATTGACTCCAGAGGACGAAACCTTGCATTTCTTATTAAAAAACCCTAAAGTGAAAATTGAAATTTCACCATATTTCATGGCGAGAATTGTCGATGTTTTAGGATTTTTAGATCAGTATCCATTCAGAAAAACGAATGATAAGGTTGTCCTACATATTAAGGATAGTCGTGCCAATTGGAATAATATCTCCATCCAAATAGAAAATGGAATTGTAACAGAAGTATCGCCTGAAGAAACTGGTCTTACACTTGATATTAATTGTTTAACGGCAATTTTGTTAAGTGCTCATACTGCGACGTTTTTTTATGAAGCAGAGAAGTTAAAGGGTTCAGTAGCAGATGTACTAGCATGGGAAAGACTCATCGAAAATAGATCAACTAGCTTATTAGACTTTTTTTAATATAACTGTAAGTGGTTGTAGGTTTTATTTTCAGTTCTCAAGTTTAGTGTTCTAATAGTCGAAAGGTAACAAAGTATGCGAAAACAATCTAAACAAATAAAAGAAAGCAAAGAGACAATAGTTCTCTTCGCTTTCTTTTTAGTTTGGCTCTGTTAAAGCTCAATATGATTTTTCAAACAAGTTGATTGAAGTGGAAGGATGCGCGACTCCTCGAATGCTTCGGCAGAGCTATAGAGGAATAACCGTTTCTTGTATGACGAAATTGTGATATTTAGTAACAAACGTCCCGATTTCACCGAAGCATAATCTAGAAGCAGTTCAATCGGTACGCTGGAGTATTTTCATTGAAGCCTATACGGTCGTGCTCCCGCATTTCCTTCGTGCCGTGAGAACTCATGGAAGCATATTCAAAGTCCTGCGGGAGCAGCGGGACAGGTGAGACACCGAAGGCGCAAGTGCCGAGTTGGCTCACCGCCCGCCCCACGGAAAGCAAGTGTTCTGGAACGAAGATCCCCTTATTTTCAGGGTAGCCTTTAGTTTTTTTTCATGAAATGAATAGAGGAAGAACTTGCTTTATCTTTTAGAATTCTTCGGTTTAATTTCCTTTTGAAAATCTTTTAAAAGAGAAAAACACATTAGAATTAGTACAATAGTTAAAGGGAAGGCACTCACGATAATTGCAGTTTGCATGGCACTAAGTCCACCAGACGCCATTAATACGACTGCAGATAAAGAAAGGACAATACCCCAAGTGAATTTAACAAATGTCTTCGGATCCATGCGTCCATTTGATGTTTGCATTCCCAGAACGAAGGTCGCTGAGTCTGCTGATGTAATAAAGAATGTAGCAATCAGTAGTAATGTAATTATTGAGAGAATATTTGACAAAGGTAGCTGTTCATACATATAGAATAATGCTGTTTCAAGGCTCTGATCGGCAATATTAGTATTAAAATTATAGTCGAAATGGATAGCGGTTCCACCGAAAACAGCAAACCAAACCGCACAGACTAATGCAGGTATTATTAATACGGCAAGGACGAATTCTCTGACAGTTCTACCCTTTGATACTCTAGCGATAAATGTCCCAACAAAAGGTGACCAAGCGATCCACCATGCCCAGTAAAATATAGTCCAGCCTTGAACCCAAGCAGCTCTTTCTTCGTAAAATGGAGAGAGACGAAGAGCCATACTAGGTAAGTTTTGGATGTATTCTCCAAATGTAGTCGTGAATAGATCTAATAAAAACACAGTTGGCCCTAAAATGAGTACCAATAGGAAAATGACAATGGCGAGGACCATATTCGTGTTGCTCAAATATTTTATCCCTTTTTTGATTCCAGTTGAGGCAGATAAAATAAATAATACAGTTACGATCGATATAATGATTAGTTGGACCATAAAGGTATTCGGAATTCCAAACACATAACTTAATCCACCGTTTATTTGTTGTGCCCCAAGTCCTAATGAAGCCGCAACACCAAAAATGGTGGCGAAAACTGCAATCACATCAATAATTACGCCAAGTGTCCCTTTTACTCTCTCACCAAAAATAGGGTAAAGAGTAGAACTAATAAGTCCAGGTAATCCTTTCCTGAATTTATAATAAGCTAAAGCAAGTGCAATCGTAGCGTAAATTGCCCAAGCATGAAATCCCCAATGTAGGTATGTATAGCGTAAGGCAATCCTAGCTGCCTCAGGGGTACCACCTTCTCCTAGTGGAGGGTTGACAAAGTGTGAGATTGGTTCAGAGACTCCAAAGAATAATATACCAATACCCATACCTGCACTAAATAGCATGGAAAACCAAGTAAGGCGATTAAATTCAGGACGATCCTCATCCTTCCCTAGCCTAATTTTTCCGTACTTACTAAAAATTAAAAACAAAGCAAAAATAAAAAAGAATGTAGCCGCAAGTTGGTAAAACCAACCGAATTTAACTAGAAAAAACCCTTTAGTTACATCCATTATTTCACCTAGTCGTACTGGTGAGACAACTCCCCAAACAACAAAGATAAGTGCAAGAGCTAAAGAAATCCAGAAAACCTTTGATACATCTTTCACTTGTTATTCCTCCTTTTAAGATAGTATTCGCTAATAATCGAACATTAAATCACCAAATTTTTCGCTTTTTATTAAAATAATATCCTTTATCATTGTTTCCTATTAAACTTAAAAAATTATCAATCCTTTGATTTGTAGTAATGACTTAACTTAGTTAATATGAGATTGTGAACAAATGATTAGGAAAGAAGGGCTGAGATGAATACAGTGATTGAAACGATTTTAAACCATAGATCAATCCGTTCTTTTGAAGAGCGAAATCTAACAAAAGAGCAAATAGAGCTTATCATACAGTGTGCTCAGGCGGCTTCAACATCAAGTTATATTCAAGCCTACAGCATTATCGGTGTAACGGAACCAGAAAAGAAGAAAGAACTTGCTTCATTGGCAGGTAATCAACCATATGTCGAAATGAATGGACACTTCTTCATATTTTGTGCAGATTTACATCGTCACGATTTGATTGGTAGGATGGAACAGACAGAAGTTGAGGAGTCACTTGAGAGTACAGAAAAATTCATGGTGTCTGTTATTGATGCAACCCTAGCTGCTCAAAACGCGACTCTAGCAGCTGAGTCAATGGGACTTGGTATATGTTACATAGGAGGGCTACGAAATAATCTAGAAGAGGTTTGTAAACTTTTAAATGTACCTGATCGAGTGGTTCCATTATTTGGTTTAGCCGTAGGATATCCTGCATCAACTTCTAGCAAGAAACCGAGGTTACCACTAGATAATATTTATCATGAAAATCAATACGAGCAGGATATGTCAAAATTTAAAGACCAGCTAAAGAATTATAATCAAACAATTTCTGCTTACTATGAGGAGCGCACGAACGGAAGACGTTCTGACACATGGACTTCACAGATGGCGAATATGTTAAAGGTTCCGAATAGGATGTTTATGAGAGACTTTTTGGAGAAGAAAGGATTGAATAAAAAATAGTACGAAAAAAGGATTTGTCTTCATTTTTGTTTATATTTCTAAATAAAGTCGAAGTGTGAATTAAACGTTAAAAGAAATCCCTCATAACCGAGTGATTTCTTTTATTTGGATTTTAGTTGCAGGATGCTCTCTTATGTCTGTGGTTCTCATACCTTTCTTTTCTATCAACTTCGTTTAGGAAATTAAATGGAGCTTTATCAGAACCTTAATTTTAATTATCTATATTTCCCTTCAAAGTTGTTCATTCTTTCAGCAAGTCCCTCCAATTCTTCTGCAACAATTAAACTATCGACATACTCGTGTTTCAAAAAACCTTCTGTAACCATATGTTCGAGTAATCGTATAAAAGAGTTGTAATACTTGTTTATATTAAATAAAGCAATGGGCTTACTGTGGTAACCGATTTGGTACCATGTCATTACTTCGGAAAGCTCCTCTAATGTACCAATTCCCCCAGGTAAAGCAATGAATCCATCAGAAAGTTCATACATTTTTGCTTTCCTTTCATGCATATCTTTAACAATATGTAGATTGGTAAGGTCAATATGATCTACCATGTCATAAAGCTTTTTTGGAATAACACCGGTGACAGTTCCGCCATTTTCCATGACAGAGCGAGATATTTCCCCCATCACACCAAGGTTTCCCCCACCATATATAAGTTCAATGTTATGAGAAGCCAAAAAACTTCCTAGATTTTTAGCTTGCTCCATGTACTCAGGTTTACTTCCATTGCTTGAACCACAAAAAACACTTACACTTTTGAGACTCTTCATCAGAATCCTCCTTATAATTACCATGATATAGTTTCATTTTTACACAAAAGAAGTAGTGATAGTCCATTCCTACTTGAATTTTTCAAAAATAGTAATTGGAGAGGATTTGTAGTTATTATATTGAATTATTTGATATAATATTTATTAGTGTTTTAATAGGAGAATGAACTTAAGCTTAAAAGCTAACTTTAGTAACGTAAGCTGTTTAGTGATATCTAACTAATAAGGAGTGAATGCAATGAAAAGAGCCTGGTGGAAAGAAGCAGTTGCTTATCAAATATATCCGCGTAGTTTTGTTGATACAAATTCAGATGGTATTGGAGATATACAGGGTGTTATTTCAAAGCTAGATTACATTAAGGACCTAGGAATTGATGTCATCTGGATCTGCCCAATCTTCAATTCCCCCAATGCCGATAATGGTTACGATATCAGTGACTACCAAGACATTATGGAAGACTTCGGTACAATGGAGGATTTCGATCAATTGTTAAGTGAAGTACATAAGCGGGGTATGAAGTTGATTCTGGACCTAGTGGTTAATCATACAAGTGATGAACACCCGTGGTTTATTGAATCTCGTTCATCAAAAGATAATCCAAAACGTGATTGGTATATTTGGCGCGATGGAAAAAATGGTAAGGAACCAAGTAACTGGGAAAGTATTTTCAGTGGTTCTGCATGGGAATTGGATCAGAAAACAGAACAATATTATATGCATGTGTTTGCAACCAAACAACCTGATTTAAATTGGGAAAATAGTGAGGTTCGAAATGCAATTTATGAAATGATTCGCTGGTGGTTAGACAAAGGTATTGATGGATTCAGAGTAGATGCCATTTCCCATATTAAGAAAAAAGAAGGATTTCCTGATATGCCAAATCCGTTGAACTTGGACTATGTTTCATCTTTTGATGGCCATATGAATCAAGAGGGAATTCAAGAGTATCTCGAAGAACTGAAAGAGCAAACGTTTGCACGTTACAATGTTATGACTGTAGGGGAAGCAAATGGTGTGAAGCTTGAACAAGCTGATGAATGGGTGGGAGAAGAAAACGGAAAATTTAATATGATTTTCCAGTTTGAACACCTTGGACTATGGGAAAAAGGAAATAATGGAACTGTCGACCTAATCCAGCTAAAAGAAACATTGACGAAGTGGCAAAAAGGATTAGAAGACAAAGGATGGAACGCTCTCTTCCTTGAAAACCATGATCAACCAAGATCAGTGTCAACGTGGGGGAACGATAAGGAATACTTACAAGAGAGTGCAAAATCGCTAGCGACGCTATATTTCTTAATGCAGGGAACTCCATTTATTTACCAAGGTCAAGAAATCGGTATGACAAATGTCCGTTTCGAAACGATTAATGAGTATGATGATGTCGGGATGAAAAATTACTATGAAATTGAGACCAAAAAGGGTCGTCCTCATGAAGAAATAATGGAAATCATTTGGACAAAAGGTCGAGATAATTCCCGAACTCCGATGCAATGGAATCAAACGAAAAATAGTGGATTCTCAGAAAGTAAGCCATGGATAGGCATGAATGAAAATTATGCAACCATCAATGTGGAACTGCAGGAAAAGGATCCGAATTCGGTACTGAATTTTTATAAAAAGATGATTCAAGTTCGGAAAGACGAAGAGGTTTTTGTTTATGGAGCATATGATTTAATTCTAGAAAAAGATGAAAAGATTTATGCTTATACAAGGACACTAGGTGATCAAGTGGCACTCGTAGTCTGCAACATCAGTAGTGAAACAACCCAATATAAATTCGAGAACTTACCAGTATCTTCAGATCAGATGGTTCTACAGAATTATCATGTACCAAATCATAAAGACAGCACAAGTTTTGAGTTAAAACCTTGGGAGACTAGAGTTTATATAGTGAAATAAGAGGGAAACAAACCACTGTTCATTCCGGTACAGTGGTTTGTTTTGTTTTGGTGGAATACATCAGCAATTTCACATTAAGTTTAATAAGATATTGTTTTCTTTGAACGAGACAGAATTGGCAAAGAAGGTATAAACTAAAATTTAGGAAACATTTTATTCAATCAATAATATTTCAATTAAAGATGGTAGGTTTTGGGTGTGATTAAACTAATAAAAGAACTAATTAATAGACAGTATGGAAAACCGCAAGGTCTATTAGGAACATATATTGGTGAAAAGATGGTAAGGCAACATAAACCTGAAACATTATGGACTATTGAGTTATTAAAAATGGGTCAGGGTGAAAGTGTGTTAGAACTAGGGTGTGGTGCTGGTTATGCAATGAAACTAATCCTAGACCAAACTTCTGTTGAACAAGTAGTAGGATTGGACCTTTCACCTACCCTCATTCGTTCAGCTACGATTAGAAATAAAAACGCATTAAAAACTAACAGAGCAAAATTGATCAAAGCAAATGTTAGTAGTTTACCGTTTAAAGATGCAAACTTTGACAGGGTGTTTAGCATACATACAATTTATTTTTGGGAGGATTTATCTGAAACTTTATCTGAAATTTACAGGGTATTAAATCCTGGAGGTTATTTCATACTGACCCTTTGTGATGGCAAAGATAATCAGATTTGGGAGAGTGTGAAAAGTATGATAGAAGAACGATTAATTCCTAAAGCAAAGGAATATGGATTCGTCGATGTTGAATTAGTAAGAGGTCCAAAATCTAGACAATTTAATACAATTGCAGTTTTGGGTTATAAACATTTGTAGAATATGATCCTTTACATTAAATAACTGCATTTGTTAGAAAATGAACGATAGGGACTCATAGAACAGAAAATAACAAAAAGTCTGCAACTTAGATTATAATAAGGTACTCTTAATTTATTAAAGGAGGGATACGATTGGAGCATTTACTCGAGATAACATCTGATGAAAAGAAGACATTAAAAGAAGTAATAATAGGGAAGAGGTCGCTCGTTATCTTTGTGCGATATCTTGGCTGACCAGTTTGTCATCAATATCTCACGCAGTTGCGTGATCAGTATTCTAGGATATCCGCATCGGGTGTAAATGTTTTAGTTGTTGCCCCAACAAAGGCTACTTTTATAAAGAGTTTTGAAGAAACGTTTGGACCATTTCCTTTTCCAATCTATGGTGATCCAAGTCGAAAGTTATTTCGTTCTATGGGACATGTATCGATGACGAAATGGGTGTTACTCGGAATGGCTTCAGTTGGATTTTTGTTTAGAAAAAAAAGATACTTTATTCCTAAAGAAGAAAATAAGAAAAGACTTGTCCTTAAGGCTATGAAGACTCAGGATGTTTACATTCAAGGTGGGACATGGCTCTTCTCAACTAAAGGAAAGGTCATTTGGAAGCATATTGACAAATCTCCTAATAACCATGCAACTATAACCGAGATTTTAGAGAATGTACAAGTACTAACATCAAAATAAAGAAACACCCATATCGATTGATGTGGGTGTTTCTTTATCGCTTTAAAGCAATGGGGGTCAGACCCCCAAAATGGTTTATCTGTTTTCAAGCTTTGCAAGTTCGGTTAAGATTTCTTCGTTTTCTGGAAGTTCTTTAATTGGGTGCACATCGATGAAGCGGATAATACCTTCTTTATCGATAATTAATAGTGCACGTTCAGACATTCCTTTTTCATGACGAACTCCATATGCATCTGTAACTGCACCTTGTGGATAAAAGTCAGATAGTAATGGATAAGTAATTCCACCTACTGATTTTTCCCATGCTTCATGGCTTGGGATACTGTCAACACTGATACCCAAAACTTGGGTATTTAGGCCTTCAAAATCTTCGAGGGCATCCTCGTAAGAAGGCATTTGCGCGCCTCAGACAGGTGTCCAATCTAAGGGATAGAATGCGATGAACACATTCTGCTTGCCAAGATAGTCTGAAAGACTAACTTCACGATCGCCGTGTGCTTTAAGTGTGAAGTTTGGTGCTTTATCACCGATTTTGAGCGTTTTTGTTTCTGTTGCTCCTTTTGGCATCGTAATTCCTCCTTGTGTAAAATTTTAATGTATATAATTAACTAAAAGAGAATAAGCTCCCTTTAGAGAATTAACTAATTAGCTATATTGAGGTTTCATCTTCTTACGCTTGTTTACGTGCTGATCAGCACCAAGTGCAGCGATGCATCCATCTGCAGCCGATATTACAGCTTGCTTGATTGGAGTACGTCTTGCGTCTCCGCCAGCAAATACACCATCTACATTAGTCCGTAAATTTTCATCAACGTTTACATAGCCTTCAGAATCGCGTGCTACAGCATCTTGCAAGAAATCAGTTCCTGGTTTTAGACCTGCTAAATAGAGGAATACACCATCTATCTCCCATGTTACTTCATTCTTTTCAGCATCTCTAACAATCATGCGTTCCACTTTTTTATCGCCATGAATTTCTTTTAAACGATGATTCCAGTGAATAACGATGTTTGTTTTTGAATTAAGCTCCTCAATCGTCGCTTCACCTTTAAGCTTATTCGTTGGAACAAGAAGATTCACTTCTTTAGCAAACTTAGAAAGTGCAAGTGCTTCATGCACAGCCTCGTCTGTATCACCAACAACTGCAACGGTTCTATCCATAAAGAAAGCAGCATCACAAGTTGAGCAATAACTTACACCGCGGCCTGTAAATTCCTCTTCACCCTTAATTTTACTACCAGGTGCTTTTGCGCCAACACCAATAAAGACACTTTTAGCTTTAATGACACCATCTGGAAGGGTAAGCTTTTTAACATTTTCATCCGAGAAATCAACACTTATTACAGTAGAACGAATCATGGTTGTCCCGAAATCTTTCGCTTGAACATGCATTCTTTCGAGCAACTCTTGACCAGTTAATTCACCGGGAACTCCAGGGTAGTTAGCAATTTTATGCGTAATAGCTAGTGTACCAGATGAAGGAGATTTATCAATCATTAACGTTTTAAGTCTTGCACGAGAAGCATAGACAGCTGCAGATGATCCTGCAGGGCCTCCACCAATTGTAACAAAATCATAGATTTCGTCAAAGATTTCTTGTGTTGGTTCGACAAAAAGTGTTTCTGGTTTCTTGTCAACAGAATCTCCAACGTTATTGTCTTCGGTTATACCTAGTGCTTTTTTCATTTTTTTTGGACGATATCCAATAAAAGCTTCACCATCAATATACACGACTGGGGTAGAAAAAATCCCTTGTTCATGAAGATCATTAAAGTATTGAGGTTCATTGGTTACATTGCGTTCCTCATATGTAAAACCCCAATCCTTAAACTCATTTTTCATCTTCTCACAGTATGGACATCCTGAACTACTATATATAATAATATCAGCCATTATTTTACCCCCTTTATCATCATTTCTGTTACTACTTTATAATAATTATAAAGTAGAGTCAAGTTATTCACCTCTTGTATGTCGAATTAGCACT
>JBFILZ010000041.1:0-20183 GCA_041611945.1 Bacillus sp. (in: firmicutes)
GAAGAATTATCAACTATAGCTAAAAAAGCATCAGATAAAATTAATATGGATATTACAGATGAAGGAATTTCAATCCTCTCAAGCTATGCAAGAAATGGGCGAGAAGCTGTTAATATGATTCAAATTGCAGCAGGGTTATCTATCTCAGAAAATAGAAACTCCATTTTGACAAAAGATATAGAATGGGTTATTCATTCAAGTCAGCTATCACCTCGAAACGAGAAGAAAATCAATTTAGAAGCTAAGGTGGGCCTTGTAAATGGTCTAGCTGTGTATGGGCCAAATACAGGAGCCTTATTAGAGATTGAAGTCACAGTTATACCGGCAGATAAAAAAGGAACAATAAATATCACTGGAATAATTGAAGAGGAAAGTATTGGAGATCGAGGGAAATCAGTTCGAAGAAAAAGTATGGCTAAAGGTTCAACGGAAAATGTACTTACAGTGCTTCGAACATTAAATATTCCAACGTCAGATTACGATATTCATGTGAATTTCCCTGGTGGTATCCCAGTTGACGGTCCGTCAGCTGGGATTGCCATAGCTACGGGAATCTATTCGGCTATTTATAACCTTCCCATTAAACATACTGTTGCAATGACTGGGGAAATTAGTATACACGGATTTGTAAAGCCAATTGGTGGGGTATTTGCAAAAGTAAAGGCTGCGAAACAAGCTGGTGTTGAGAAGGTGATTATACCAAAGGAAAATATGCAGTCTATTCTAAATGAGATAACTGGAATTGAAATAATTCCAGTAACGCATTTATCTGAAGTGTTTGAGTTGGTATTCGATAGAGTACCATCTGCTCACTCACAACCAAAAATAATAGCATCTGTTTCTGTAAAAGGTAGTTCCAAGGCAGAATCTAGTTAAGCAACACCTTCGATTTAGGTAGACTAAATCGGAGGTATTTATATGTAATGATCATAAATGTATCAGATTATGTTGCACCTGATTAGACAAATGTAAGCCAAATAAGATAGAATTGAAAACAATAACCATTTAGGAATCTTATTTACATTTTTAATATATTAAAACTATGCCACACCTTCGTCAAAAGACTTGGTGCTAGACAAGTATATTATTTTAATTAGGCAATTGTAACAACTGGAGGTGCAATGAAATAATGGCAAAGAAAAGTGAAAAAACAGTTCCTTTATTACCATTAAGAGGACTTCTTGTTTATCCAACTATGGTTTTACATTTGGATGTAGGACGAGAAAAATCGGTACAGGCTTTAGAAAAAGCAATGATGGAAGAACATTTAATATTTTTAGCAACACAAAAAGATGCAGGAATTGATAACCCAGAAGAAAATGATATTTATCAAATAGGAACGCTGTCAAAAGTTAAACAAATGTTAAAGCTACCTAATGGTACTATTCGTGTATTAGTTGAAGGACTAAGTCGAGGGAAAATCCATTCATTTATAGAGCAAGAGGATTATTCATCGGTAGAGATTTCTGTAACAGAAGATGCTATTACTAAGGATATTGAAGATGAAGCGTTAATGAGATCATTACTCGACTATTTTGAGCAATACATAAAGTTATCAAAAAAAGTATCAGCCGAAACCTATGCAACAATTGCAGATATTGAAGAACCTGGAAGGTTAGCTGATCTTATTGCTTCTCACCTACCACTAAAGATGAAGGATAAACAAGAAATACTGGAAACTTTTTCTGTTAAAGAGAGATTAAACAACTTAATAAGCATTATTAATAATGAAAAAGAAGTATTGAACTTAGAAAAGAAAATAGGGCAACGTGTTAAACGGTCTATGGAACGCACTCAAAAAGAGTACTATTTACGTGAACAAATGAAGGCGATACAAAAAGAACTAGGGGATAAAGAAGGTAAAACTGGTGAAGTTACTACATTAAAAGATAAAATTGAACAAGCCGGAATGCCGGAATCCGTTAAAGAAGTAGCTCTTAAGGAATTAGATCGCTATGAAAAAATACCTTCTAGTTCTGCGGAAAGCGGAGTTATTCGTAATTACATTGAGTGGCTTCTTTCCTTGCCTTGGACAAAAGCGACAGAGGATCAACTTGATCTAAAACGTTCAGAGGCCATATTAGATGAAGATCACTATGGACTGGAAAAGGTGAAGGAAAGAGTACTAGAATATTTAGCTGTTCAAAAGCTTACCAATTCTTTAAAAGGTCCTATTCTTTGTTTAGTTGGACCTCCAGGAGTAGGGAAAACTTCATTAGCAAAATCAATAGCTAGATCCCTAAATCGCAACTTCGTTCGTGTTTCACTTGGTGGTGTGAGAGATGAGTCCGAAATTCGTGGTCACCGCAGAACTTATGTTGGAGCTATGCCAGGAAGAATCATTCAGGGAATGAAAAAAGCTGAAACAATTAATCCTGTCTTTTTATTAGATGAAATAGATAAAATGTCAAATGATTTCCGTGGTGATCCATCATCAGCTATGCTTGAAGTCTTAGATCCAGAGCAAAATTACAACTTTAGCGATCATTATATAGAAGAACCTTATGATCTCTCTAAAGTCATGTTTATCGCAACAGCTAATAATTTATCAACAATACCTGGTCCATTGTTAGATAGAATGGAAGTCATAACAATTGCAGGTTATACTGAACTAGAAAAACTTCATATTACGAAAGAGCATCTTCTTCAAAAGCAAGTGAAAGAGCATGGTTTATCCAAGGGGAACCTTCAATTAAGAGATGATGCACTTGTTAAGCTTATTCGTATGTATACTAGAGAGGCCGGAGTTCGTAGCCTTGAAAGGCAGTTAGCTAAACTTTGTCGTAAGTCTGCTAAAATTATTGTCTTAGGCGAACAAAATAAAGTCATTATAACTGAGAAGCGTTTAGAAGATTTCTTAGGAAAACCCATCTACCGTTACGGTCAAGCTGAGCTTGAAGACCAACTTGGTGTTGCGACAGGCTTGGCCTATACAGCCTTTGGTGGTGATACATTATCCATTGAAGTATCAATTAGTCCTGGTAAAGGAAAGTTGATATTAACTGGTAAACTAGGAGATGTTATGAAGGAATCAGCCCAGGCTGCCTTTAGTTATATTCGTTCAAGAGCGGAAGAATTAAAAATCGATCCTGATTTTAATGAAAAGAATGACATCCATATTCACGTACCTGAAGGTGCAGTTCCAAAGGATGGTCCATCCGCAGGAATAACTATGGCAACAGCATTAGTTTCAGCTTTAACGGGTAGAGCTGTTAGGAAAAATGTAGGTATGACAGGTGAAATAACGTTAAGAGGGAGAGTTCTTCCTATTGGCGGATTAAAGGAAAAGTCTCTTAGTGCTCATCGGGCTGGACTAACCAAGATCATTATTCCAAAGGAAAATGAAAAAGACTTAGAAGATATTCCGGAGAGTGTAAGAAATGATTTAAATTATGTACTTGTTTCTCATTTAGATGAAGTTTTGAAACATGCATTAGTAGGGGAGTAAATTATGAAAGTAAATACTGCTGATATAGTTATCAGCGCAGTTAAACCAGAACAATATCCAGATGATGGATTACCACATATTGCCCTTGCCGGTAGATCAAATGTAGGGAAATCCTCATTCATTAATAAGATGATTAATCGAAAAGCTTTAGCACGAACATCTTCAAAACCAGGGAAAACACAAACACTTAATTTTTATATTATTAATGAAATGATGTATTTTGTGGATGTGCCTGGGTATGGATATGCAAAGGTGTCTAAATCAGAACGTGCAGCTTGGGGAAAAATGATTGAGACCTATATTACCAAAGGTAAACATTTAAAAGTTGTTGTACTAATTGTTGATCTACGTCATGCTCCATCGGCAGATGATGTCATGATGTATGGATTCCTTAAACACTATGAGATACCGACAATGGTTGTAGCTACAAAAGCAGATAAAATTCCAAAGGGTAAGTGGCAGAAACACTTAAAAGTAGTAAAAGAGACATTACAAATGGAAAAAACAGATTCATTGATTGCCTTTTCATCTGAAAAGGGCTTAGGAAAAGAAGAAGCATGGTCCATGCTAATGAAATTCATCCATGAGGAGAAAGAGAGCTGATTTCCAGCTTTCTTTTTTTTTGGCTATACTCAGATAGCAATGGTGAAATCGTCAAAAAGTCATAATGTGTTGAAAATTCCTTTTTTATGGATGAAGTAGGATTTGAAAGCGTAATTAGGGATTTATAGGGAAAACATATCTTTACTAAACGAATTCAGGTTTAATGAAGATTTTTGATAGGTAAAGAAGAATTTTGAATTTTGCACAATTAGTTCCATTCTTGTTACCATTATTTAGTGGGATAACATTAGGTGGGTAATTCTAGTCAATTTAGGGTCTTACCTTTTGATGATATCTTCAAGTTAAATTAAATTAATTCAAATAGGGGGAAACAAAAATGGGGAAAATGAAATTACTTTTTGGAACAATCGTTATGCTACTTTCAAGTATTATAATCGTTGGTTGTGGTGGAGGAACTACCACAACTAGTGACGGTTACGAAATTGTAGAAGAAGGAAAATTTACATACTCTGCATCAGGGGAGTATAAACCATTTAGTAAGACAGATGGTGATGGGGTTATGACTGGTTTTGATATTTCTGTTGCAGAGGCGGTTGCAGCTGAGCTTGGACTAGAGCCTGTACAAAAGAAATACAAGTTTGATGGAATAGTAGAAGGCGTAAAGACTGGTAGATTTGATGCGGCTGTTGCTAGTCACACAATAACTGAAGATCGTTTAAAAAGTGTTAGTTTTTCAACGCCGTATTACTACTCTGGGCCACAAATCTTTGTTAGACCAGATAGTAAGGTACAAACATTAGAGGATCTTGCAGGACTAGAGATAGCAGTTTCAAAAGGGTCCACCTATGCAAAAAATGCGGCTGAAGTTACTGATGGTGAAAGTATTGTTAATTATAGCAGTGATGTAACAGCTCTTGAAGCCTTGAATAATGGAAGACATGACGCAGTCATTACAGATTTCATAACGGGAAGAGAAGCAATTGGTGAAGGGTTTGCTATAGAGGGTAGACAACTTTTAGGACGCAGTGATCAAGCTATTGCTGTCTCTAAAGAAAATGAAGCATTATTAGAAGCAGTAAATGAAGCCCTTCAAACGTTAAGAGAAAATGGTAAGTTAAAAGAAATTAGTATTGAGTTCTTTGGAGAAGACATAACAACAGATCCAGAGAAATAAAACTGAAACCAAAGCATGTGCATTTTGCACATGCTTCCTTGAAAAGAACAAGTTGAATTGGAGTTGAATTTTCATGCCGGATTTTTTTCATGTAATAACAACATTCACTGAAACATTTGATGTTTTTTTAAAGGGCATGTGGATGACGCTAAGTGTTACAGCAGTATCTTTATTGATTGCCATTATTCTGGGCTTAGTTTTTGCGCTTTTTAAAATTTCTGGTATTAAATTGTTATCATGGATGGCTAGCCTATATATAAATATTATTAGAGGAACACCACTTATCCTGCAAATTTTTATTTTTTACTTTGGATTAACTGAATTAAATATATCTGCTTATTGGTCAGTGGCATTGGGACTAGCGTTTCACAATGGTGCCTATATAGCTGAAATATTTAGAGGAACTATACAGTCTATCAACATAGGGCAAATGGAAGCAGGTAGGTCTCTTGGGATGAGTAATACTTTATCAATGAGAAGAATTATACTACCACAAGCTTTTAGAAGAGCCCTTCCTCCATTAGGAAATCAATTTATTATTGCCTTAAAGGATTCCTCATTAGCTGCTTTTATTGGTTTTCATGAACTTTTTGATGTAGCAACCACTCTTGGTGCAAATAATTTCGATAGCATGACTTATTTAATTATTGTAGGAGTTTACTATTTAGTCCTTGTATTAATTCTCACTTTTTTTGTTAATCAACTTGAGAAAAAGTTGGCAGTAAGTGATTAAAAAAGTTATGGGGTGTTGGTTAAATGAATAATGTGAGAGAAATGATTGGTATAGAAAAACTGAATAAATCTTTTGGTAAACTTCATGTACTAAAAGATATAGATATGAGTGTGAAAGAAAGTGATGTAGTCGTTCTAATTGGTGCAAGTGGGTCAGGAAAAAGCACATTGCTAAGATGTATCAATTTTCTCGAAATAAAAGACAATGGAAAAGTCATCATAAACGGGGAAGAAGTGAATAAAGGAACCCATAATTTAAATGATGTTAGGCAAAAAGTAGGAATGGTTTTTCAACACTTCAACTTATTTCCTCATAAAACAGTCCTTGAAAATATCATTGAGGCTCCAATTCATGTTAGGAGAATGCCAAAAAAAGAAGCTGTTGAAGAAGGAATGAACTTGCTAAGAAAAGTAGGGTTGGAGGATAAAAAAGATGTCTATCCATCAAAGCTTTCAGGAGGACAGAAGCAGCGAGTTGCAATTGCTCGGTCCCTTGCCATGAAGCCGGAAATTATGCTCTTTGATGAACCCACTTCTGCTTTAGATCCAGAGCTTGTGGGTGAAGTCCTATCCACAATGAAACAACTAGCTGAAGATGGTATGACAATGGTTGTTGTTACTCATGAAATGGGATTTGCAAAAGAGGTTGCTGATTGGGTCGTTTATATGCATGATGGAAAAATCGTTGAGGTCGGACATCCTAATCATATTTTTACTAATCCTGTTAAAGAACGGACTAAAGAATTTTTGAGTAAAGTGTTAGAGTAGATATATCATAGGGGAAGAATTTATAAAACACCACTAGACTTTACATCACCTAGTGGTGTTTTGTGTTTAAAGTTTTCTTTTCTTATTTCTTCTTAAAGAACAATAGGTATAGACCTGCAATTATTAAAGAGATTGGCCAGTATTTCTCTACTAATTTAACGAAGGACCCAATCCAACCTAACCAATCAATAACTTCATGATAAAATAAGCCAAGAATGGATAATAATATTAGTATTACAGCTGGAATTAATCCCGTTTTAGTTTTTTGATAACGTAATAGGAAGGAAAGTCCAATGATGAAGGTGAACATTGCCCAGTGATCAGGCCAGAGTGGAACTAGCTTCAGCAAGTGGAAGTGAACTCCCAATCCTAGTAAAATAAAACCTGGAGTAATGTTTTGATAGTCTCGGGAGGTATAAGCTTGTGCTAAAAAGGCCACTCCAATAATCAGTAATAAAGTTGGCCAAGAGTAAAATATGCTCAAGGCTGTAAAGTGTAACTGATCTAATAAAAAATAAGCGCCAATTCCGATTAAGATAAACCCTGGGAAAACACCTTGTTTTTTCATTTTTTTCTCCTCACAGATGACAGTGTTTGTTTATAGTAGTAGTTAATCTTTACGCAGATAGCTTGATTAACAGGTTTATATTTGTTATTGTACTTTTGGAGTTGTTTTTTTATAGCTTAAGTAGTATTTGATTTTTTTTAACAGTTCAGTGCAATCTAACGGCAATTGATTTTGCTCTATACTTTTATAATTTTATCATATGAATTCATACTCCGTTCACATTTTTAACTTTGAGCATAATTTTAGCATGTTATAATAGAATTACATTATTGTGGGGGTGAATCTTACACATGCATATACTTGTAGTCGGACTAAATCATAAAACGGCCCCTGTTGAGATTCGGGAGAAATTAACGTTTGACTTGGCAGAACTACCTTTAGCGATGAAAACACTAAAGAGACAAAAAAGCATTTTTGAAAACATAATAGTATCTACCTGTAACCGTACGGAAATATATGCAGTCGTAGATCAAATTCATACAGGACGTCACTATATTAAAGCATTTCTATCTCAATGGTTCCAAATAAATAAAGAGGAATTTTCTCCGTATTTAATGATTTATGAAAATGATGTTGCTATTGAGCATTTATATCGTGTATCTTGTGGTCTTAACTCGATGGTAGTTGGGGAAACTCAGATACTCGGTCAAGTTCGGACAAGCTTCGCTTTGGCGCAGGAAGAAGAAACTGTTGGTACTGTATTTAATCAATTGATAAAACAAGCAATTACATTAGCTAAGCGTGCTCATTCTGAAACGGAAATTGGTGCAAACGCAGTTTCTGTTAGTTATGCTGCTGTTGAATTAGCAAAGAAAATCTTTGGTCGTTTAGCGAATAAGCATGTAGTTATCTTAGGTGCCGGGAAAATGGGAGAGTTAGCTGTTCAGAACCTTCATGGAAATGGTGTGGAGCGGGTTACTGTATTAAACAGAACATTGGAGAAAGCTGAAGGACTTGCTACGCGTTTTTCGGGAGTTGCTAAACCAATTGATGATCTAGAATCTGTATTAGTTGATGCTGATATCGTCATTAGTTCAACGGGATCAAAGGAATATGTAATTACTGAAAGAATGATGTCTGTAGTTGAAAAAAAGCGTAAAGGTCGTCCTATTTTTATGGTTGATATTGCCGTACCGCGTGATCTCGATCCAGGTTTATCAAATATCGATAGTGTGTTTTTGTATGATATTGATGATTTAGAAGGAATCGTTGAAGCCAATATGCAAGAACGAAGGGCTGAAGCTGAGAAGATAGAACTAATGATTGAAGAAGAAATTGTAGACTTTAAACAATGGCTCCGGACTCTTGGAGTAGTTCCAGTAATTTCTGCACTTCGTCAAAAAGCATTATCTGTTCAGGAAGATACGATGCAGAGTATTGAGCGAAAGCTACCCAACCTATCAGAACGTGATTTGAAAGTTCTAAATAAACATACAAAGAGTATTATTAATCAGCTGTTACGTGATCCGATATTAAAGGCGAAAGAAATGGCTGGGGATTCAAATTCTGAGGAGTCATTGAAGGTGTTTATGAAGATTTTTGACATTGAAGAGGCTGTAGAAGTTCAAAAGATTCGTGAGGTTCAATCTGACAAACGTGTGCAATGGAATGTAACAGACTCTCTGCAAAGAGTTACGCCAGAAATCTAAGTGAGGATTTTGTAGAATGAGTTGGGTATACGATTTAACAATAGTATTTTATGCACTCAGTGTACTATTATATTTCATTGATTTTCTTCACAACAACCGGAAGGCAAACAGAATTGCCTTCTGGTTGCTTTCTATTGTCTGGATTCTTCAAACATTTTTTATTATCTTAAGAACAATAGATACTGGTACAATCCCGTTACTGACTATTCTCGAAAGCTTGTATTTTTACTCTTGGGTACTTATTACACTATCACTTGTGATTAACAGATTAGTTCGTGTTGATTTTATTGTGTTTTTTACAAATGTTTTGGGTTTTTTTATAATGTCACTACATACATTTGCACCAGCGCAACATCAGTCCACCATACTTGCAGAACAGTTAATATCTGAACTTCTTTTTATACATATAACCATAGCGATATTGTCCTATGGAGCATTTTCTATTTCGTTTGTTTTTTCCATTTTATATTTAATTCAATTTAATTTATTAAAAAAGAAAAAGTGGGGAAAGCGCTTAATCCGATTGGGTGATCTTTCGAAGTTAGATTATATGTCAAATGTATTAAATGTGATTGGTGTTCCGATGCTGTTATTATCACTCATTTTAGGACTCATATGGGCGTATATAAATCTGGACCCTTTTCACTGGTATGATACAAAAGTCATCGGCTCTTTTATAGTACTAACAACTTATAGCTATATCTTATATTTGAGAGTCGGGAAGGGACTAGAAGGAAAGTCTATGGCTACTTGGAATGTTGCAGCATTCCTAGCTCTTCTTATCAATTTCTTTTTATTTGGTAGCTTATCACGATTCCATATTTGGTATACATAAGGCAAGTGCACGAATCATGTTTTTGATTTTGAGGAGGTAATTGAATGAGGAAGATCATTGTCGGATCGAGAAGAAGTAAGCTAGCACTCACTCAAACGAATTGGGTGATACAGCAGTTAAAGGATTTAGGAGCTCCGTTTGAATTTGAAATCAAGGAAATTGTTACCAAAGGTGATATTATTCTTGATGTCACTCTGTCTAAGGTTGGTGGAAAAGGCTTATTTGTGAAAGAAATTGAACAAGCGATGCTGAATAAAGAAATTGACATGGCGGTCCACAGCATGAAAGACATGCCAGCTATTTTACCTGATGGGTTAATTATCGGATGTATGCCAAAAAGAGTAGATTATAGAGATGTGTTAATTTCAAATAATCACACTTCACTCTCAGAACTTAAACCAGGAGCGATAATTGGAACAAGTAGTTTAAGAAGAAGTGCTCAAATTCTCTCGAAGCGACCTGATTTGAAGGTGAAATGGATTCGCGGAAATATTGATACGAGGCTAGAGAAATTAAAAAATGAAGAATATGATGCCATAATGCTAGCAGCTGCCGGGCTTTTGAGAATGGGATGGACAAATGATGTTGTTACTGAATACTTAGAACCAGATATTTGTTTACCAGCAGTAGGGCAAGGCGCTTTATCTATTGAATGCAGAGAAGATGACCTTGAATTGAGGGAATTACTTTCTAAATTCAATGATACTCCAACAGAATTAACTGTCCGAGCGGAACGGGTATTTCTTCATGAATTAGAAGGAGGTTGTCAGGTTCCCATTGCTGGTTTAGCTAAGGTAACTGAAGATGGGGATATTGAATTGACGGGCCTTGTCGGCTCACCTGACGGCACTGAAATCATGAAAGAAACAATTAAGGGCAATGATTACGAACAAGTTGGAAAAGAAGTGGCTGCACGTTTAAGAGATCAAGGAGCTTCTGTTCTTATTAACAAAGTAAAAGAGGAGCAGGGCTTTTAATGGCCACATTGCCATTAGAGGGTAAGAACATTGTCATAACTCGAGCAGAAAAAAAGAGCTTGGAGTTTGCTCAACAAATTAAGAAATTAGGCGGTACTCCAATAATCATTCCATTACTCAGCTTTGAACCTACACGACTTACAAAATCAGAAATGTTACAATTTAGCAGACTGTATGATTATGAATGGCTTATTTTCACAAGTAGTAATGGAGTCGACTATTTTTTTCATCATGCCGACCAATTAAAGATAAATTTTCAAGAATGTAAAGTTAAAATTGCAGTTATTGGAGATAAAACGAAACTGGCGCTTGAAGAAAAAGGATTTGAGCCAAGTATACTACCTAATGATTTTGTAGCAGAAGGATTATTCGAAGCCCTACAAAAAGAAAAAATGAATGGAATGAAGGTCCTCTATATTCAAGGTGACTTGGCAAGAGATTTTATCCCTACTAAGCTATCAGAGATAGGGGCAAAAGTGACCAAGCTATCTGTGTATAAGACCGTATGTCCTTCAAATACAAAAGAATGGCTTGAACTCCTTCAACAAGATATTGATGCGATTACTTTTACTAGTCCTTCAACGATTAAACATTTTACTCATTTATTAGAGGGTCAAGAATGGAAACAATGGATTAGTAAAACAGTTGTCTGCTGTATTGGACCGATTACTGAAAAAGCGGCGTTATCCTTTGGGATTAAATCAAATGTTGTGCCACGAACATATACAATGGAGCACTTATTGCACGAATTAATCTTGTACTTTAAGAAAATGGAGGGTCTTAAATGAGTTATTTTGAACGACATCGACGTTTACGTCGGACATCGACAATAAGATCTTTGGTGAGGGAAACACGTTTACATAAAGAAGATTTCATTTATCCTATTTTTGTAGTAGAAAGAGAAAATGTAAAAGAAGAAATACCTTCAATGCCAGGTGTATTTCATCTTTCACTTGATTTATTGCTAGAGGAAATTAATGAAGTTGTATCCCTTGGAATAAAATCGATCATTTTATTCGGGATTCCAAATGAAAAGGATGCAGTGGGTTCTACTGCATATCATGAAGAGGGAATTGTCCAACGGGCGATTAAGCTAGTTAAAGAACATTATCCTGAATTAGTTATTGTAGCAGACACTTGTTTATGTCAATATACCTCACACGGACACTGTGGCGTAATAGAAAATGGGTATGTTCAGAACGATACTAGTTTAGAACTTTTGGCAAAAACTGCAGTAAGTCAAGCGAAAGCTGGTGCTGATATAATTGCACCTTCTAATATGATGGATGGATTTGTGGCAGCGATTCGTCACGGATTAAATGAAGCTGGATATGAAGAAATACCAATCATGTCATATGCTGTTAAGTATGCATCATCCTTCTATGGACCTTTTAGAGATGCTGCACATAGTACTCCGCAATTTGGAGATCGAAAGACGTATCAGATGGATCCTGCAAATAGATTAGAAGCGTTAAGAGAAGCAGAATCCGATATGAATGAAGGGGCAGATTTCCTGATTGTAAAACCGGCCCTGTCGTATTTGGATATAATTAGAGACGTGAAAAATACGTTTAATGTACCAGTTGTAGCTTACAATGTAAGCGGTGAATATTCGATGATAAAAGCGGCGGCACAAAATGGATGGATTTCAGAGAAGGATATTGTTCTAGAAATGCTTACTAGTATGAAACGTGCAGGGGTAGATTTGATTATCACTTATTTCGCTAAAGATGCTGCCAAATGGTTGTCCGAAAACGAATAACAGGAGGCTCTAAAATGAAGCAATTTACCAAGTCAGTTGCGGCTTTTAAGGAAGCGGTAGAGGTTTTACCTGGTGGAGTTAATAGTCCAGTTCGTGCATTTAGGTCTGTCAATATGGACCCCGTTTTTATGGAAAGAGGAAAAGGATCCAAGATCTATGATATTGATGGTAATGAATACATTGATTATGTACTTTCTTGGGGGCCTCTTATTTTAGGTCATGCAGATGACCATGTTGTCGAATCGATTAAAAAAGCTACTGAGAATGGAACCAGTTTTGGAGCTCCAACAATACTTGAAACAAAAGTAGCATCATTGGTAATTGACCGCATTCCATCTATGGAAATGATTCGTATGGTAAGCTCTGGTACGGAAGCAACGATGAGTGCTCTTCGCTTAGCTAGAGGTTTTACTGGTAGAAATAAAATAATAAAGTTTGAAGGTTGCTATCATGGTCACGGCGACTCATTATTGATTAAAGCGGGATCTGGAGTAGCGACTCTGGGACTGCCAGATAGCCCTGGTGTACCTGAAGGGGTTGCTCAAAACACCATCACAGTGCCTTACAATGATATAGAAAGTGTTAAATTTGCTTTTGAACAATTTGGGGAAGATATTGCCGGGGTAATTATTGAGCCGGTTGCAGGTAATATGGGAGTGGTTACACCTATGCCTGGCTACTTAGAATATTTGAGAGAAATAACTAAAGAATACGGATCTTTGCTAATTTTTGATGAGGTAATGACAGGATTTAGAGTAGATTACCATAGTGCACAAGGGAAATATGGTATAACACCTGATTTGACTTGTTTAGGAAAAGTAATTGGTGGAGGCCTTCCAGTAGGTGCTTATGGTGGGCGGAAGGAAATTATGGAAAAAATAGCTCCTAGTGGGCCGATTTATCAGGCAGGTACATTATCAGGAAATCCACTTGCTATGACAGCAGGGTATGAAACACTAAAACAATTAACTCCTGAAACGTATCTTGAATTTAACCGCAAAGCAGACCGATTAATTGAAGGGATTACTTCAGCAGCTGTAAAATACGGTATTCCTCACTCATTGACAAAAGCTGGTTCAATGGTAGGATTCTTCTTTTCAAATGGATTAGTATCTAATTATGAAGAAGCTAAAAAATCTGATTTAAAAATGTTTGCTGAGTATTATAAGTACATGCTTCAAGAAGGGATATTCTTGCCACCTTCACAATTTGAAGGAATGTTCCTTTCAACAGCTCATTCTAACGAGGATATTGAAAAAACCATCATTGCAATAGAAAAATCTTTTTCAAAATTAAACGTATAAAAGTCAAAGACCACCACCACTTATATTGTGTTAGGTGGTTTTTTTGACTTTGTTAAGCATATTCAAAGTCCTGCGGGAAAATCGTGACCAGGGGAGACCCCGCAGGAGCTCAGCGACGAGGAGGTTCCCAGACCGCCCATGGAAAGCAAGTGCCTGCAGCGGAAATCAAAAAAGTTTACCAGTATCTACTTTAAAAGGGACTTTTTCAGTGGGATCAGCTTTAACAGAAGTCTTTTTTTTTGACAAAATTCGATTGAAATAAGAGAGATGATTAGTATCTGTCGGAAAAACTTCACTAAATTACCAATTAATATTAAAGTTTCTTTCATAAACAAGCGTACTTAATCATAAATCTTTAATGACATCAAAATTTAATTTTGGGTTTGAAAGGAGGAGCGGACTTGACAGTTGAAAACCAATCGTCTATACGATTTTCTGTAGAAGAGTCCATTTGGTTTAAAAAAGGACAGGAAGTTTCTGAGTTGTTATCAATGTCTTTAGATCCTGAAATCATCATTCAAGAACATGAACAATATATATCTGTTAGAGGTGGGTTAGTGTTAACAGGTGAATATCGTGCACAGGGAATGGATGAAGAAGATTCTAGTACGTCCCTACCAGAAGGGGGAAGAACAGTTCAAGAATCAATCATAAGGGAAGATGGAATTAGTGTGTTAAAACATAGTTTCCCTGTTGATATTACAATTCCTAAAAACAGAATACAGAATTTAAATGATGTATATGTTACAATCGAAGCTTTTGACTATGAGCTTCCATCAAGAGAAAATCTTATGCTTGAAGCGGATTTGTCAATCTCAGGTATTCATGTAGATCAACAGAAACAACAACAAGAGAATGAATTCTCTCAGAATTTCCATAATGATGATGAAAGTATGGAAGGGGATTCAGATTTTTTAGAAGAGGTTATGGCTGATTCTGATGAAGAGGATGTGTCTGAGGAAGAACTTGTTCAACCACTAATGCGGGGCTCGTTATATGATGAGGACTTGGAAGAGGTGGAGCAAGATCAAAATCCATTTACACCTTTTGTTGTTGAGGCTAAGCGAGATATGTCTTATGAAAATAGTAATGAATTAGGGGTTGAACCTGAACAAGAGGAGCCGTTTGTGCTAACACGACAAACTCCACAGTTTGAATTCAAGAGTCGTGTGGAGGAACCAATCAAAGATAACGAAAAGGAATATGTAAAAGAGAATGATGGAAATAGGGATGAAAATAGTCTCTCTTTAACTAATATATTTGCAAAAGAAGATGAAGATGAAACCACTAGATTGAAAATGTGTATTGTACAAAAGGATGAATCAATTGAATCGATTGCAAGTAGATATGGAGTTCAAGCTCAAGCATTAATTAGAGTGAACCACCTTGATCGAGAGCATTTAGCGGAGGGGCAAATCCTTTATATTCCTGTACTTACCGGTAGCCGAAAATAAAGAAAAATAAACGTGAGAGAGTAAACACTCCTCACGTCTTTCTTTATTCTTTCTCTTTTGCAAGAGGTTGTTTTAGATGTAAATATGCACTCTGTTAACCGTTGTTGTTGATTTCAAAGCAGACACTCGCTTTTTCGCGGGGCTCACCTTTTCGTTTCAATAAACTTTGTTTTGAATATCATCATGGTGCTTTACTAGAGCCGAAACAAAAAGGAAGTGCACAATAACTATGACAGTCGATTTACGCATGAAGTATCAACCATTATTGAATGAGTATGGTATCTATGCTGAATACATCGAGGATTTAGGGGTCATTAAGAAAATACATTCAAGCCAAGGTATTCTTGCTTTAAAGAAAACAAAGCTTACTTATCCTAATTTAGGAGAATTTGAAAATAAAATAAAATTCTTGCAATATAAGAGTAATGGATTTGGTGTTCCAATTTATCGAACTAGTTCAGGTGCAATATTTGTTTTTGATCAAGGGAATGCAGCGTATTATCTAATGCCATGGTTACAAGAAAATGAGGATTTAGACAGGAATGATCACGCTTTCCAACTATTTAAGACTCTAGGAGAATTGCATTCTAACACAACAGTAAACGAAAAAGTTACGAGTGAACATATTAATTATTACTTTGAAAATGAAAAGGGAAAATGGGACGAACGAAAAGGGATATTGGATGATTTTGTAGAATGGTCAGAAAATCAGCATTATATGTCTCCGTTTGAATTGTACTTTTGTACATTTTACCAAGAAATGATTAGAGTAATTGACTTTGCGATGAGAAAGTTAAATGACTGGAAAGATGTAATAAAGGAAAAAGAAACGTATCGAAATGTCTTTACTCACGGAAAACCATCGTTTAACCACTATTTATATAACATTGAAGGAAAAGGATTGTTTATAAACTTTGAAAAAGCTAATCACTTTCCGCCCATTTATGATTTATTGTTTTTCTTTAACAGATCATTCAAAACATACCCAACCAAAACAGATGATAGATTTCAATGGTTTCAAACTTATAGGGAACATTTTAACCTGAATGAAGAAGAAATTAGTTTGTTTATTGCTCAATTGGCTTATCCAGAAAATATGTATCAGGTGGTTAACACTTATTTGAAAAATAAGCAAAGTAAAAGTGAAATGAACCATGTTCAATTATTACAAAGGTCTTATTGGCAAATGAAGAATATTGAAGGTTTTTTAAGCAGTATAATTATGTATGAAGAAATGAAGAAAGAACAAGAATCCCAAATGGAGTGAGGGATTCTTTTTTTAAACATGGAAAACTATATCCATTTTACCTTGAAGCAAAATTGAAGAAAAAACAGTAGTGATAACAATAATACATCTAAGACTGTTGTAAATATTAAGGTCCGAATTGTTTGAAAGATAATTATAGGAACAATACACTGCTCAACAACGGAGCGGCAATACCTTAACCAAGGGGGAAGTGAGTAGGGACTATACCTTCTTTTCATCCTTTGCCCTCCTAACTTGCAATCAAAACATTTATTATACATAGTCTATGGTATGAGAGCTTGTATGGTGAAAATGATAGAAACTTTTTGAATTTATATGAATAGGATATAAAAAATCGGGAATACTTATTGACGATTCACTTTCTATTTCGTACACTATAATTTATATAATGAATTTTATCTCCATCAAATACTTAAAAAATATTGTAAATGCTTAGATAGGGAAGAGTACAGGAATGCTCCTTTAGAGAGAGAAACCCCCGGCTGAAAGGTTTCTTAGGAAAGCAATACTAGAAGGTCGCCCTTTAGCAGTTCTCTTGAAAACAATAGTTAATAGAGAGAGCCGGTTTCAGCCGTTAAATGACTGAGTGTGTAGAATATTACGATTCTGTGTTATTCTACAAAAAAAGGTGGTACCGCGAAAATTTAACTCCTTTCGTCCTTTTGTGGATGAAGGGAGTTTTCTATTTTTTTTTAGAAAAAATATGTTAACAGTGAATTAAGGGGTACCAAGAATGTTTTTGTCTAATCGTATGTAAAAGAATTAGATTGAAAACATTCGCACTAGTAGAAACGTAAATTTAGGGAGGAATTAAGATGGAAACACAAGAACAGATGTTATCAACAAAATACGATCCAAAGGCCATTGAAGCCGGTAGGTATAAATACTGGTTAGATGGAAAATTCTTCGAAGCAAAACCAGAAGAAGGGAAGAAGCCATATACGATTGTGATTCCACCTCCCAATGTTACGGGTCGACTTCATTTAGGTCATGCATGGGATACAACTCTTCAGGACATTTTAACACGTATTAAAAGGATGCAAGGATATGATGTTCTTTGGCTTCCAGGAATGGATCATGCAGGAATTGCAACTCAGGCTAAGGTAGAGGGAAAGCTTCGTGAAGAAGGGAAATCACGCTATGATCTAGGTCGGGAAAAATTTCTTGAAGAATCTTGGAAGTGGAAGGAAGAATATGCTGGGCATATTCGTGAACAATGGTCTAAGCTAGGCTTAGGTTTAGATTATTCAAGAGAAAGATTTACATTAGACGAAGGCCTCTCAAAAGCTGTTCGTGAGGTATTCGTTACTTTATATAAAAAAGGACTTATTTACCGCGGGGAGTACATTATTAACTGGGATCCTGCAACGAAAACAGCTATTTCTGATATCGAAGTTATTCATAAGGATGTTCAGGGTGCATTTTATCATATGAAATATCCACTTACTGATGGTTCAGGACATATAGAAATCGCAACAACTCGTCCTGAAACGATGCTAGGAGATACAGCAGTAGCAGTTCACCCAAAGGATGAGCGTTATAAGCATTTAATTGGTAAAACAGTAATTCTACCAATTGTTGGACGAGAAATCCCAATTGTTGGTGATGATTACGTGGATATGAATTTTGGTTCTGGGGCAGTGAAAATTACTCCTGCACATGACCCTAACGATTTTGAAATCGGTAATCGCCATGGGTTAGAGCGGGTACTTATAATGAATGAAGATGGGTCGATGAATCAAAACTCTGGAAAATATCAAGGACTAGACCGTTTCGATTGTCGAAAGCAACTAGTAAATGACCTTCAAGAAGAAGGAATTCTTTTCAAAATTGAAGAACATATTCATTCAGTTGGACATAGCGAGCGCAGTGATGCGGTTGTCGAGCCATATTTATCAACCCAATGGTTTGTTAAGATGCAACCTCTGGCTGACCAGGCAATTGAACTACAGAAGTCCGAGGGAAAAGTAAACTTTGTACCAGACCGCTTTGAGAAGACATATTTAAATTGGATAGAAAACATACGTGACTGGTGTATATCTAGGCAACTCTGGTGGGGTCACCGTATTCCTGCTTGGTACCATAAGGAAACAGGCGAAGTTTATGTTGGACATGATGCTCCCAAGGATGAAGAGAACTGGGAACAAGATTCTGATGTATTAGATACTTGGTTCAGCTCAGCATTATGGCCATTTTCAACAATGGGTTGGCCAGATTTAGACGCTGATGATTTCAAGCGTTATTATCCAACAAATGTATTGGTAACTGGTTACGACATTATCTTCTTCTGGGTTTCACGTATGATTTTCCAAGGGTTAGAATTTACTGGTAAGCGACCTTTTGATGATGTTCTTATACATGGATTAGTTCGTGCATCGGATGGTCGTAAAATGAGTAAGTCACTTGGGAATGGAATCGACCCGATGGATGTTATTGATAAATATGGTGCAGACTCATTACGCTATTTCCTTTCTACAGGAAGTTCACCAGGTCAAGATTTACGTTTTAGCATGGAGAAGGTAGAATCAACCTGGAACTTTGCAAATAAGATTTGGAATGCTTCTCGATTTGCACTCATGAATATGGATGGATTAACATTTGAACAGCTTGATATTACTGGAGAGAAGTCCGTTGCAGATAAGTGGATTCTTACTCGATTAAATGAAACCATTCAAGAAGTAACTAAACTTACAGATAAGTATGAGTTTGGTGAGGTTGGGCGTATACTGTATAACTTCATTTGGGATGATTTCTGTGACTGGTATATTGAAATGGCTAAGCTGCCATTATACGGTGAAGACGAAACGTCAAAACTTACAACGCGATCCATACTAGCATATGTTCTAGACCAGACAATGAGATTACTGCATCCATTCATGCCTTTCATTACAGAGGAAATATGGCAAGCATTACCTCATAAAGGTGAATCCATTACGGTTTCAGAGTGGCCAATAACAAGACCTGAACTTTCAGATGAGCAAGCTGCAGGAGAAATGAAGCTATTAGTGGATATAATCCGTGCCGTGCGAAATGTTCGTGCTGAAGTAAATACACCAATGAGTAAGCAGATTAAACTTCGAATTAAGGCAAAGGATAATCAAGTTCTTGAAAAGCTTGAGAAGAATCGATCCTATCTTGAGAAGTTCTGCAATCCTAGTGAGTTAATTCTTGGTACAACAATTGAAACAAGTGAAAAGGCTATGACAGCTATCGTAACAGGTGCTGAACTATCACTGCCTCTAGAAGGTCTTATCAATATTGACGAAGAGATTAAAAGACTCAGAAAAGAACTAGAAAAGCTTGATAATGAAGTTAATCGTGTACAAAAGAAACTAAACAATGAAGGATTTGTAAAAAAGGCACCGGAAAGTGTAATCGAGGAAGAACGTCAAAAAGAAAAAGATTATAGTGAAAAACGTGACACTGTTCTCGAACGGATAGAAGATTTAAAAGCACTATAAATGAAAATGGAGACGTTTGTTCGTCTCCATTTTCTACTATTAATCTTTATATGTTTTGTATAGGCTACCTTGAAAATAAGGTGATCTTCGTTCCAGAACACTCGCTTTCCGTGGGGCGGGCGGTGAGCCCCTCGGCGATAGCGCCTTCAGGTCTCACCTGTCCCGCTAGTCCCACAGGACTTTGAATAGGCTTCCATGAGTTCTCACCGCACGAAGGAAA